>NZ_FYDU01000020.1:5408-113290 GCF_900187575.1 Pseudomonas sp. Irchel 3A5 | reverse complement strand
CAGAAGAGGAGATGATCAATCCAAGGGCTTGAGTACATCCGTAGATGCGTTCTGACAACGTTGCTCTAAGTACATTTGGAATGAGCGATGCAGCATCACTTGCAAGATGCCTTGGCCATACGCTTACACAGTAGGTAATTGGCGAAAAGCTTCAGCGTTTGCTGATCTTCCTGACCGAAAAAACAGTCGATGGTCTCAAGGTTTTCTGTAATGCGTTGCTGTGGGGCATCAAGTTTGCTGCGCTCAGATGGCGATGGGAGAGACTGAGAGTCGAGTACATGGCGACGGAAGAACATCTGATCCTTTCGACGTAACAAAAGACGAGGCGTTTCCGTTTCGCCGGTCAGCTCGTTACGAGGAAGTACACGCTTACCAAGCACTGCCTTCGCAGCACCATCTTCAACATGATCACGCAGCCGAGCGAGAATGAGGTTGAGAGTGGTAAGACGCTGCTGACCGTCGACTACGTCGTAGCGCTTACCTCTTTCAATTTCAATTGTAATGAGGGAACCAATGAAATACTCCTCGTCCTTATTTTCATAAGCCTCCCAGACATCCTCAAGCAGTTGTTGGACGTTCTCGGCTTTCCATGAATAGGGTCTCTGGTACGAAGGGATTTGGTAGCAGATTTGATCAGTGAGAATATGCCCTACGGTGCTTTCTTCGGCTTTCATGCGGTTCCATCCAACAATTAAATAAGAGTGTGCATTTCACTGCAGGGCCTGTAGGTCGCAGGTTCGGCTTCGTGCAACTCATACCTAACGCGCTTACTGGCTCATGGACACCACTATAAGCTGGAATCGAGCAGGCGTGACAGAATCGGGTCTAAGTAACGGCAGTTGACTCTCTGGTTCTGCGAGATGGGGACAGCGCTAACAAATCGCAGGTTGGAGGGGGTGGGATGGGCCGTAATACTCCAGATGGCAACGATTTTGTTGTCAAAGGACGACTGTGGCGTTGCTCGAACCCCGAGCATGGTTAGGATGTGCGCCAGCTGTTGGTGTCAGAAGCCAGCAGCGCTTCTGCTGCCGTGTCAGCATGACAGGAGAGGCAATGATGCGCATTGTGCTAGGCATCATCCAGTCCCTACCCACCATGTGATGTTTCACTACGACAGCTTTCGGCCCAGAGTGTGTAAAAACGAGGTGGTGTACTGTCGGCGCGCAGCGCCGACGGTTGTTAGCCGCGTAGTTGCTCGCAGCAAGCTTGCGGGTCGTTACTAGGGGGGTGTGGAGGCTTCAGCGAGGCTTCTGGCGAACCATGTAGGCAACGAAGCCAACCCTTTCAGGCCGACAACGCCTTCATTAAGATGGTGGTGCCGAGGATTTTCATAACCCGCTTCATATTGTAGGCGAGTACGTTCAAGCTCATTTCTGCACTGACGCCTTCCAACCTTCGCGTCAAAAAATGTGTTGCGCCCATCCATTGTTTAAGCGTCCCAAAGGGATGCTCCACTGTGCGTTTGCGGATTCGCATCATGTCCGGCGCTTTGCTCAGCCGAAGCTGCATCTCCTCTAATATCGCCTCATGCTCCCAGCGTCGGATTCGCCGCTCCTTACTTGGTGTGCACGACAATTTCAACGCACAGCCCTGACATTTTGAACTCCAATATCGATGCAACTTCATGCCTTTCTCAACGCTGGAGAAACGCCATATCAGCGTTTCTCCGGCTGGGCATACATACTGATTTTTCGCCGCGTCATAAATAAAAGCGTCGTTGTTAAAACGCCCATCAGCTTTGGCTGCTGATGTCATGGGCTTGGGCACATACGCGGTGATATCCGCATTGTGACAAGCCAGGATTTCCTCACCTTTGAAATAGCCTCGGTCAGCCACCACCGACAAAGTATCCGATGCCATGGCCTCGCGTGCCTGCTTAGCCATTGAGCTGAGCTGATCGCGGTCGGAACCGACATTGGTCACCTCATGAGCAACGATCAAATGGTGCTGAGTATCGACGGCTGTCTGTACGTTGTAGCCGACGATGCCCGTACCGCGCGTCATCATTGAACGGGCGTCTGGATCGGTCAGTGAGACCTGTTTGTCTGGTGACTCGTTGAGCTGTATTTCAATCGCCTGAAGCTCCTTCATCTGCACTTTCAGCTTGGCGATTTTCTCCTCCAGCCGCACCACCTTGGCTTCAGAGTATGTGGGCTCTTGCCGATCCGCAGTATCGAGTGCCGTCAGGTAACGGCTGATGCTCGATTCGATTTCCTCCATGCGCCGCTTCAGTTTGGCGCTGGTGAAGTTACGGTCACGGTTGTTGACGGCTTTAAATTTGCTGCCATCGATGGCGACCAGATTCTCACCGAACAATCCCAACTGCCGACAGAGCACTACGAACTGGCGACAGACACCTCGGATAGCCTTGCTGTTGTCTTTTCGGAAGTTGGCGATGGTCTTGAAATCCGGCATCAAACGCCCAGTCAACCACATCAGCTCAACGTTGCGTTGAGCTTCTCGCTCCAAGCGTCGGCTCGACTGGATGCGGTTGAGATAGCCATAGATGTAGATCTTCAGCAGGACCTCAGGATGGTAAGCAGGCCGGCCAGTATCAGCAGGAACAGCACCTTCAAAACCCAAATTGACCAAGTCCAGTTCGTCGACGAAGACGTCGACTATGCGCACGGGGTTGGTATCGCTGACGTAGTCGTCGAGGCTCTCGGGAAGCAATGTGCTTTGGCCGCGATGTTCACCTTGGATGAAGCGCTTCATGGGCAGCCCTGCTGAAGTATCATTACCCCATCATAACGCTACGAGCTAGGTGGGCGCCCCCGCCAATCAGGACTGCACTCCACATCTCAAATTTTAGGGAAGATATACGTTAAATGCGTGAGCGAAAGGCAGCACGATTACTAGTTATAAGCCCCTCTCGAGATGTCCTGCTTTTCAAATTTCTTCACAAAGACGGTGCCTTCGCCGGGAGAAATTACTGGGCCACCCCTGGCGGTGGCCTTGAGGATGGAGAAACATTTCACGCCGCGGCAATACGTGAACTGCGTGAGGAGACCGGTATTCAAGTCAACACAGTTGTAGGGCCTGTGGCAGATCGCAGGTTTTCAATGCTCCTGCCCAGCGGCGAGACGGTATTGGCAGTTGAGCAGTATTTCGTTGTGCACGCAGAAAACCTTGTCCTTTCCAGCTCCGAATGGACCTTACACGAGACTCAGGTCATGGCAGATCATCACTGGTGGTCCGCTCCCGAGCTGAGATCTACTGGAGAAACGGTATGGCCAGAGGCATTAGTTGAGATGCTCGTGGATGCGGGTGTCTTCGAACCGGATGCGTAACCGTCACCGCGAGTCCATATGCGTTTTTACACACTATGGGCCAAAAGCGGACGCCTAGCCTCCAGACTCTTGCTATTTTCGGCATAGCGTCGCTACCCCCTCCCAAGTGAAAAACTAAATATAGGATTTGCAATGGATTTACCAAGAGGCATAACGTATACACAAGAACTCCTAGGAGTTGCTGCCGTACAATTTTTTGCGTCTCAACGGAATCTGATTTGGCGTGAAACTGGCACTGGGCGACGTAGGAATTGATGGCGTCATCGAACTCGTAAACACCGAAGGATTTGCTACGGGCCGAATGGCATCCAAATTGATAGCCGTAATAAATTAAAACTTCGATTTACACTTAAAAATTCACGGTAGCATTAAAAAATGAACAAAGCCTCTCAAGCATGAAAGAAATATTGACCGTTATAGGCCCCGCTGGTCAACGCCATACGATCTTGCTGGTTACCAGCAAAAGTCATGATGACTTCACTATCAATGTCACCTATAAATCTGGAGATCTTCTTATTCCTCAAGGAACAACTGTAGCCAATTGGACTTCCTATTACGAAGCTCCATTTGGTGAAGATGCGGGCTTCGTCGACATAGGTGCCGGCAGCAGGTATATCGAGGTAGTCGAACTTCGGGGTATAGGGCTAGGATCTTTTTTTATGGCCCTTATAGTCAACTGGGCAAAAAGCCTTCCCGAACTTCCAGTTGCGCCGATCTATTTATCGATTGACGATGCCAAGACATCTGAGGATAAAAACAGCAGGAATCAGTTCTGGAAAAAACTAGGTTTTGAATTGATTTTGGACGAAACTGATTCTTTTGGTGAATCTAAACCAATGCTAAGTAACCAGTTAATCCAACCAGAATTCAAGCTGGCAAACGGCTGGCATATAGACGAACTGAGATAGTTTACAGATTTTTGGTTACGTTCATAGATGGCTGCTAGGGGCCGTTGCAGAAAATGGGCAGATACTGTTCGCTATTGGGCCACGGTAGCAACTCCATAGCAACAACCGCTCTGCTGCGCTAACCGAGCGACTCGGGGTGGTCGAAGGACATTACGACTGATCTCAATTGCTCCTCCTGACTTTTTGGCGAGATGGAGGGGGGAGCCACCTCGAAACGGCACATCGTGATTGATTTAGCTCAGAAATCAGGACTGCTTTGAATAAGGAAATTTCATGATTTCAAAAAAAGAAACATCTATATTGAAAAGTATTTTTGATGCCTGCGTGCTGGATCGTCCGGTATTAGAGGCCCTCCCCCCTTTTCAGCGGCCGGCACGATCGAGAATGTGATAAAAAAGACCGACCCTGAAGCCTTCAACAGGGGAGTTTCGGATTTTTTAAAAACCAACACAGGCAAAGATCTTTCTAAACAGACTTTATTAACAGTCATCCGTTCATCGCATGTCTTCTGTAAAAGCTCTGACGATAGTAATATCACCGAAAAACTTTTAAAATTTATTGATCTTTTTGAAGCCTGTAAAGTTAAGGCTCACAGTACGTTAAAAACACTCCACGGGGCGGACTCAACTGGATTGTTGGAGCCAAAGATAATTGGCCCGATAACTATTTATGCGATTCCGAGACACGCCGATCAGATCGAGTCTCTTTTCGAGAGCTGCAAGCATAAATTTAGAGAAGGGACTGATAGAGTAATAGTTGAACATCGTTCAATGGTCAGGGATCAAATAAAAGCGTTAGAGCTTGCCAATACGGCGTTCAATACACTTGACTTGCTAATCGCCTTTCTACTGGGTGATAGGAATAAAACTCATGCTGCGGGTGTTATGCACTTACGTTTTGATCCATTTCAGCGTGCCATAATTACAAGCGTTAATGGGTTTTTTGGTGGGGAAGAGGAATTTCTAGGATTCAGGGAGAGTGTTGATATTAATCATTTGTTAAGCCCCGATCTTTGCCAAGGTACAGATGTAAGCTCGGGATTAATATCAAACGTAGTGGATCCGCTCGACGAAATAGGAAGAAAAATCTCAAGGGCTGTTGAGTGGGTAGGCGAAGCTTACATTGAAAAAAATAAGGCAAGCGCATTTCTTAAAGCGGCAGTTGCAATGGAAGTATTGCTGAAGGTTGATGAAAAGGGAGTAATTAGCTCTTCTATAGTATCGACAATGGCTGAACAGTGCGCATTTCTTTTAGGACGGGATGCTGATGACTGCTTTGAAATTGAAGGTAAAGTAAAAGCAATGTATGGCGTCAGATCTAGCATTGTCCATAGCGGAAGTAGCTCAGTTGATGATTCACTCCTTCAAGAATTTCTTGATTTGATTCGTCAAATTATTTTCAAAGTGGTGGAGCTTAAAATTTCACTCAATCTAAAACACATGAAAGAACTACAGGCGACGCTCAAAAAAAGGAAGTACCGTGGGAATGGTTAAATAAAAATAAAATTGGCGAGTGTTTAGAGTGGTGTTTTATGTCAGTGGGGCATTCTTTTTTCAATTAGGATCCGGATATCTGTATTATAAAAAGCGTATTTATTCTAAATTTTTTGATGGGGGGCAGTAGTAATTGATTGTAAGAAGCCGTCCGGGAATTTCTGCCCTGGGTCGGAGGCGGTCGCTCGGGTGGGGCTGCTTTTGGCCGATTGCTGCCTGTCGTGACTGGCAGCAATCGGCCAAAAGCTGCCAGTAGTAACCAAACGGTGGGGGTCTTGCCAGGCAAGCGACTAGTCACGTTCATTTCCAAATTGCGGGCACGTTTGAGAGCGTTGGAAATGAGTTCGGAGAAGTCAAAAAAAGTCGATTGAGGAAACTGGTGAGATTGCGAGGCAGCCTCTAGTACGTCCGTAGACGCCAGCGCCAACCTGTTTTCGGTATAGCTAGCATCACCATGGGCAATTCTGGATCAGAAACCGACTAGAAGAATGTGATCATTCGGAGAAGATGATCATCAGGTTTATACTCTAAAGCAACGTTCATGCGGGCAATGCGGCCTGACCCGGATCGTGGTACTTCAATTACGACGTTAAATATTTTTGCATCATGATCTTTCAAATAGCGAAGATTATATATATAGCTTGCTTCAATTTTCGAGCGTATGAGAACCGCTAGCTGATCCCTGTCAAGTTCAACAAGATCACCTTTTATAAGCTTTCCTGCTTTTATTAAATACTCATATTTCTCGTCTTCTATTTTAATATCCATGCCTGCTAACGGAGACACCACACCCGAAATTGCATTGAGTGAGAAGTGTGTATCTGTCTCGAATCCTGGCCAAGTAGGCCGCTCGATTTTATAGCTGAGAAAGTGGCTGAAATCGTGCGATTGAATGCTCCTTATTTTATATCCAAGGTCCTCAAACGGATAAAATGTGATGTTAATGTTTTCATCGTTCGACCGATCATCCTCATGAGGGAGAATGATCAGGTTCTCTCGTTTTATGCATACATTTACTAAAATAGTAGAAAGGTAGGCCTTTGCTGGGGAAGCGTAAGTGGTCGGAATGAATCCCAGATACGCTGAAAATGATTTTAACCCTTCATGGATTCTCTCCAAAGACGCGTCGGTGACATTCGTTAAATACACGCAAAAGAGAAGATTGCTGTGTTTATATTCAAACGATTTTTTAAGAATCAAGCTCTCACAGAGTATATCGTATACAAGTTCCTGTTCTTCGTTGCTCGCGACTAGGTCTCCAGCAAGAATACTATGTGTGCTTCTAGGGTCTAGAAAAGGTAAGATCGCCTGCATTACCTCGCGACCATAACTGCTAGATTCTATTGCTGTTGAATCGAAAATAAGTCCAATTTCGTTATGCTCTAAAGATGGAATTAGCGCTGTTTTTAGTTTCGTATAGTCCACACCGCTTTTTTTAAGGTCACGAACGGTGTTTTTAAACATATATTGAATTTCGGTCATCATTCTCGACTGAGACACTTTGAAAACATTGCTAGTTACTTCGAGAAAAATATTCCCTCTTGCATTTAGTGTGAAAATTGTATCCATTTTTAAGTTCCGTGAGAGCGAATTTTATGTGCGGGCATACGCTTAAGTAACTATGGCTAGAACGTTATCATTCTTTACACCCTGGTACAGCAGGATAGCCAAAATTTACTGGAAATAGCCTCCTCACAAACGTCCGCTGTTCGCCGGTAGCTGCCTGTGTCTTTCCCAAGTGTCTGAAAACGTCTCCTTTCGGCACTTGTACCCACCTTGCAGGCATGACTAAAACTTAAGCGAAGGAACGGTTCCCCCTGACAAGTATTCGTATCTCAGGGTCGGCGTCGAATGCTGTCTCTGCCAACAACTAGGCCGGAGCGCTGTTTGTGTCGATCAACGCCCTCACTGCCCGTTTACGACAGGTGGAACATGGCGAAAACTCATATACATAGAGAAGACAATCAAGCGCCTCTTGGTCAGGATGGAGATGACATCGACTGTGATATGGATAGGGATTAGAACCCCTTCTTACACGCCAACAGGGCGCTTTGGGCCGATTAATTCAGGGTTCTGGCCCTTCATTATTGGTATCTAGCGGCCCAAAGCGGTCTGAAACGTGCCCTAAATATGCCCTAAACCATCGCTACCGTGCGGGCCTTCAAGTCGTGAGCGCACTGGTCGGGGGCAACCTCATTTTCGAAGACGCGCCGTCCATTACCCCCGAGCATCTCTACCTGGCTCATCCTCCGCCACACGAAAGCGCCAGTAGCGATCAGGTTTTACCCAGACGACATTCGCCTCCGTAAGCTTTCGAAACTCCAACAGCACAGCTTTGCCAATCACCTGATTCCCATCAGTGTTCTCAGTCAACAAATGCTCTTGCTTCGCTTTGACAAGATAATCGACAACGTCGTCTTGATAAATGCAGTCATCTTGGATGATTTGTTGGAGCATCCATTGTGCTACCGCACTCAAATCCATCATGCCTTCCCTTTAGGCTGAAGCACCACCACGTCTAGGGATTCGATGGGAAAACGCCCGCTGTCTAACTTTTTTCCAGCAAACCACTGACAGTTGACCCACCCATTTGGCTCACCAGCATTTTTTTCTACCGAATGAACAGCCATAACTGGACCACCGCAATTCAACTGGATGTTGGTGCCTTTTTTAATCTCGCCCGAGACGAGATCTTCGATGTCAGCCATACAAAATTACCTTCCCTTGAGTTTTGTGAGCCTCTATACAAAGCGTTTACTGCAAAAAAAACAAGCGCTTCAAATACCGCTCCCTCTCACGCCTTGGCCTGAGTAGAGAATTGCATTCCACTTGACCACCCGTTTACTTTGCCACTGACCAGCCATTTGCATTCGACTTGACCAGTTGTGCATGGTATCTGACTAGCCCACGGGGCGGGCCTTGACCGGCAGAAATCGGCCAGAAGCGGTCGCTCATACCAGAAGGATTGCGATCCCAAACGGGCCTAGCTTTTGAGTCAGTGGCGCACCGCCGACGGGGATCGTCCCCTGCAAAGAATGGTTATAGATCGCATCGAAACTCAAGATAGGGCCTTCTTGGTGTCAAAGATGAACGCGAGTTCATGTCCCGACTGCCAGTCTTTCAGGTCGTGGTGCTTCTCCGCGATATTGACTGCAATCTTCCCAACTTCAATCGCCGCTGCGGCTGATAGACCAATAAGCGGCCCTCCAAACAGCCCAGCCACAAGACCCGCTCCAGCAGATGTCTGGAGACCCTTAGCGTCAAGCAGTAGCGACAGTGAGGACAAAGTTGTTTTCAACCCAAATTTTTTCGTCACGCGCTCATATTCTTCGAGCCGCTGAGAAAGATCGTCCTCTATGTAGGCGAATGAGCAGTCTACGTAATTCTTATGAATGAACAGCCGTAATCTCGCTAACTTCCGGTGCGAAACAGTGTCTTTTCGAAGCTCTATGATTTGACGCCATTCGGCTTGACTAGCATCGATGAGGTTCAGCTTAGATAGGGTAATGCTAGGGTCGCATTGACTTCCGCCTGACCCAATTGCTGAAGGTACAGCAACACAGAAATGATCGAACCCGATACCCTTCGCGTAGCGGCGGAACGCCTCGCGAATCGGGGTAACCCCAGGAATTGACGCGTCTGCGAAATAGGATTCTTGGAGCTTTTGGTATTGGTTGCGAACGTCATCATTGTCGGGACGACTGGGGTCGGACGACCATAGCCTCGCATACGGCTCCACCTCTTTAGCGAATTCAACCCATCTGTTGGCGGTGAATTCCATTACGCGAGTGGCGTGACTATAGGTAACTGTGTTCCCTTCGATCCCATCGATAAGATGGGAAAGAGCGGCAGATGGAACTTCTTCTGGATAGCCAACCAGAATGTCGCCGACAGTCGAATCGCCACGCATCCGTCCCATGTTCAAAGGAAGCACGCGATCAAAATACAGCGATGCTTCTTTAACATCCTCACAACACAAGATGGTGCTTGATGGGCGATAGTCGTTGTTTGTCATCTTGATCTCCAAAGTTTGGTTAAGGAGCAGCCCAGTGAGCGAAGCGAACGATTTGTTATGCGCCGCTCGGGCGATACATTCCAAGAATGAACTGCCCCATGTAACGATCATAGAAGTCGTAATGATCTGGATCATAATGATCGCTATGCTCTAGATAACCCCTAATTTTTATGTCGTAACTATCATTCCAGTCTTGAGGTAGCTCTTCAGCTAGTTGCTCTGCGGTATAGACAGGTTGCTGTGCATTCGGATGCATGTAGTCAACGTACCAGACGAACGTGCCGTGCTTATCGTCAAAATATACGCTTCGCAATCTGAAGAAATGTTTTTCTGGGAGCGGGTATGCAATCAGTTGCTCTAGCTTAGACTCGATGGTTTTCAGATAGAGTTGACAGCTTGATCCAATGCGATTTGTTATGTGGAAATAATATCCATTGAAATTCGCCGTCCAATGATTTGGTCTTTCGCTTGAGAATATTTGCCACCCACTGGCACTCTTCGGAAAGAAGCGTTGCGCTATATTCCAATGCTGAGCGGTTCTTAGTCGCCTTTCTAACTCAACTGAGTCCCAGTACGTGGCAATAACTGGTGCTTTGTCATTGCTTGTGATTTGCTCAAGTCTCGATACCACTGCGGAAGAGGGTTGGGTTGATGTTACCAAAACATAACCATCACACTCATGCTGAACACAACTTGTGATGATATCATCTAGATCACCAATTCCGACGCTATTTCCCGATCTTGCCTTATGCTTGCATTGAATCAACCATTTTTTTGATGTTTTTAGAAATATGCTATCGTTCTCTTCGATACATACAAGATCGCGACCTCCATCTGGGCCACGACCACTCCAATAGACTTTGTACCCAATGCTGAATAGTAGTTCTCGAATCAAAAGCTCAAGATCTTGGCCGTTATCTGAAAGTTCTGTGAAGTCAAGCATTGCGAGTGATGATCCTTGGAAAGCGCATAACTATGAGTAGGCGACACAATCGCGGGGTAATATTTTCCGCCCCCTTGTGCCCGATAACGTTCCTTGTCCATGGATAGCCCCTTTCAGCAGCATGCAAGGCGTGGTGGAGACGCGACATGAGGCAGGGAGAAAGAGAAACATGGCCTGTACGGAGCTTACGAAGTCGGTAGCAGCGTGTCCATGGCCTGTTTTTGACCGAGAGCAGCTTGTTACGACTGGTAGCTTTTACCTGAAAGTGATGAGCGGGGTGTCCGCTTTTGGCCGATAGCTGTCTTTCGCCAAGGACAGCTTCGGGTCGGAAGCATTCACCTGGTCAATACTGCCAGACTACTTGCATCGAACCGTCCAAAGCTCCTCAATCTTCGTCGTAAAACTCCCACTCATCATCTCCCGCCGCATCCCCCACTCCGGATCCGCCGGGACACAAGCAGCCCGAAGCGTCCCCCTACCCCATCTCCCATTGATCTCATCCAGCACAGTCATGACTTTCTCCGCCGCCTGCGGCTGAGCAGCAGCAAAAAGATCATCCGTAAATTCCCCTGGCTGCCTCAGATCCAGCAGCAACACCTCCGCCTTGCTGTACTTGAACCCGGGCCGAAACAAACGATTAACCGCCTCAGTTGCCGCCTTGGTCATCAGCCTCACATCATTCGTCGGGTAAGGCAGCTCCACCAACGCGCCATTGGCGTACTTCGCCTCCTCCGGATTGAACATTCCCGTACGGATGCTGACGCGAATCTTCTTGCACAGCGAGTTCTGCGCTCGCAGCTTTTCCGCTGCGCGCTGAACGTAGGTGGCCACCGCTTCCTTGATCGGTTCGATGGTAGTTACCCGATGCCCAAACATGCGGCTGCTGCAGATTTCTTGCTTGGGTGGATCTGCCTCGTTTAGCTCCAGGCAGGATGTGCCCGCCAACTCGCGCGCAGTCTTTTCGATGACCACGCTGAATTTCTGGCGGAGCATCGATGGATCAGCTTTCGCCAGGTCCATCGCTGTCTTGATGTTCATACCCTCGAGGTGGGCTTTCATGCGCCGTCCGATACCCCACACCTCGCCGACATCGGTGTTGCGTAGTACCCAGTCACGCTTGAATGGATCGCAGATGTCGACCACTCCACCGGTTTTATCCTGCAGACGCTTTGCCGTGTGATTGGCCAGCTTGGCCAAGGTTTTGGTGGGGGCGATACCTACGCCCACTGGAATGCCTGTGCACTTGTAGATGGTCGTGCGGATCTTTCGACCGAATGCAGTGAGATCCCCAGGCATGCCGGTGAGATCCGCAAAGGCCTCGTCGATGCTATACACCTCGACGGCGGGCACCATGGACTCGATGATGGTCATGACGCGCTCGCTCATGTCCCCATACAGCGCATAGTTACTGCTGAAAACCTCCACCCCGTTCTGACGGAGTGTGTCTTTGATCTGGAAGTACGGCGCGCCCATTTTTACGAACGGCTTGGCATCGTAGCTACGTGCGATGACGCAGCCGTCGTTATTGCTCAACACCACAATCGGCGTCTTCGCCAGGTCCGGGCGGAATACACGCTCGCAACTCGCGTAAAAGCTGTTGCAGTCGATCAGAGCAAATACAGGCTCACGATTTGCCATGAGCGCGCACGCTATATGTCACCACGCCCCAGATAACCAACTCGTCGCTTTCCATCACGTGACGTGGTGGGAACTTGCTGTTTTCGGACGTGAGCATGCAAGAGTTCTCACGCATATGGAGGCGCTTGCAGACTGGCTCAGTATTGAGCGCAGCGATTACGATGTCGCCATGCTCTGCGTAAAGACTGCGATCAACAATCACAAGATCCCCGGAGAAAATCCCCGCCCCCTGCATGCTGTCGCCCTCAATTTTCGCCACGTACACGTGGGGGGCACGGATATCGAATAACTCATCCAGCGAGATGTGCTTTTCGATGTGATCGGCGGCCGGTGACGGGAAGCCCGCAGGCACCTTAAAGGAATAAAGCGGGAGCTTGGCGCCCCCTGCCGATATCTGACCAAGGATGGTAATACTCATGATGCTGACCTTGCGACGAGTGACTGTATGTATATACAGTTAACGATCTCGACCGGGCGCGGTCAATCTCATATGTAGGAAATTTCGACGGGTGACACCATGTGCGGACGCTACTCGATCTACGAACCGATGGACCATTACCTCAGAGAACTCGCTCCACAGCAGCTTGTGATCAATGGATACGACCTTTGGGCCATAGATCGGTACAACGTCGCGCCCACAACCAAGGTCGAAATCATCCGACCGGTGGAAGGCGGACTTAGCGTCGACAAGGTTCGTTGGGGGTGGTCGCCGTTCTGGGCGAAAGGAAAACGCCCTGACCCGATCAACGCCCGGGTTGAGACGGTTACGACCGGGAAGTTTTTCAAACAGCTTTGGCCGAACGGACGAGCGATCGCGCCTGCCAATGGTTGGTTTGAGTGGGTGAAAGATCCGCTGGATCCGAAGAAGAAGCAGCCCTACTACATTCGGCTGAAAAGCCAGGCGCCGATGTTCTTTGGTGCTTTGGCTCAGGTGACGCCAGGGCTTGAGCCGCGTGACGATGACGGGTTTGTGATTATCACTGCTGCTAGCGATCAGGGGATGGTGGGCATTCATGATCGACGGCCGCTTGTGCTGACGCCGGAGATGGCTCGGGAGTGGCTGGATCCTGCGACAACTGCAGCACGAGCTGCAGAAATAGCAATGACGTTCAGCCAGCCTACGGAAGAATTTGAATGGTTTAAGGTGGGCAAAGCGGTGGGGAGCGTACGCAATCAGGCTGCCGATCTGATCCTGCCTATTGATGAGCGGCTGTCTTAGCCCTCGGCTACCACTCGTTCAGCTTGGGCCATTTCTTGCGTTCTTTTTCTCCATCCCGCTTGCCTATGAGGATTTGTTTCATCATCTGTTTCGTTCACCTATCGGGTTTTGTTTCATAATCTGTCTCGTCCACCTATCGAATTCTGTCTCATAAACTGTTCAGCCCGCCTGTCAATATTAGCTTTATTAATTATCCTCTCCACCTACAAAAAATGCGCTCAAAATAATTGCTTCACTTAGCTACTGAGCCCAGCCTTACTAACCGCGCCGCCTACCCATGAGTTTTTGATTTATTATCCCCCTAACAAATCAGCCGCCGTTTTGTTCTAACAACTGTACACCCCATCCATCAATATCTGTTTAATTAACGATTCCGTTCACCTATCAATATATGTCTTATTAACTATCCTGCTAATTTATCAATATATGCCTTACCCCCGCACTAGAGACGCTAGAGGGTATCGACATACACCCATAAACCTATCCCAAACTACGCACCCTTTGAGGGCTCATACATCCATGAACCACAACATAAAACTTCAAACTTCTTCTTGACGAACATTCACGCCTGCATTTAGTCTTCAGCTCGCCCCGCCCAATCAACTTCTACCTAAAGCCGCGCCAACTCGGCGCCGCAAGCTCACGAGTGCAATTATGAAAATCGAATTATTGCTGATTGCTTACATTGAGACGGTACGACTGATTAACCTAGTTCTAAGGACACTATCAGGCACACCACCTTGGTGACGACTACCCCGTTCTCTATGAAGACTGGTTATGACCGCGTCCACCTTCTTGATTCGTCTTGGCCCAGTGCTGTGTCTGATAAGCGGGTGTAAATCAGTACACTCCAGCCAAGACGGTTTTATCGCATCGAATTCGTAAAAAGTTGCACGCTTTTGCGGGCGCGCCTCGTTAACCTTGGAACGTCGTTCACCGGGAAATCGTAGCGGTACCGATGTGCTTCTCTGATGAAGATCAACGCTGAAAATCATCAAGGACGTTTGAACCCTTGGTTACCACCACTCATAGAAATCTAGCTGTTAACCCCTCACCTACCACACCTGTTTTCCTCAGGTCTCACCAGCTGCATCGTGCGATGGTCAGGGCTCACCATTACTGGCCAAGCCCCATGCGCCTATTCCTCTGCGAAAAACCCTCCCAAGGCAAAGACATCGCCCGAGTAGTCGGCGCGACGCAACGCGGTACCGGCTACCTGAGCGGACCCGAGGTCTGCGTAACCTGGTGCATCGGTCATATGCTGGAAACCTGTCCGCCCGAGGCCTACAACCCGATTTACAAGAGCTGGTCACTTGATCACCTCCCCATCATCCCCGAAGACTGGAAGGTCGAGGTCAAACCCAAGACTGCGACTCAGTTCAAGGTGGTGAAAAAGCTGCTCGGCCAAGCCAAGGAACTGGTAATCGCCACCGATGCTGATCGCGAAGGCGAGCTGATTGCCCGGGAGATCATGGAGTACTGCGGCTACCGCGGTCCGGTCCATCGGCTTTGGCTGTCAGCGCTCAATCCTGAATCTATCCGCAAAGCATTGTTAGCGTTGAAACCCGGGCAAGAGACGTTCTACCTGTATCACGCAGCGCTGGCTCGATCGCGAGCGGACTGGTTGATTGGTATGAACCTCACCCGCCTGTTCACTCTGATTGCGAGGCGCTGCGGGCACGATCAGGTCATGTCGGTTGGCCGCGTGCAAACGCCTGCTCTGTACCTGACAGTCATCCGCGAGCGGGCTATTAATGACTTCGTCAAGCAGCCCTACTGGGAGGTCGAGGTGACGTTGCGTGCTGAGGGCGCTGAGTTTATGGCGAAGTGGAAACCGCAGGGCAACATCGTCGACGCTGAGGGGCGATGCATCGATCGGGCTCAAGCGGATCAGGCGCTGCGACAACTCACTCATGGCCAGGCAATGGTTACGGCCGTCGATGTCGAGCGAGTCAGCGAACGACCGCCCTTGCCTTTTGATATGGCGGCGCTGCAGGAGCAATGCGATCACCAGTTCGGCATGGGCGTGGAGGAAACGCTGAACATCGCTCAGTCTCTATACGAGACTCACAAGGCGACCCACTACCCCAGGACCGAGTGCCCATACTTGCCGGAAAGCATGCTGAAGGAAGTACCCACGGTCATAGCGGCTCTGGGCAAAACGGACCCATCGTTTGTCCCGCTGCTGCAGAAGCTGGATCTGACTGTGCGTTCCCAGGCGTGGGACGACGTCAAACTAGCCGGCCCTCACCACGGCATAATTCCCACCACGGAAGCTGCCGACATCTCGAAGATGTCTGAGAACGAGCTCAAGGTTTACGACCTGATCCGCCGGCGCTACATTGCCCAGTTCATGCCACACCATGAGTACAACCGAACCGTAGCAATGCTCGATGCTACGGGTATGGTCCTGAAAGCAGTTGGCAAACAAATCGTAGTGCCCGGCTGGAAAGTGCTATTCACCCGCGACGTCGAAGCTGAGGGTGATGAGCAGGCACAGCAAAAAAGCCAACATCTGCCGAACCTGCAGTCAGGCCAGGCGTGCGGCATCCAATCGGCGGAGCTCAAATCGCTGAGTACATCGCCGCCTCGGCGCTTCACCGAAGGTACGTTGCTCAAGGCGATGAAGAACATCGCTGATGTGGTCGAGGATCCAAGGCTCAAGGCCAAGCTGAAAGCCACCACCGGCATTGGCACTCAGGCCACCCGCGCATCAATCATCAAGGGGCTTATGCAGCGTGGCTACCTGGATAAAAAAGGACGTTCGTTAAGCCCTACCTCTGCAGCTTTTGCGCTGATCGACACGGTGCCGAGCATGGTCAAGGATCCGGGTATGACGGCAATCTGGGAGCAAGCGTCTGATGAAATCGAAGCCGGCCGTATGCCGCTGGAGACATTCCTCAAGGGGCAGAGCGTATGGATTGGCAAGTTGGTCGAGCAGTGCTCACAGTTGACCTTGAGTATCGATCAGCCACCCTCACCGCCTTGCCCCACATGCAGCGCGCCGATGCGGAAACGAAACGGCAAGAACGGGCCGTTTATGTCCTGCTCAAAATACCCCGAGTGCAAAGGCATCCTTAGCCTGAGCCCCGCCAAGAAAACCCGGAAGCAGTAAAATTTCCTACCGACCGATCCCACTAAATCTGTCGGCACCTAAGCTCATTTACTACATTCCCACGGCCATCGGCATGTGCAAGAATTTGAACGCGTCACGGATCACACCCGTTGGCTACTGACGGTCATCAGTAGCGAGCAACCCAAGCACGCTGAGCCTCGGGAAGTGTGTGCAGATTCTCCCTGCGTCTCCCTGGTTATCCAGGCAAGTTGCCGTCACGATCACCCTGCCCGGGAGTCATAGACGCATAGAGTCCGAAGCCTGCCAAACCTCGGGCCGTTCTGTTCCAGCGCGGCCCCTACTCCCCGCTTCAAGGCCACTCTGAAAGGTGCCCTGACACTCTGTTCGCCGGAGTGTCAGGACACCCTTCCGAGGGCCAGTATTCATTACCGGTACCCGCCGGTGAAATAACGGGTTCCTTTTGTGCGTGGATGCGTGCCAGTTGATACCGATCCCAGCCACGACACGGATCGGGTGTTTGTATGCGGTGACAGGTCAATGCCAAGGGGCCGTCTATGCAATGCGTTCACAGGTGGTGATCTCTTCTCAGCCGAAGACTGTCTTCGGCCCGCTTCTCCCTCCAACGAGAGCATCAATAGGTGCAGTGCCTTTATCTTATTTTTTGTTGCCTTGGCACGGGCCGTTTTACATGCTTTCCCTATGTCCGCTGACGTCGTCAGCAACATGCCCAGGTAATCAGGATCCTCAAGACTACGACGCGAAAATCTCGCGTTGATCCACCCAAGGGTCGCCAGCGCATTCGTCAGCGCGATCGTTCGCCAACCATGGCGATGGAATGCTCTAAACACCAACCCATGCGGGGATCGACTCCCCTATGTGGGTGAGATGTATCTCGCACTTAACACTCAGGAGATACCCATGCACTCACTCAGCTACCGATTTGGCCATCACCTCGGCGTTTTCGTGGTGCAGGCCAGAAAAGCGTTACGCGCCAAGGACGTTCAACCTGTCGATGAGGATGATCAGCCAGACCAAGGCGTTTCACTGAAAGACCTCGCTGAGGTCCCGGCCATGGTTCGCAAAGGCATCAATCTGAATCACTGGTACGACAAAAACGTAGTTGCTTCCAAGCCTGCAAAGGCGACTCGTAAACGTAGTGGCGTCAGCAATTCAGTTGAAAGAAAACGCGGCTCGCTAGATCCACTTTTATAGCGCCACTTCACCTTGACGCCTCAAGCATCATTTTCCATGCTTCACACATGTTCCGCTGACGTGTCAGCAGCATGCCCAGGTAGCTTCGATCTTCAATGCTACGACGCATTAATGCGTTGATCACCCCAAGATCGCCAACGCATTCGGCAGCGCGATCAATCGTCGGCAGCACTGACGATCGAATGCCTGATAGCACCATCACCCACGCGGGGAATTACTTCCCGCAAGGGTTAGTCGTTCCCCGCTTTTGATTCTGAAACGGAGAAACGGCCATGACTCAATCCAACGAAAGCAAATACTTCGACCTGCACACCACTGGCATCGGCTACCTCAATCGCATTCGCGAAGTTGAGGTACGCAAAGGCAAGCCTTTCATCTGCGTCACAGTAGCAGCGCTGCATGGCAGCTCGGATGACGTGGAATATTCCTATATCGACTGCAAAGTCAGCGGTAGCGAAGCCGAACGCCTCGTTCTGCTCCACAGCCTTGACGTATCCGCTGGCAAGAAAGTGCTCGTTGCTTTCAAAATCGGCGACATCTGGGCCGACGCATTCACGTATGCCAAAGGCGAAAAACAAGGCAAACCCGGCGCGAGCCTCAAGGGTCGCTTGTTGTTTATCTCGTGGGTAAAGGTCGATGGGGAGACGGTCTACCAGGCCAAACCCCGAGACGATCAAGCGCCTCAGGACGAGCAAGCTCAACCGACAGACACCGCACCAAAAGCCCAGAAGGCGGAAACACCATCAACTGCCGTTGCGGAAACTGATGCGTACTACGCCCCCTGACACTTCGCTTATCTGAATCAGCAATAAAGCGGTCATGCCCATACATGACCGCGACACCTACCTCCCGGGGAGCAATCCCATTGGGGTGCTGTCCGCAAAAAAAATCGGAGAGCACCTCATGAAACTGGCCCTGATTGATAAAACCATCAGCGAACTCGAAGCCTCCATCACCACTGCAGAAGACGAACTGATTCAGGAAGTCCTGCTGATCCTTGATCGTCGCCTGTTCTCAACTGAAGCCGCGCTTGAATCACCATGTGCAGTAGCTTCTTACCTGAAACTCAAACTCGCTGCAGAAAAGCACGAAGCTTTCGGCGTGGTTTTTCTGAATGCCAAGCATCAGCCATTGGCTTTCGAAATTCTATTTCGGGGCAGCATTGATTGCGCCGCGATCTATCCTCGGCAAGTCGTAAAGCGAGCCTTAGCGCACAATGCCGCTGCCGTGATCATCAGCCACAACCATCCTTCGGGATGCACCAAACCAAGCTCGGCGGACATCACCCTGACTACGCGCATGAAAGACGCGCTTAGCCTGGTTGACGTTCGATTGGTTGATCATTTCATCGTGGGTAGCGGAAAACCGCTGTCGTTTGCGGAGAGAGGGTTGATTTGATGTGAGCGCCTTCGGGCGCTCTTTTTCCAGACTAAATGCAGTCACTTCTACACGCTCCCCATACCGAACTCCCTCTGCTAAGGTCTCCCCCCTGGCAAAGTCGGCCCGTTAAGATAGGGAGCAAACATTGAAAAGAAATAATGCTGCTGACGCTTCATCTTTGCCGATTGAGGCGAGACGTTGGCTCTCACGGATATTGAAGCATTGGACACCGGTTTTGGCGCTGCTCACTTTCTTGGGTGGTGTCACAGGCATTGCGAGTCTCTTTGCACTCCATCAGGCTATAGGTCGACCAGACCTTTTCATGGATGCGATCAACAACAAATCTGCCCTAATTATCTGGCTGTTTGGCGTACTAGGTATCACCTCGTTGTACTTATTAGTGATGGCTACCACTAGCATCATCTTCGCAATAGCGATGACTCTATTTAATAGAGTTCCACTTCGGCAGCATTACGTGGTGGGCGCCATAGTATTGATCGTAGGTTCTGGATACCTAGTATTTGCGGGCTTGCTAGCGAGATATGGTGATTCTTGGTTATTGCTTTTCGCCGTCATAACTTCCACTTTGACAGGCTTAGCTGCTTTTCGCTTTAACAGTGGACTAAAAGTGGCTGTGCGCAAAGCTATCTGGAGGCAGAATAACAAACCCGAGGCGCGTGCCAGCTTCGAGTTCACATTGATGCTATTTGTCGTGATGACCGTGGTCTGCGGCGCTTTCCCGTTCCAACTGCTGCAGATAGGAAATGCGATAAATGACCATAGTAAAATCTACACCGCATTTGTCATTTTCGTAGGAATGATGCTCCCCCTGACGCCTGTGTTCGTTTTCTACCGCTCAAAGCGAAGCACATTTACTCGCTACGTCTACGCCTCATTGGCAATAATCATTCAGTTTGGCCTATTGGTGGCTATAGCCCCAGGCCTTCTGGGTAGCATCACTTATGCGGCGGCTGGTCGTTTAGACATTCGCCAATACGAACCCCATAGTTGGTTGCTGCAGGATCCATTGGCACCGCAATTGATCAGAAAGGACATTTGGAACTGGACAAGTGCCAGCACTGGAGTCATTCAGGTTGAAGCCATCCAGCTTTATACCTTCGGGGATGTGCTCCTACTCTGCCCTCCGGCGCTTGCGAAAACACCTTTACAAAAATGGCCGACATTATCAGCGCAATGTGTTAAGACCAAAGTCTCTACCAGTAGAGTGGTGCCGGATAGTGCCTAATAGGCGGTGCTAGGAAAGTGACAATCCATAGCGCACACCACTCACCTGCTTGAACGCCAAACAGGCGAGTAGCTGTCGTCGTTACCTTTTAAACAATCGTATGACTGCAGATAGCTGATCAATCACACGGTAGGTCTCCTCAGAGTGAGCAAGGAAGCCGAGATTGTCTGAAAGGGATCGCCTTTCTTCTGAAATGTAACGGTGCGCGAGCAGCAGCCCATTCTTTTCAAGCGTGACTTCCAGTTCTTTCAGCCTTTTAAGGCGTTGAAGGGCTTCGGAGACGCGTTTGCTCGGTTTCCCATGAATCGAGCGAATGTTACTCAGTGCACAAGCCCAGATGACTACGCCCCAAACCATAACCTCACGGCTCGTACACTCAAATACATAAGCATTGAGGAACTCAATGAGCTGCGGGGTCTCGTCGCATGCTTTGCAGAACATGATCGGGATGGCAGCACATAGAGCTACAAAAACCCATTTAGGCGGATATGCCGCAGCCAATTTTAAAAGCCGGCTAAGTGATTTCATCTTTGCTCCTGACGTGAATGTCGTTTGAGGAGATCCTCAGTAGCCAAGATATCCTGCAACTTGAGCCACTCAAATCCAAAAAGTGGTCTCGGAATTTACTGGAAACGTCGTTGGCTACCTCTTCTAGGTTTGGAGCCGAGAGTTCCAAATTAGACTTTATTGACGTCAGCGCCGGACTCCATTTACAGCTTTGCAGAATCTCAATCACCTACGCTGTGTTGACTACGTACTTTCCCCAGGATCGTCCCCTACCTCACCCAGGAATTCTCCCTCCCCTTGATGCGCCTGCCAAAACCAGGCGCTGCAGGAGTGAAGATGAATGAGTTGGCTCTTTTCGCGGGCGCTGGTGGTGGAATATTGGGCGGGCACTTGCTCGGATGGCGGACCGTGTGCGCAGTTGAGCGTGATGCCTACGCAGCACAAGTTCTGGCGCAACGACAGAACGATGGATTGCTCCCGCCTTTCCCGATTTGGTCTGACGTGTGTAGTTTTGACGGCAGACCATGGCGCGGACTTGTTGATGTGGTTTCGGGAGGTTTTCCTTGCCAAGACATTGCCGTCTGCGGACTCGGTGCGGGCATTGAAGGCGCGCGATCGGGTTTGTGGAAACACATGGGCAGAATCATCGACGAGGTTCGACCTCGATTTGCGTGGCTGGAGAACTCACCCATGCTCATCAGCCGCGGCCTTGCCGTGGTCATCGGTGATCTTGCCCAAATGGGGTATGACACGCAGTGGTGTTGTCTTTCAGCAGCTGAATGCGGCGCGCCGCATCGTCGCAACCGGATCTGGATCCTGGCCAACGCCAGTGGCGAGTATGTCGAAGGGTTCCTCGCCGGGATCACTGATCCGCAAATCTGGACGGGACCGATCACGGGACAGACTGGACCATGCAGTCATGGCGCTACATGGTGGGCCACTGAACCCGGAATGGGTCGAGTGGCTGATGGGGTGGCCTATCGGGTGGACCGACTTAAGGCCCTTGGAAATGGGCAGATTCCGGCAGTGGTGCGAGCAGCATTCCGGATGATCGACTGAATCAGTCACGCATGTAGGATCCGTCTGATTGACGCCCCGCCACAAAACCATCAAAAATCCCACTCAGGATCGCTGTCGCAGACAGCACCCTGCCCAGGTAGCCTGAATCTTCAACGCTACGGTGCGGTTTACCGCATTGATTCAACCCAGTCCGTATCGCATTCGGTAGCGCGGACAGTCGTCGATGCCCTCGATGATCGAATGCTTACTCAAACCACCCTGACGGGGACCCTCCGTCAGGCGGTGTCTCTTCGTCAAATCTGGAGATGCCATGAAAATATCGCTTACGCTGTATGA
Source organism: Pseudomonas sp. Irchel 3A5 (assembly GCF_900187575.1). Taxonomy (NCBI): domain Bacteria; kingdom Pseudomonadati; phylum Pseudomonadota; class Gammaproteobacteria; order Pseudomonadales; family Pseudomonadaceae; genus Pseudomonas; species Pseudomonas sp. Irchel 3A5. The sequence goes on along the minus strand of NZ_FYDU01000020.1, from coordinate 91,007 downwards.
CGCACTGATTTCCGCCAACGTACCGGCTGACAAAGCCAAAGCTGTGGTGGATGCATGGGAGACAGACGTGGAAAAGCTCGCGACCAAAGCTGACCTTCAGCACGTGGAAACCCGGATTAACGCATCGATTTCAGAGATGCGGTCTGAGGTTCGCTCTGAGATAAAAGTCATGCGCTGGCAGCTTGGCGCAATTTTCGTTTGCGTCGTCGTGCCCTTGCTCAAGCTGGGCTTCGACCTGGTCTCGAAAGCAGCCGCCTGATCAAGGGCGCTAACCTTCACATAATCAGCTCCGCATCTGCCTGCTGATACCTGCTCCAACTCAACCCACACGGGGAAACACTTCCCCCTGGGTGGGTGCTGTGTTTCCCCGATTTTGATTTTCGGAGACTCACATGCCATCAGTTCTAACACCCCGCAAGCTGCGCTTGCTTCAACTGCCTATCGTCCTCAGCGAAGTTGCCTGGCTGCAGACGGTTCACATCAACGACTACCTCTTTGAAGAGTTGAGTGATCGTCTCAGTGCCGTGCTAGATGCGTCCTATCGAGCTGTGATGTCTGAATCCGACGGCGCGAACAGGATCCCGTTCAGCCTCTGGCTCATCCCCTCATCTCGTAATCGCGTCGACAAGGTAAGGATCGATTTGCTTTTAGAAATCCAGTATCTGGGTAAGCACCCCAGGCATCTGCGAGTGCTACTCAACGACGAACTAGAGTCGTCCGTCTGATCAAAACTGCCTGGATCAATCCAGGCAGCTCTTCTGCCAAGACCTGCAGCGGGAATATCCATGAGGCCCGAACCAGTTTTCTTGAGGTTCAAACCCGACCGCTTTGCCAAGGTGTCCTCATAGTTATGTGAGGATTCCCCAATGTTCCAGCTCTGCCGTCCTCAATGGACAGCTTTGATAATTTGCCTGAGCCTTGCGCTCGCAGGATGTGCGAAAAACACGCCTCAAGTGGAGCCAGTTGCGCTCAATGAGGGCTACAAGCCAAATCCCCCGATAAGCACTGCGCCTAAGCAGATCCGCTACGACCGCTACACCGTCATCTCGACCAGACCGAAACCCGATCAACTCCAGCTTCTCGATCAGATCATTGATTTACGCATCCCCGATGCGCTAACCCCTTCAGTTCATCAAGCGATGACCTACGCGCTCCGCCACTCCGGCTACCAGCTCTGCTCATCGACCGGAAACGTTGGTGTGCTGTTCGCTCATCCACTTCCCGCCTCTCAATACCGGCTTGGGCCGATCAGTGTACGTGACGCCATGCAGATGCTTGCCGGTCCCGCGTGGGAAATGCAGGTGGACGAGCTCGCACGCCGGATCTGCTTCTCTGTTCGTCCAGCCTATCAGCGCCCTGCCCCATTGATACCGTCAGCGCAGGCCATTGCGGCGCCTTCGGTCAAGCCATTAACTGTGGGTAGTCAGCGATGAAGGTCAGACTAAAAACGAGTCACGTCCATGGTGTTCTTCTGCTTGTGCTGGCTTTGGTACTTACCACTCAGTGGTGGGGGCTTCGCGAGGTGGTGAAGCAGACGGAGCTGCAGGAACAGTCGGGATCCTTGGATATCCTGGCTCAACAGCAGGAAACTCTGCGCTCGGACCTGGATGCTCTAGGAAGCAGAGACTTGGTACATGGAGCTCAATACCGAAAGGACCATGAATTTCTCCACCGAAGAATAACGTCGTTGGCCAAGCAAGGCCCTGACGAAACCGCACTGCGTACACTTCAAACCGACCTTATCGCACTCAGCGCCAATGTGGAGGTGGTGCAACGAGAGCTCGAAGAGGTGAAACGCCTCGCGACTCAACAAACAATATCGGTAGCGACAGAAGCGGCACCGGTCGCCAAGAAAGTCAGGCCGAAAAAGCCTTTAGCTTCCTTCACAATCATCGATCTTGAGTACCGGGGTGGTGAATCCTTCCTGGCGGTATCGCCCCTCCACAATGCTCAACTGCAGGATATCCAGCTGCTCCGGCCAAATGAATCGCGTGATGGATGGATGCTGAAAGCACTGACGCCGAACAGCGCCAGTTTCGCGCTACCGGATGGGCGAAGCCATGATGTGAAGCTTACGCAAGGGGTAAGCCCATGAGGTTTCTGACCTTCATGACTCTGCTGGTTGCCTTCGTCACACCCGCTCATTCCGAGAACCAGCAATCCAGCATTTCTCTTTCACAGAACACAGCTAACCAAGCGGAAGAGTCTGCTCAATCCAAAGCGACCCAATGGGGTTTGCAGGTCGATGAGTGGGATCGTTTCAAGCAACTGATGAAGGGGCCTCTCGGCGTCTATTCGCCGAATCTGGATCCCTTGTCTGCCCTCGGTATCGAAGCGAAAACCGAAGAGGAACGCACTCGTTACGCCGAGCTACAGGTGAAGATGGAGAGTGCGAGAGTCATCAAGCTTCTCGCCTATCAGAATGCTTACGACCAAGCCTACAAGCGACTTTATCCTGACATCCTGCCGGTGATTCTGGTGAATCAGAACCAGACCTCCAAACCTATGCCGTCATCGAGCAGCGGGCGACTTGCCGTATTCGTAGAGCTCAACTGTTCAGCTTGTGAAGCTCAAGTAAAACGCCTGCAGCGCGACGCCCAGCGCTTCGATATCTACCTGCTGGGCAGCAAAGGTAACGATGATGCTTTGCGGGCCTGGGCACTGAAAGCAGGTATTGAACCTGACAAAGTCCGCAGCCGACAGATCACCCTCAATCACGACGGCGGACGCTGGGTCACCATTGGGGGCAGCGGCAAGTTCCCGGCCGTGCTGCGTCAGGACAATGGGCGATGGGTTAGGCAATGAAACGCCGCGCACAATTGCTACTTGTACTCAGCCTGCTGACCCAAGCCGCCAATGCGGAACTACCGCCGCCGGCGTATCAGCTTGCGACTCATGGCACCGGTGTCCCCAGCGAAGTGCTTTATGCCCTTGCGTTGCAGGAGAGTGGAACGCGACTGCGCGGCAGGCTGGTGCCTTGGCCATGGACATTGAACGTGGCCAAAGTCAGCTACCGCTATTCCTCTCGCGAGTCCGCCTGTGCGGCGTTGATGACCGCCATCGCGCAGCTCGGCGCCAAAAGTGTGGACGCGGGTCTTGGCCAGATCAATATCGGCTGGCAACGGCAGCGTTTCGCTCAGCCGTGCGACGTACTGGATCCCTACCTGAACCTGGCGTTAACTACGCAAGTTCTGCTCGAACAAAAAGCCCGAAGCAGCACCTGGGTCGACGCTGCAGGGCGATACCACCGCCCCGCCGGCGGAGCACCCGCTGCCCGCTATCGCGAAAGCTTTGCCCGCCATCTAAAACGCGTCACCGGAGTGACTCCATGAAAAAAATCTTCCTGTTTGTGCTGGTCTTCCCGGCGCTTGCTCATGCTGAGCTAATCGTTGTCGAGGATCTCGGCGGTACGTCTGCGCTGCCTTACTACCGAGCGCTTAACCTTATTCCTGAAGACAAGCCCTTACAGTTGGCTTTCCTACCGCCGGTACCGCTTAAGCAATATGGGGAAGCCGACATGCTGCCCGTGAAGTCGACACGACTAAGTCCAGGAAAAGTCGACACACGCGTACTGAATGCGCCGGGGTTACAGCCGATGTTCCTTATCGGTGACGATGAACTCTCACGCGATTGGCTGGCAGCACGAATAGACGTTTTGCGCGAACTCAATGCCGTAGGCCTGGTAGTCAACGTCGAGAAATATGAATCGCTGCAAGAGCTCCGGCGGCTTGCCAATGGACTCGAACTCGCACCCGCCTCGGCAGATCAACTGGCCGAGATACTGAACCTTGATCACTACCCTGCGCTGATTACTTCAACCGGGCTGGAGCAGTAGCGGGTGGCTCAGGATCACGTAATTGAGGCGCTGCTGCGTCCAGCGGTCGAGCTGTACACCGTCGGCGTTTGCCTGATCGGTGCTTACCTCTCTCTATTCGCGCCTTGGGCGCTCGCGTTGTCACCCTTGTTCGGCCTTGCCGCAGCACTGTTCTTTCTTTCGTTTGGCTGGATACGTTTACGTCAGGCGCTGGTGGTCCTGCGCTACCGGCGCAACATACGTCGACTTCCGCGCTACGTCATGACCAGCAAAGAGGTGCCCGTCAGCAATCGTCGCCTGTTTATTGGCAAAGGATTCAAATGGGAGCAGCGACACACCCAGCGGCTGATGCAAACCTATCGCCCAGAGTTCAGGGCTTATGTGGAACCTCCGCATCTATTTCAGGTTGCGAGGAGACTTGAGGAACGCATGGAATATGCGCCCTTCCCCCTCAGTCTGATTCCGAAAGCAACCGCTTGGGACAGCCCGCTAAATCCGGTGAGACCACTACCGCCTGTTGGCGGTGCTCCGCGTATTCACGGCGTGGAACCGTATGAGGTCGAGGTTGCCCTGCCCCTTGGCGAGCGTGTCGGCCACAGCTTGATTCTCGGAACCACCCGGGTTGGCAAGACGCGCCTGGCGGAGCTGTTCATCACTCAGGACATACGTCGTGTAAAGCAGGTCGACGGTGTCGATGAGTTTGAGCCGGTCATTGTCTTTGATCCCAAAGGCGACGCGGATCTGCTCAAGCGTATGTACGTCGAAGCCAAGCGTGCCGGCCGCGAAGGTGAGTTCTATATCTTCCATTTGGGTTGGCCAGACATCTCCTCCAGGTACAACGCCGTGGGCCGGTTCGGGCGTATATCCGAGGTAGCCAGCCGGATTTCCGGGCAGTTATCCGGGGAAGGCAACAGCGCGGCTTTTCGCGAGTTCGCCTGGCGTTTCGTCAACATCATCGCCCGGGCCCTCGTAGAACTTGGTATTCGTCCCGACTACATGAAGATCCAGATGCACGTGATCAACATCGATGCATTGTTCATCGAGTACAGCGGTCACTACTTCGCACGGCATGACAGCAAAGCCTGGGAAGTCATTGTGCAGATTGAGGCCGGGCTAAACGACAAGAACATCCCCTTCAACATGAAAGGTCGGCAAAAACGGGTCATCGCGATTGATCAGTACTTGTCACAGACCCGCGTGGCCGACCCGGTGATGGACGGGCTGCGCTCCGCGGTCCGCTACGACAAAACTTACTTCGACAAGATCGTTGCCTCATTACTGCCACTGCTGGAAAAGCTCACCACCGGACGCATGGCGGAACTGATCTCGCCGGACTACACAGACCTCAACGACCCTCGGCCAATCTTCGACTGGATGCAGATCATTCGTAAGCGCGCGGTGGTGTACGTCGGCCTGGATGCCTTATCTGATCCAGAAGTGGCTGCTGCAGTCGGCAACTCGATGTTCTCCGACCTGGTCTCGGTTGCTGGCCATATCTACAAGTTCGGAATCGACGATGGTCTACCCGGGGCGAACGCCGAGCAGAAAATCCCGATCAACCTGCACGCTGATGAATTCAACGAGCTGATGGGCGATGAGTTCATCCCGATGATCAACAAGGGCGGCGGCGCCGGCATTCAGGTCAGCGCCTATACCCAGACCGCCAGCGACATCGAAGCCAAGATCGGCAACAAGGCTAAGGCCGGCCAGGTGATCGGCAACTTCAACAACCTGTTCATGCTGCGCGTCCGTGAAACCGCCACAGCGGAGCTGCTGACTAAGCAACTGCCCAAGGTGGACGTCTACACCACCACGCTGGTCAGCGGCGCGACTGACAGTTCTGACCCCTCGGCGAAGACCGACTTCACCAGCAACACCCAGGACAGGGTCAGCTCTACCAGCGTGGCGCTGATAGAACCCGCGCACATCGTCAGCCTGCCCAAAGGCCAAGCCTTCGCACTGATCGAGGGGGGCAATCTATGGAAAGTGCGCATGCCCCTGCCCGCGCCAGATCCGGATGAAGTCATGCCCAAGGACCTGCAGACCCTCGCGGAGAACATGCGCAAAAGCTACATCGACGGCGGTGGCGAATGGTGGACCAGCAGCGGCACTCGTGGCCTGCAGGAAGACCTACCCGCCGATCTGCTAGACAGCCCCGTCGATCCCGAGCCGACGCCCTGAACCTGTGACGCCCTCTACCTGATCACCCAACCGAGCAACGCACATGGCCACAGCGTCCCAAAGCGCACAGACACTACAGCAGCAAGTCCGTGAAAAGGGCCTGATCGCCCGAACACTGTCCCTGCCCTTCGCCTTCATCGGCATCATGCTCGGCTCGCTGCTGATCAGCATCTTCATGGAGTGGATCGGACTCTACTTCTACTGGCCCGAGCAAGGCTGGCAACACGCCCAAGACATGCTCAACAGTGAACTGCAGTGGCTGGCTGATGGATATTCTCGAAGCCTGCTGATCGATCAACCTGGGCGAACGGCAAAAGACCTGGTCAACACGGCGTACATCTGGACGTTCGAAAAGACCGGCTTCGTCGACTGGATCAACCACTCTGCAACGCAGTCGCGCCTTAATGGTAACCAAGGCGAAGGCATCACGCGCGCTGGGTGTTATGTACGTCTACGTTGAGGATTACGGATTGGCGGCGATGTACACCGTCCTCACTTTTCTGACGCGGCTGATTATCTTGGTGCTGACCACCCCGTTGTTCTTGATGGCTGCCTTTACGGGCGTGGTTGATGGCCTCGTGCGCAGGGATCTGCGGCGGTTTGGCGCTGGGCGGGAGTCAGGGTTTGTCTACCATCGGGCGAAGATGATGATCGTGCCGTTGGCGGTTGCGCCCTGGATTATTTATCTGGCGTTGCCGGTGAGTTTGAGTCCGGTTTTGGTGTTGCTGCCGTGTGCGGCGGCTCTAGGAATCGTCGTGAGTATTACGGTGGGGAGTTTTAAGAAATATTTGTAGTCACTCCGCTAAACGCCGAGCGTAGTGATAGATATGAGCCAAATAATTGCCATTAGCTACCGTAATGCGAGCAAGATCACCTACCGCATTGCAGGCATGTGAGCTCGTACTGCCGCCAACACTGCCCTAGCCCAGCCAGCCTTGAGGATAGTGAATCAATCCATTGGCACTGGTGACTCTCGGCGAACTTCCTAGCATGCTCAGATCCTTTTGATAATTAGGCTCAATGGGACGTCGTCTGGCGACTCAATTCCCGTCTTTGACTGTCGTAGCTGTATACCGTTGTTCGAGTAGGCTCAACAACTCGCAAAGGTAAAAACCGATTGGCATCCCACTCCGTGGTGATGGTGCGTGCCAGAGAGGTTCCATTGGCTTCAATCCGACTCGTTTCGAGTCCTCGATCATTGTAGGTGTAGGTCGTTATCAAACCTTTAGCATCGGTCTTGATCAGCACCTGACCACGGTCGTTGTAGGTATAACTGGAGTTGCTGGCTGAGCAGTTGGGTGAGGGTTCGCCTTCAATGGAGGTGATGCGTTTAACCCCAGATATCTGCTGGTAACGGTACAATGCTTGCTTGCCCAGTTCATTGGTTACCGTACTGGAACCGTCAACGTTGTAAGTGATCTGGGTCAAGCCGGCCCCACCGCTGTGCTGACTAGATATTGCTCTCCCTTTAGCATCGTATGCCCAAGTAGCAAATCGGATGCCGCGCTCGTCGGTGATGCCTGTAAGCCAGCTAGCATTACGACTATCTTCGTAATGATACTTACGACTTGAAACATTAGACGCCTTAGTTATAGTACGCTTAAGCAAAATTTGGGAGTCATACTCATAAGCTACGCTGCCAGACCCACCTGACACCTCCAAGAGTTGATGCAAGAGAGTCTCTTGAACCATTACAACATCACCAACTGAGTTGCTAATAGAAATACTATGCCCTCCATCACGACTATAAGTAAGATCATAATTAGATCCGTTTGACGCCTCGACCCTGAGCAGACGTCCTTGCGCCGAGAAAATCAGCGTTGCATTTGAGGGATCCCGATAACTCCAACCCTCTTTTAAAGCAACCAAGACACCGGAATCAGTTTTGGATAGGTAAATATCATCTATGAGTGAAAATACGGATTCGCGCCCATCAGCGTGTACAACTACTACTGCTCCCGTCCCAAAATAAAGATGAGAAGAGAAGCTATGCCTCCACAGACCGTCCAAGCTATTGTAAGATCGGGAGATGACGATTGGGCTAACCGAACCAACGCGCAAATCCACCTCTTCCTGATACTTGTTACCATTGGCAGTGTTAATCGGATTACCAATTACAGAGGAAGGATTTGCACATAAAAGGGGCTCATCAGGCCTGCCTTTCTGCGCCGTGACGCTGCAGCTACCTGTGCGGCGGTCCAGAGCAGAATCTGAGTCACAATTGACAGTTAAAAAATAGTAATTCCAAATTTAATATCATGAATCGTGTCGTTACCACCGCATGTATAGGCGATTTGACCGTTACCATTGCTAGAATCAAAATTGTTCTCCGGCTTGTAAATAAAGTAAGGCCAAAAAGTATACATATACTCACAAGCATCCTCTGGCCTATCAAATACACCGCCGTAACGCGTATCCCAAAAACTATATTCCCGCGCTTCAACAGGGTTGATTTTAATTAGAAAAGCAAGCGAAAAAACTAAAGGGTTTAATAATTTTTTTACTTTTAAAAAAGCAGCCATCACCCTACTCCTGATTAGACTGGACTTGCCGACTAAGTTTTCTCCCCATATTATCGTAACTGTACACGATTGTTTGCGAGGGCAATTGAATTCGCACCGGTAAAAATCTAGTCGCATCCCACTCTGTTATGATAGTACGAGCTATGTGAGTGCCGCTAGCTTCGGTGCGGCTAGTTTCTAACCCCCGGTCGTTGTAGGTGTGGGCCGTAACGAGGCCCTTGGCATCCGTCTTGGTTAGCACTTGCCCACGGTCGTTGTAGGTATAACTGGAGTTGCTGGCTGGACAGTTAGGAGAGGGTTCGCCTTCAATGGAGGTGATGCGTTTGACCCCAAATATCTGCAGATAACGGTACACCGTCTGCTTGCCCAGTTCATTCGTTACAGTGCTGGAGCCATCGGCGTTGTAGGTAATCTGCGTCAGGCCCGCCCCACCGCTGTGCTGGCTAGAGATTGCCCTGCTCTGAGCATCGTAGGCCCAAGTAGCAAAGCGGACACCGCGCTCATCAGTTATTCCCGTCAACAGCGCAGGATTTCGCGTGTCTTCATAATGGAAAAGCCGTCGATCTACCTGTGAGCCACGTGTGTGTGTCAATGACACAAGGTGCTTATTAGTATCGTACGTATAGGAAACCCGCAGGCCCGGCGCTATCAAAGTGAGCGGCTGATGCTGATCGTCTTCGGTGAAGCTCAAGGTTTGCCCTGTACTGCTGGTAACCGTGACTAAACCGCCGGCATAGGCGAGTCGTTGATGCCCACCCTGAGCATCAGTCCACGAGGTCAGCTTGCCAGTGCTATCGAAGGAAAACTGCTCATTGTTAACCGCCTCATATAACCAGCCTTGAGCAGTTTTGCTCAAGCGACCAAGCTCCGTCGGGTAGGCCGTCGCCGTATCACCTGCAACGGTAAAAAAGGATTCACGGCCATCGGCGTGAACCAGCGATAGCTTGCCGATAGCAAATCGTAAGTACGTGGAATAACTGTGACGCCAGATACCATCTAAGCTGTTATAACTGCGAGAAAACCCCAACCCGCTTGGCGCCAAGGACCGATAATCAACCTCTGATTGAAATTTATTGCCTATTGCAAAATTGATAGGGTTGCCAATACAGCTTTCAGGAGGAGGAGCACCTTTTTGCTCGTCGTTACCACACTCAGCGGTTGAGACATTATATCTTGATTTAGACTCACACTTATTAATATAGTAGTTTGCAACATGAAATTTTCCGTTAGAAGGTACCTGGTACCAACCGGCGAATGCCATGGTTGCACTAGACCCCCAAACCCCCATTTCTGAGCATCCACCATAGAGCTGACCCAAAGGCCTATAGGTGGAATCAAAAATAGCGCACTGTGCAAATGCTTGCTCACGAGTATCAAAATTATCGATATGGACCCAATGATCGCCGGTACCTAGCGCATCCCAGAGTACTTCGCCGCGCGCACTCGACATACTAAAGCCGTAACAAATCAAGATTAAAAATCGAATGACATTTAAAGAAATTTTGAAGGAACTCCTATCCACCTCTTCACTCCCCACACCGCGATTAATTGCACTGCATAACCACACGATGTAGGCCCAGACAAAGAAACTAGTTAATCTGATGTCGTCTGCCGACTCACTTCCCGTCCTTGTGTGTCGTAGCTGTATACCGTAGTTCGGGTAGGCTCAGCAACTCGTACAGGTAAAAATCGAGTCGCATCCCACTCCGTCGTGGTGGTCCTTGCCAAGGCGGTGCGACTGGCTTCGGTCCGACTGGTTTCTAAGCCTCGCTCGTTGTAGCTATAAGTAGTAATCAGGCCCTTGGCGTCAGTTTTGGTCAGCACCTGACCACGGTCGTTGTAGGTATAACTGGAGTTGCTGGCTGGACAGTTAGGAGAGGGTTCGCCTTCAATGGAGGTGATGCGTTTAACCCCAGATATCTGCTGATAACGGTAAACCGCCTGCTTGCCCAGTTCATTAGTTACGGTGCTGGAGCCATCGGCGTTGTAAGTAATTTGCGTCAGGCCCGCTCCACCGCTGTGCTGGCTAGAGATTGCCCTGCTCTGAGCATCGTAGGCCCAGGTAGCAAAGCGGACACCGCGCTCATCAGTTATTCCCGTCAACAGCGCAGGATTTCGTGTGTCTTCGTAATGGAAAAGCCTTCGATCTACCTGTGAGCCGCGTGTGCGTGTCAATGACGCAAGGTGCTTATTAGTATCGTACGCATAGGAAACCCGAAGGCCCGGCGCCATCAAAGTGAGCGGCTGATGCTGATCGTCTTCGGTGAAGCTCAAGGTTTGCCCTGTACTGCTGGTAACCGTGACTACACCACCGGTATAGGCGAGTCGTTGCTGCCCACCCTGAGCATCAGTCCACGAGGTCAGCTTGCCGGTGCTATCGAAGGAAAACTGCTCATTATTAACCGCCTCATATAACCAGCTTTGAGCTGTTTTGCTCAAGCGACCAAGCTCCGTTGGGTAAGCTGTCACCGCATCAGCGGAGACAGAGAAAAAGGATTCACGACCGTCCGCACGAACCAGCGAAAGCTTGCCGATGGCGAATCGTAAGTATGTGGAATAATTGTGCCGCCAAATCCCGTCAAGGCTGTTATAGGTACGAGCAAATACCAGCCCGCCAGTTGGTAGGGTTTGATAATCCACTTCAGTCTGAAATTTGTTACCCACAGCAATATTGATGGGATTACCAATGCAGGTTTCTGGCGGCGGCGTACCTTTTTGCTCATCACTACCACACTCCCCTGTAGAGACGTTGAAAGTTAACGGCAGCTTACACTTTCCGTAATAATAGTACCCATCATGAACTTCATTAGAAACCACAAAGCTACCGGCACTCCACAAGGAGTATTGAGGAGCATGATTACAGTACTGAGAGGGAGTACCATAGCGCGCACCATAAACATTCACGAACGCAGCACAACCCGCGTATGCACCTTCGTTTGTTGAGAAGTCGTCAGTATGGAGATATTGCCCCTCCACAATTCGCACCACCACCTCTGCAGCCACGTATCCGGAACTTGAAAACACGCTATAAAGCCCCAAAAAAAACAACTTACGATAAAAACTCTTCATCAATTTTACACCCCGCACAACAATGTGCCTCTTAACTACTTCATGGTTAAAACTAATTAAAAGCTAGCCAGGCGCTTGTCGCACGCTGCGACTACCCACACCTCAAACAATAGACCACATCAAACTAGCAAAAAACATATTGATAAAAAAGACTTTAACTTAAAAATTATTTCGACTTACCACTCCCTTATTTGAGAACCCATAACAAAGTAGTTGAACCTGCTCTTTCGCTTCAAAAATCGTCATTATTCTGCCCATACTTGGACCAAAGACTTTTGGCTTGATCGACGACTTCAGCAGAACTGTATTCGCCGAAAAAACGCCCCCAAGATCAGCAGTGTGAACCTAACGTGACCTGACAGTTGATGCGACTTAACGAGAGTGGTATTACTCAAAAAAACGGCGACCATACGGACGCGCGGATCTGAAATTCTTGTGTAGAAGACTGAACTCAACAAGCCACAAAAATAACGGAGCCCCGTGAGCGCACCTTCACCCACGTAGAAAGTCAATCTAAGCAAAGATCGGAGGTGATCAGCTATACAGCCAGTAAAAAACGCAAGAAAAGGCATGCTCAGATCCTTCTGATGTTAAAGCTTAGGAAAACGTTTCCTGCCAATTCAGTCAAGCACATCGATATCGTAGTCGTATACTACATTTTGTAGAAGCCCACAACCTCAAGCAGAGTGAACAACACCTATGAGTATCTAGTATCGTGTGCCAGCGCTCCTACGCGATACCCAGGTTAATCGGAGCATCTCAACACACTCAGTATCTACACAAATATCAGTTCAAAGCGGGTAAATGATATTGCCGGGGGCTGATCAATCCGACCAACGCCGAGAGCATAAGCGCCGTTCCTTATCTAGGCAAAACCCCCAGGCCGTGCTGGCGCTTGGCAAGCAAGTCCAAGGCGCAAGCCGGACTGTTTGCGCTCATCACTCTATGCATCGTAACCAGAACAAACCGGGCGCGTCAGGCAGCCAATGAGTATCGCCAACAGATGCAATTGCTGCGTCCTAACTCAGGAACCAAGACACTCATTCACAAAGGTAGTCCGCCTACAGTACAGCTCTGTGCTTTTACTCACAGAGCTCATGAGACGGACGGGGAATATGCGTAGGGCTCCCGCATTGCTTTGTTTCATAGAGGAGTCTTTTTGGCACACTCCCTTAAGCACCAGAATACCTCACCCGCAGCTTATATCGCCGAAACTAGCCCTCTTCAGAGTTAACACCACACACGATTTTCTGTTTTTCGGCTGCATGGACCACAAGGCATTTGGCAAGCTCGTCCTAACCGCTACAGCCAGGACAGTCCCCAATGCCAACCTCGATATCCCATCACCTAGCCCCTCTAATGCTGGCCCTGCTCTTCTGCTTCTCAAATACCCAAGCCAACTCCCCAATATCCGAACAAACCAACCTAAGCCTAATCCTCCGCCAACTAAACACCATCGACCGCATCACCCGCTCCAGCGAGTCACTCCCAGTCGAGGATGGCAGCCGCTACACCTTCGACTACCCGCGACTCAGCGCAGAAATCGAGCTAATCCGCCAAGGCATCAAAGCCTACCAATCCCCCACCCGCGCACAGCCACGTCATCCACCTGAGTTGACAGGGCACTACCTGCGCGAGGCGACCGACAAGCCATGAGCATGACGCCCGAGCAAGCCAATGCCTTTCAAGCCGGAGGTGGCTTTACCACGCAGGACACGATGACGTTGTTTGTCGGGTTCGCGCTGACGCTGATCCTTGTGTTTTCGGCGTGGGCGCTCGGCAGTGGGTATCGCGGCTGGAGCAAGGGAAAACTCAGCAACGAACAGTTCGGCACGTTGGCGCTGAAGATCACGATGCTCTACCTGCTGCTCGGCTATCTGCTTTTGCACTGATTCAGATTCACAACCATGCCCAGGGAGGCAATCACATGCGCAATCACTTAACTCAAAAACTCATACATGCCTGGTTATGGGCAACTGCTCTGATGTCATCGCTTGCTCATGCAGCGTTACCTGAGATGGAAGCGCCGAGCCGAGGCGAAGGGACGAACATCATCCAGACGATGCAGAACTACGCCTTCGACGGGGCAGGTTTGATCGGGCTGCTCATCTCGGCTACGTGCTTCTGTGGTGTGGCTTACCACGCTTACGGAACGTTTGCCGAAGTGCAAAGTGGGAAGAAGACCTGGGGCCAGTTCGGGCTCACCTGCACTGTTGGTGCTCTGCTCCTGGTGTTGGCCATCTGGCTGCTGACCAAAGCCGCCGCCATTCTCTAAGCGAGGGGAGCATGGTCATGACCACTACGCCTGAGCAGTTACCAGATGGCACGCTGCGCTTCCTGCCAAACCGGCTTAATCGGCAACCGGTGATCGTGCTGGGAATGACTGCAGATGAGCTTTGGTTGTCAGTGGGTTTATCGGCTCTTGTAGGCCTGGTGATTGGCATTGCTCTGTCGATCGTGACCAAGAGCATCGCCATGACGCCCACGACAATGGTCGCTGCAGTTGCTGCCGGAATCTTCTTTGGCGGGAAATTCCTGCGCAGGCTCAAACGTGGCAAACCTCAGACCTGGCTCTATCGCGAGATGCACTGGCAGATAAGTACCCGCTGGCCGGTCTGGAAAGCATGGGCCGGTGGTACAGATCTGCTGACACGTAGCGGTGTCTGGTCGACTCGCCGGAGCCAGCGCCGATGAGCCGCTTTAAAAACGAAGTCTCACGTCTGGAGGCTCACGTAATGACACTGCGCATCGGCGTTGGGCTGTTCTTTGTGGTCGCGGTACTGATGGGGTTGGGTTGGTGGTCTGCACCTCGGGACATGACTGTTCATGTCCCACCTGATCTGCGTTCCGGGAGTACTCGCAAGTGGTGGGAGGTTCCTCCGGAGACGGTCTACACCTTCGGCTTTTACATCTTCCAGCAGTTGAACCGTTGGCCTACCAACGGTGAAGAGGACTACCCGCGCAACCTGCGTCAGCTCGCGCCATTTTTAACGCCTGGCTGCAAGATCCAGCTCGAAGCCGAGTTCGAAGAGCGTCGTGCCGGCGGCGAGTTACGCAAGCGAACCCGCGGTGTGTACGAGATCCCCGAGCGAGGTTACAGCGAAAACCCTACGTTGCGGGTGAAGACACTCGGCAATGATGCATGGATCGTCAATCTGGACCTCACCGCAGACGAGTATTACGGCTCCGAGAAGGTCAAGCGTGCTCTGGTCAGGTATCCGCTGCACGTGATTCGAATGGACACCGATCCGGAGCGCAATCCTTTCGGTTTGTTACTCAACTGCTACAGCGGCAAACCACAACGCCTCTCTTCCTCTGCCGCCACTCAATCACCTGACACAAGCCTGGATGTACCCGGGCAAGGAGTCGTGCAATGAAGCTCGCGCTTACATCATTGCTCTTACTGACACTGACTGGAATGGCCTCATCGGCCCTGGCCGTGGAAATCCTGAAATGGCAGCGGTTGCCGCTGGCTGTTCCGCTGCACGTGGGTCAGGAGCGCATCATCTTCGTCGACCAGAACGTGCGCGTCGGCATTCCTCGATCACTGAAGGACAAGCTACGCATTCAGAGCACCGGCGGAACGTTGTATCTGCGAGCGAATGAGGTGATCGAACCAACACGCCTGCAACTGCAGAACGTCACCACCGGTGAGTTGATCCTGATCGACATCGCGGCAACTGACACGAGCGGCGTCTCAGAACTGGAGCCAGTCAGGATCGTCAGGGCTGAGTCAGAAAACGCTGAGAAACCATCTTCGGATATTGCTGCAGAGCTCCCTGCCAAACCTCGACAAACACCGATTCCAGTCGTACTGACCCGCTACGCCGCGCAAAGCCTGTATTCGCCACTTCGCACTGTTGAACCGCTGCATGGAGTCAGCCAGGTGCGCGTCAACCGTGCGTTAAGCCTTGAAGGATTACTGCCAGCTCTTCCGGTCAGCGCCACAGCCTTGGGTGCCTGGCAACTTGAGGACTTCTGGGTTACAGCGGTGCAACTGCGAAACCAGTCCAGCGCAAATCTGCAGCTCGACCCTCGAGAACTCCAAGGCGATTTCGTAGCGGCCACGTTCCAGCATCAGCACCTGGGCAAACATGGCAAAGCAGAGGACACCACGGTGCTGTACCTGGTCACTCGTGGACATGGGCTGGCGCAATCGATCCTGCCCAACCAAAGCCGGATAGATGCATCCAGCAATCTCCCAAACGCGAGGGAGACAGCGTATGAAAAGTAACGGGTTGATCAAGTGGCTGGTGCTACCGGCACTGCTCCTGCTGTTGTTATTTATGGTCAGGTCCTGCTCCAGCGACAAATCTCCGAACGCCGAATCAGCCTCGACAGTTGGCCAGCTTTCGCCAGAAGAATTGAAGCGTCTGGGCATTCACGGGGATACACCAATGGACACGGTGGCCACGCTTGTTGGCCAGACCAAAGCCATGCGTGAAGAACTGCAAACCCTGCTCTCGGAGAACAAAACGCAGAGGGATGAAAACGATCGTCTTCGCTCACGCGAATCGGATGTCGATCAACGTATCCGCAGCGCGCTGAACGGCGAGATCGAACAGCTACGCAGTGATCGCACTCAATTCGATCAGGAAAAACAGACCACGCGAAACCTGTTGAGCGACTTGAAGGAGCAATTCAATACACGCGGCCTTGTCCCCAACAACAGCGACCTACCGGTGGGTCTGGGATTGCAGCCAGGTGACGGCGACGGTTTCAAGGGCGGTGAGGACAACCTGATCTGGATCGATCCCCAGGACGGGACTGCTCTAGATGCCCAAGGTAAACCTATCGGGGCAGGCACTAGCAAACCAGCGACTGGATTCAACTTCCCGAATGCATTTGCCGACCAGATCAACATGGGCCAGCGTGAGCTCAAAGCCAAATCAGGTGCCGTCGGGCGGAACATCAAAACCGATGACGATAAGCCCCCGCCGCGTCCTGTCTACACGCTGCCCGAGAACTCCACGTTGATGGGCTCTTTAGCCATGACTGCGCTGATCGGTCGAGTGCCCGTGGATGGAACAGTCAACGACCCCTTCCCCTTCAAGATCCTGATCGGCCCGGACAACCTGACCGCCAATGGCATTGATCTGCCAGACGTTGCCGGTGCCGTCATCAGCGGCACGGCTGCTGGCGACTGGACCCTGTCCTGTGTGCGTGGGCAAGTCACCAGCATGACCTTTGTTTTCAATGACGGTCGCGTGCGCACCGTGCCACAACCGCAGCCGTTGACCACGAAGCAAAACAACGGCGGCCAGTCCAGCGGGCAGATGGACAAAATCCAAGGAGGGATTGGCTGGATCAGTGACCCGAACGGCATCCCGTGTATTTCCGGTCTACGTCGCTCCAATGCCGAGCAATACATCGGCAGCAAAAGCCTGGTCACAGCAGCGGGCGCGGGCGTTGCGAAGTTGCTGGAGGCCGACCAGGCCAACACCGGCACGGTGATCAGTAGCAACGGCACCACCGTGGGCACCATGGGCGGTGCAGGCAGCTCCGCGCTTAGCAGCATCCTCTCTGGTGGGGTCAAGGACATTGGTGACTGGGTGAACAAACTCTACGGCCAAGCCTTCGCTGCAATTTACGTACAGCCCGGCGCGCAAGTCGCGGTGCATCTCGATCGCCAACTTGAAATTGACTATGAACCCGATGGCCGCAAGGTGAAATACCCCTCCGGAGGTGCGCATGCGTCTGCACTGGACTAAAGCTTTATCAGGGCTGCTTGCTTTGGCGCTGCTCTCAGGTTGTACGACCGACAAGGACAAACTCATGCCCCATGGTCCGCAGAACATGCTCGATCTCTGGAACCAGTCATCAGGGGAAAGCGGTGGTAGCTCAGCTAGCCGACAACTCATGGATGCCAGGCTTCAACTGCGCCGGTCGTTGAGTGATGGCGACACCGCTCACACCAGCTACACGCGCACTGCGCAGAATGAGATCTACAGCCAATTCAAGCGGCTGCCCAACCCTGATCTGGTGATGTACGTCTTCCCGCATTTAGCTGGAACTGACCCTGCGCCCATTCCCGGGTACAGCACCGTATTCCCGCTGTATCAGCGTGTTCAATACGCCATGCCCGGCGAACGAACGGAGGATTATTGATGGGGTGTGATGAACAGCCTGATGCGTGGGAGCAGCACGTCGCCAAACTCAAAGCACAGGGCATTCCTGAGCCAGGCAACAAAGCAGGTAAAGCCACCGCGGCTGACGAACAGAAACTTTACGAATCAGAGCCAAGCTTTGTCGATCTTTTACCATGGGTCGAATACCTCCCAGAGTCCCAGTGCATGCTGTTGGATGACGGTGAGTCTGTGGCGGCATTCTTTGAGCTGACGCAGATTGGCACCGAAGGCCGAGAGCCTGACTGGCTTCGAGGAGTGCGTGACGCACTGGAGAATGCGCTGCAGGACAGCTTCGATGAACTGGAGGACCAACCGTGGGTTGTGCAACTCTACGCTCAGGATGAAACCGACTGGGATCTGTACCTCAAACGGCTACGCAACTACGTCCAGCCGCGAGCACAAGGCTCGGTGTTCACTGATTACTACCTGGATATGTTCGAACAACATCTGCAAGCGATCTCAAAGCCGGGAGGATTGTTCGAAGACAATACCGTCACTCGCCTGCCATGGCGCGGCCAGACCCGACGGGTTCGGCTGGTCGTCTATCGACGCAGCAAGGGACAGCCAGGCAGACGCGGGCAAACTGCTGAGCACGCCCTCAATACGATCTGCGATCGGCTTCTCGGAGGCTTGGGCAACGTCGGCGTGAAATGCTTTCGCATGGATGGAGCCCAGATCCATGACTGGCTGTTGCGATGGTTTAACCCTCATCCTCGAATGCTGGGACCCACCGCTGAGGACCGTAAGCGCTTCTACGAAACGACGGCATACCCAGCCACTATCGAACCTGATGAGCTGGAGCTGGCCAGCGGCACCGACTTCGCTCAGCGCCTGTTCTTAGAGCAGCCCGTATCGGATGTTGAAAATGGCGTGTGGTGCTTCGACCAAATGCCCCACCGGGTGGTAACGCTGGATCGCCTGCGCTCGCCGCCCATGACCGGTCACTTGACCGGCGAAACCAACAAAGGCGGTGATGCCATCAATGCCCTCTTCGACCAGATGCCCGAAGACACGGTGCTTTGCATCACCTTGTTGATCACGCCACAGGACATGCTTGAAGCCCACCTTAACTTGCTGGCCAAGAAGTCGGTCGGCGACACCGTCGACTCGGAGCAGACCCGCCATGATGTGCAGGAAGCGCGCTCGCTGATCGGCAGTTCGCACAAGCTCTACCGTTCAAGCGTCGCGTTCTACTTGCGCGGCGAGGATCTCGCCCAGCTCGACAGCCGCACCCTGCAGTTGAACAACGTCATGCTCAATGCAGGCTTGCAACCGGTGCGCGACGAGCACGAAGTCGCACCGCTGAACAGCTACCTTCGCTTGTTGCCTTGCGTGTTCAACCCGGGCATGAAAAACGCCGACTGGTACACGCAACTGATGTTCGCCCAGCACGTGGCTAACCTGGCCCCCGTGTGGGGACGCAGCCAAGGCACCGGCAACCCGGGCATCACATTCTTTAACCGTGGTGGTGGGCCCATCACAGTTGATCCGCTCAACCGCCTCGATCGGCAGATGAACGCCCATCTGTTCCTGTTTGGTCCGACTGGCGCAGGCAAGTCAGCCACGCTGAACAACATCCTCAACCAAGTGACAGCGATATACCGCCCTCGCCTGTTCATCGCCGAAGCGGGTAACAGTTTTGGATTATTCGCTGACTTCGCGAAGCGCCTGGGACTGACCGTCAACCGCATCAAGTTGGCTCCCGGCTCCGGCGTCAGCCTTGCTCCCTTCGCCGATGCCCATCGACTCATCAATACGCCGGCTCGCGTAAAAACCCTGGACGCCGACGAGCTCGACGAGCAGGAAATTGACGACGAAGACGAAGACGAACGCGACGTGCTCGGCGAACTGGAGATCACTGCACGCTTGATGATCACCGGCGGCGAAGACAAAGAAGAGGCACGCCTGACCCGCGCCGACCGCAGCCTGATTCGGCAATGCATCATCGATGCAGCCCGGGTCTGCGTCGAAGCGAAACGTACCGTATTAACCCAGGACGTCCGCGATTCGCTGCGTCGCGCCGGCCAAGACAAAGCCCTACCGGACGCCCGCCGAGCACGCCTGCTGGAAATGGCCGACGCCATGGACATGTTCTGCCAGGGCGCCGACGGCGACCTGTTCAACAGCAACGGCAGCCCATGGCCCGAAGTGGACATCACCATCGTCGACCTGGCGACCTACGCCCGCGAAGGCTACAACGCCCAGCTATCGATCGCTTACATCTCGCTGATCAACACCGTCAACAACATCGCTGAACGTGACCAGATGCTCGGCCGGCCGATCATCAACGTTACCGATGAAGGCCACATCATCACCAAAAACCCGCTGCTCTCGCCCTACGTGGTCAAGATCACAAAGATGTGGCGAAAGCTAGGCGCCTGGTTCTGGCTCGCCACCCAAAACATCGACGACCTGCCCAAAGCTGCAGAGCCAATGCTCAACATGATCGAGTGGTGGATCTGCCTCAACATGCCCCCAGACGAAGTCGCGAAGATCTCACGGTTTCGCGAGTTGAACGATGCGCAGAAAAAGCTGATGCTTTCGGCAAGGAAGGAATCGGGGAAATTTACCGAGGGGGTGATTTTGTCGAAGTCGACGGAGGTACTGTTTCGGGCTGTGCCGCCGAGTTTGTATTTGGCGATGGCCATGACTGAGCCGGAGGAGAAGGCTGAGCGGTTTAAGGTTATGGGGGAGATGGGCGTTAGTGAGCTGGATGCGGCGATGGAGATTGCGCGGCGGATTGATGGGAGGCGAGGGATTGGGGCTTAGACTTCAGTATCAAGGCATTGCTGCGTGTGACTCTAGCCAAGCCGCGCGGACGCCCTCCGTGATCAAGTCAACTGCAAACTGACTTGAATGACATTGTTTTTCCTAGAAGAACTTGATGTCCGGACCTGCGTCAAAGTACTGTCTGGCCTAAAGCGTGATGGCTTGGTTCGATCTCGTAGCCGTGTCAATAGCTGATGTTCGTGCCGGATCTTGAGCCACCTACTCGGGTAAACGGCAACCCTTCAAAATCGCTTCGAGTCGTCAGGCTCCCACACTTCGAAGGCAATGCTTGACGGCCGCCAGTCCTCAGATGCGACCAGGCCGTTGAAAAATCCATTTGACGGCGTCCAAAATCCTCTTGATGATCACATTTTGAACCCCCGTCAGCATTTTTTAAGCTAGGGACTTGAGGCAAGCCGGACCTCTTGAGCAGGGCCTGTGAACATCTATGAAGCATTATTTCTATAACTGCTAATGCATGCATATCGAGAACACCGTGTATAAGATAAATACTAATTTTCAGTTTTTTTTGGTGGTTTTTATTGCTCAGATTGCACTTATTTTTCCTGCACGCGCTGATGTATTTACAGCTTGGAAAAGTGGTCATTTTCTCTACACTTCTTTTGAACAGCCTGAGCGATTCTGCGAGGCCTTGTATGAATTGCAGTCAAACTTATCCTTATATAAGCCGGAAAATAATGGGTATGAATCTCCGACCACATATGCGTGCGGCCAAAATTCTAACTATCAGCCCCAAGTCGGCTGGGTGTTTTTGAAGACACTAGACTGTCCTAGCGGTCAAATACCCGACTTGGGGTTCAATCATTGTACAAATAAATCTCTAATTGGGCATGACGACCACTTTTCAAGTTGCTCTAGCCCATCGACTTTGGCGGGGAACCCCATTAACTTCACCTACGGCAATAAAATTCAGAATGAAACTGATTTTGAATCAAGCACTATGAAGATTTCTCGCTTCTACAATAGTTATGACGGCCTCTGGAGGCATAATTTTTCGACACGTCTTTATTTTTCAGATCGGTCAGCAGTGATGGTAATGCCGGACGGTAATGAGCACTTGTTCTCGCCAAGCGCTGTCGGGTTTACTTCGAACACTGATATCGGAGTCCTGAGAAAGGTAGGTGATTCATGGCATTACAACGGCATCGATCAAAAAGATTTGATTTTTTCCGCCTCGGGCGAACTGACCCAAGTTAATGATTTGAAGGGCATCACATATAAGTTGCTGCGTAAACGGCTGTTCGCAGGCCAAGAAATAACCATAACTAATAGTTACGGTGAATCTGTAGTGTTGGTGGAAAGCGCTAGGCATAAGTTGCAGTCAATAAAAACCCCTACACATAATATTGTTTTCCTATATGACGCGAACCAAAATTTATCTGAGCGCAAGGTTAGTTCTGGTCGTGTGAGCTCCATCAGAAGATATCACTATGAAAATGATTACTTTCCTACTTCGCTAACAGGAATTACGGACGAGCGAGGAGTTCGGTTTGCCACTTGGGCCTATGATCGAGCAGGTAGGGCAATTTCAAGTCAGCGCGCTAACAACACCGGCATAACTAAAATAGTTTATAAGGACGACGATTCCAGAATTGTAACAAATGAGCTTGGTAAAAACACAATTTATCGGTATAAAACTATTTCCGGGGTAATGCGACTTGTCGAAATTATCGGCGAGCCTTCACCAAACTGTCCAGCCAGTAATTCTAGCTACACCTACAACGAGCGCGGGCAAGTGCTTACCAAAACGGATGCAAGAGGCTACATTACCGCCTATACCTACAACGATCGGGGCTTGGAAACCAATCGTACCGAGGCAAGCGGCACTGCCCAGGCTCAGACTGTCATCACCGAATGGGGGCCCTTCCCGGCTCCTCCCTACGAAGATTATAGAACCTACACGAATCACCGTATTTACCTACGACGACCAAGGCAGGGGAACCGGCCGGCAAGTCACTCCACGATGACATGCCTTGTCCGACTGGACGCTTTTAATTAGAAGGATTTATATGGTCGCTCGTGCCTTTCGCAAAATTTTTATCGGTATTTCGTTGGCAATTTTCACGATACTTTCATCTTTAGCATTATCAGCCGGACACATCAGCGGCAAAAGAGAACGGACAGTTGCTATTCAACTTACTTCAAAAAGTGGCTGAAGGCCTAGCAACAACGTCCGTAGATCATGAACCAGCCCAAAGGTTTTGCGTCTCTGATTGCGAAAGACGAGAGCCAGCATACCGGACTGACTTGTACCTCGCCATGAAGCTGGTTGCACTGCAAATGTAGAGGGCCCACGCAGATAGCATACTAGGCTCAGAGAGCTGATGGCTAGAAATGAGGGGATCGATGAGCGGATACAGACGAACGCTGAAAAATACAGCCTGCTCCGCTCTCGTTAAACCGCCTACTTAGAAGTAATCTGCCGACTTATCTCGCGCCCTTGGCTATCGTAGCTATATGTAGTGACGCGCGTAGGCTCTTGAACGCGCAACGGCAAAAATAGGGTTGTATCCCATTCCGTTGTGAACGTGCGAGCCATAGAAGTACCGTTTCCTTCAATACGACTGACTTCCAGTCCCCGCTCGTTATAGCTATAAGTGGTGATCAAGCCCTTAGCGTCAGTTCTAGTCACAACTTGACCACGCTCGTTATAGGTGTAAGCGGAGTTACTAGCGGGACAGTTAGGAGAAGGCTCGCCTTCAATGGCTACAATGCGTTTAACTCCATCAATAACCTGATATCGGTACACAGTATTCTTCCCTAAAGAATTTGTCACCCGTGTGGATCCATCATCACCGTATCGGAGGACAGTTCTTTCAACTCCATTAGCAAGCTCATTAGAATTTGCTCGACCTTGGTCATCGTATCCCCAAGAAACATAGCGGACGCCACGCTCATCGATAATTCCGGTGAGCAAGCCAGGCTTACCTTTTAACTCATAAAGATACTGACGACTTTTTACCACACCACCTTTCATCTTTCGCAGCGCGGCCAAATGGCCTGTGGCACTGTAAGTGTAAGTAATTGAGATCCCATCAGCATCAAGAGAAAGGGGTTGAAACTTTGCATCCTGAGTAAATACGAGTTTATGACCGCGAGCATCAACCACCGAAACTTTACCATCATTGTAGCTTAGGCTTTTAGCGGACTGTCCACGTTCCTGCAGGACAATTAATTGCCCCATGTCGTTAAAAGTCATCACATCCTGATTTGAGGAAGTATAAATCCAATTGTCGCCTCGCTTTATGAGACTCCCTAGTTCAGTAGGACTCGAAACCACCACACTGCCGTTGCGTTCAAACTGGGACTGACGACCCTCAGCATGATTGAGCGTGACAGTGCCGTTGGTGAACCATAACGCGAAGCTATAGTTGCTACTCCAAAGGCCACTAAAACTATTGTAATACCGTACAAAGGACAACGATGACGTGCTAGCACCAATCACAAAATCAACTTCAGTTTGAAAGCTGTTACCATTACTCAAATTAATTGGGTCCGCGACAAACAGCAAAGGACTGCTACAGGTCAATTTTGAATCCTGCTTGCCTAAACTCTTTTGTCTTGACTCTTTATCTGGGACCTCGCATTCGCCAGATCGCGCATTCAGAGTCTGGCCTGCTGGGCAATCGCCATGACTGTAACCAAGAGGAAGATAAGCAACCCGAGCGTTATCTTCCAACCTAAAGAAATTGCAGTCCGCTTGAGCTAGTGCACCAGGCCGCCAATAGCCAGCATCAAAATAAAAATACTGAAGAGTATAGTAATACAACCCGCTCTTCATTATTTCGTAGTCCTGACATCCAGCATCGGCTGTGTAGTATTTGGGATATTCAGGAGGGGGCTTCTGTGAGGCCCAAAAATACGGGGCCTCAGCGTGAACTGGCAATGCTATCGTAGAAATAAAAAAAATAATCGATTTACTGAAATAACGGGAAATCGCTGACCAAAAAAGAACGATGCAGTTTGATCTCAACTTTTGAAACGATTTAAAAAACCTTTCGAAAATCATCCTTCATCCTTAAATTCAAATATTGCGCGTGTTGCCGAATGGAGCATCCCTCTAATGCGGCCAACGCCAAGGACGGTTTCACCGCCCTCCGTGTTAGCTTCTGTTTGTTCTAGTCAATCAGAGCGGTAAATCACGCCGACTTCAACAGCATCAAATATAATGTCTTTAAAATAACCAAGCCAACTGCTAGAAAGCTCAGAATTCAATACACTTTCCACAACTTTACATTCAGTAGCCATTGGGGAGTCCAACCATTTCCGTAGTTATCCCATTGTTTCCCGTTAGGGTCTGTATAGGTGACATGCGGGTCTTGGCCAGTCGGATGGGTCCTATAGTCGCATAGTCGCACAGAAACTCTTCCGCATTAAGATCAACACTCAACAAAGATCGAAACTACGCAACAGTTCTCTAGCATTGGACAGCCCCGAAAGCCACCTCGACATTCTATAAATCGAATAAGTAATGATATTTAACCCAACAGCTGCAGCCATAAAAATAATACCCTTCTCGAAGCTAAGATACTCCGGGCCAACTGACATAAATGAAGATACAGAAATTCCACAACCCAAGATAAAGAAAAGGATTTCAACAAGCAGGAATAGCGCCACCAGTAGGCGGTCTAAAAAACTTACTCGCAACCGACAAAAGATAGCACCGTCAACCACCTTCATTTCAAGATAATGAGATTTAGGAAAAATCGAATTTTTATAAAACCTCATCACTCCGTATCTAGCTGGCTTCAACTTGAAGGTATGTGAAAGCCTAGAAACAATATCATCTGGGCGCAGGTGATGCGAGATTTGCAGTGTTTCCTCAGCGCACAGTCTCGCAATCACCCAAAGAAATCTATTATTTCCCACGAAGCCCGCCTTTCAAAGAGTAGACACCATTTAAAGATCCGGTCCCACCGAAATTGAAGCCAGGCCCGATATGAACATTGACCCCAGAAACATTGCTAGCATCATCGAACTCCACATCTGCACCAAACCTTCCAAGGTGAGCTCCAACTTGCGCTCCCTCTCCAGCTAGATCACTGACAGAGCCATTGTGATAACCAACATCAAGCGACCCCCTACCAAAACCATATGTTTCTCCTCCGGCTTGAACAGACGTGAATACTCCAATGTCCCAGTCTCCGCCTAAAAATCCAGGATAAGACAGCGCAATTCCGCACCCTGCGCCCGATGGCGGAGCATCAGAAGGAAGGAACCAATGGAAAAACCCAGGAAAAGCAATTGACCCGCCAATGCTAACTGTATCCAAACCACGGGGATCGATGTATGAAAGTGGGTTGCTCCCAACATAAGTGTAAGAATTGAGCCCACCATTCAATCCAATGGGGTCACTCTGTGCGTAACGACCTATTTTCGGATTGTAATCCCGGTAGTAGTTATAGCTCAGTTGCGTCTGTGCATCGTAGATTTGCCCTGGAAACCTGAGCGGGACGGTGGTGGCCTTCCCATCCCCATCAACATCCTCTTCAGGTGCCCCCAGTCCGTAAGCATCACTATTCCAGCGCCATAGCAGATTTTGGGAGCTGTCTGTCGCCAACCGGGGCGAGTTGAGATGATCCGCATGCAGAAATACAAGTTTGCTGCTGCTCACTTCGCCCAGTGAGGAAAAGTTGGCCGTGAGCTGCGCTAAAGGCATGCTATCCAGCCAGAACCAGTATTGACCGCTGATTTTCTGACCTTGCTCGTCATAAAAAGTCTGCCCGATCAGTTTCCCGCTCAGGTCGTACAGATAACTTGTTGTTCCAACCTGGACCTCGCTACCCATCTCATAAGTGCGCTTGATGATCCTCTGACCCAGCGCGTTATATTTGTAGTCGGCAATTTTGTAGATGTTTGCTTGGTAAACCTCACTCAACCGACCTTGGTTGTCATAGACAAAGCGTCGTCCATCAATTTGAGTATGGTTACCCGCAACATCAATAGGCAGTGCAGTACCGTTAACGCTGGTAAGTCGATTGCTGGCATCAGCATAGGCTAGCGTCTGAACTTCATCGGCATCACTGGTACTCAGATTACTGGTAGTCCGCTGAGTCCGATTGCCTGTTGCGTCAAAGCCATACACCTTCCTGATGCTGTTAGTCTGCTCACGGGTCAGGCGGCCCAGCCCATCGTATTCGTACTGTACCGCTCCCCATAGATTGGTTGCTAACTCTGCTACGTTGCTATCAGCATCGTAGCGATAAGTCGTTTGCCAGTTCCCGACCTGTTGCTGCGTCAGTCGATAATCCTGGTCATAGGTCCGAGATAACAAGACGCCATTCCCCCAAGTCAAGGATTTAACCGGGCCGAACGGTTGATAGGAAATATTACTCGCCAACGTGACAGTCTTGCTACCAATGGCCAGCCTGACACCTGTCACCTGAGCGGCGCTATTGCGCAGATAGGTCAAGCCGATGCTTGATGGGTACTTCAATTGCACCAGATTGCTGGCGGCGTCGTAGGCATAGTTTACAGTCTCGTAGTAGTCACCGCTGTTGACGCCTACAGAGCGGTGCTGTTTGACCAGATTTCCTTTTGTATCATAGGTATACGTCAGCACCCCGGCAGTGTCCTGTATACCAGTCAGATGACCAATACCTAAATTTCCCTCGGCAGTTTGGTCGTATAGAAACTTGATATTAAGCGCTGGAGCTGCGGGATAGCTCTTGCTGGTCAGGCGATTGAGCGCGTCGTAGCTGTATTGCGTGACCACGCCGCGGGCATCAGTGCTGCGAATAAGGTTGTTGGCCTCATCATAGGCAAAGGTGCTTGTGCCACCGTCCGGGCTTTTACTGGTGATCCGGTTTCCCAGCCCATCGTAGGTGTACGTCGTAGTGACCCCTCGCGGATCTACCACTTTCGTAACTTTATCGTCAGGGTTATAGCCTAATGCAGTGGCACCGCTCAAAGGATCTACGATTTTGCTGACTCGATTGAGTGAGTCAAAAGCTCGCTGTGTCTTATAGCTACGTGCGGTGGTATCACTGGTCCGGTTATCGTTCAGATCATAACCATAACGCTGAATTTGCTCGCTAGCACCGATCAACTTGATTAGGCGACCTAATTCGTCGAACGCTCGGCGCTGAAGCCGAACCACCTCTCCGCTGGTATCTTTCGTGCGCTCAGCGGTGCGATTACCCATGGGGTCCAAAGTGTAGTTGATACTTTCCCCAAGCCGATTGCGAACTCCCACCAGACGACGGGCATCGTCATAACTGTACTTGACCCAGTTGCCATCAGCCGCAGTGATCTGGAGCAGATCACCCACTTCGTTATAAGCATATTGAGTCGTCGATGCGTCGACAGTTCGGCTGGCTAGCCAACCCTGGGGGGTGTAGCTGAGCGTAGTCACAACGCCGTTCGGGTCGGTAACTCGCTGCGGATTGCCGTAACTATCAAATTCGCCCAGCGAATAGACATGTCCCAGTGCGTCGATGACAGTCGTGAGGTTGCCCTGATTGTCATATTGATAGCGGGTGGTGTCATCAACGTCGGTACGCTCGCCGTCGACACTGGCAACCTGTCCAAGTGCCGTATAGGTACGGCTAACCGTTCCTGCATTAACGACGGTTGCCAGCCAAAGGCAGGCAACACCAGTAACTACTTTATGAAAGGCATGAGCGGCCATATAAATCCTTCTAATTAAAAGCGTCCAGTCGGACAAGTCATGTCATCGTGGAGTGACTTGCCGGCCGGTTTCCCTGCCTCGGTCGTCGTAGGTAAATGCGGTGATTCGTGTAGATTCTATAACTTTTGTTGGGAGGAACCGGGAAGGGTCCCTTTCGGTTGTGACATTCTAGGGCTGAGCATTACCGCTTGCCTCGCCCTCGGTGAGCTCAAAATGTAACCCAGCTCTGATACGCACAGCCACAAAATTTGAAATTTTGGTTCCTGGATACCTTAACCTTGAATATTTTCCAAATCCTTAAACGCTGCGTAGCGGCGAGTCGCAGACCTTCAATCGCCCCGCATCACAGACGTAAAACGTGTTTGAGGGATTTGTTCTCTTTGGCAATCACAAAAAACTCTGAGGGAGCTTTTACACCCTTAAGCTCCGAGAACCACAAAATCAATGAGTTCAAAGCTGGGCCACACCAACAGGTCTGGATGTTGTGCTCACGCGCACCCAATCCCAATCAGACATACCGTTTACAATCAAGGCATATAGGAAGGCTAGCATCACAATATATTTTCTGG
The DNA here is from genome assembly GCF_900187575.1 of Pseudomonas sp. Irchel 3A5. NCBI lineage: Bacteria > Pseudomonadati > Pseudomonadota > Gammaproteobacteria > Pseudomonadales > Pseudomonadaceae > Pseudomonas > Pseudomonas sp. Irchel 3A5. The sequence goes on along the minus strand of NZ_FYDU01000020.1, from coordinate 62,304 downwards.
TAAAACCCTAAAATTATTCAGATTAAATTTTGAACCAGAGGACTAGCCATGCGTGCTTTTTCGTCACCACTGCTTCAAGCGGTTGTCTGTAGTGTATCGCTGGGAGCAATATTGAAAGCAAACGCGGTTGATTTCTCATACTGGAAATACTATGGAATTCCTAATTTAGTGATGAGTGAAGTGGAGTGGTGTGAATATCTCTACTCTGAATACCATTGGAAAGAAATGGTCACTTACTATGACCCATCGCTGAGCCGTTACGCCATTGAGGGTTCAGACCCAGTCAGAACCTATCACTGCGGAAACAAATACGCATCTGCTCCTGCCTATACATTTGGTCAAGTATATTGGGTCACTATTTCTTGTGAAAACGGAAGCGTGTTGGACCGAAGTACTGGAGCATGCTCTTCTCCGGAGCAAAAAGGCCGACAGGATACAACATTATTCTGCTCAAACCCGTCGTCTTTTGTTGGAAATCCAATAAACGCATCAACTGGAAATAAGTATGAAGAGGAGGTTGACTTTGAGCTAGGAAAAATAGATCCGATAGTGATATCACGCTTTTATAATAGTACTGATGGTAGGTGGAGGCATAGCTATTCTGACTCTATTTTTTTTGGCGAAGGCGTGGTGGTTCTCGAACACTCAGACGGACGTCAAGCACTATTTGCACCTGTAGGAAACTCTTTTAAATCCAACGCCGACAATGGAACTATTGATTTAAATGGAGGTATCTGGACATATTCCAGCCCTTCAGGAAGTAGAATGATATTCTCTTCAGCTGGCACACTAGAAAAAAAAGTAAATCCGGCTGGACTGGAGCAGAAGATAACCTATGAAAAACTTGGCGTCGATCGCAGACTAAAAATTCAAAACAGCAGCAATCAAAATGCTACACTTCTAGAAGACCCCTTTCATCAGCCTAAGACCCTGAACTCCGATGGCCTAAACATAAAATACGACTATGATATTCGTCATTACCTGATATCTAAAACAAAATCAGTCCAAAATTCAGCCCCCATGGTTAGAAAATATCATTATGAACTTCCCGGGCGCGAGCATCTATTGACCGGAATCACGGATGAGCGTGGTATTCGATTCGCTACATGGGAGTATGACAACCAAAATCGCGGCATCAGTAGTCAACATAGTAATGGTGCCGGTCGCACCCAAGTAAGTTACAATGCAGACGGCTCAAGCATCGTTACAAACGAACTCGGTAAGCAGGCCTTAATCAGCTATGTGCTTGTCGGAAATCTGATACGTATCTCATCAATCAAAGGAGAACCTTCACCGAACTGCGCAGCAAGCAACTCCAGCTATACCTATAATGATCGAGGTCAAATCCTTACAAAAACAGATGCTAAAGGAGTCATCACAACTTATACCTATAATGAGCGCGGCATGGAAACTCAGAGAACAGAAGCAACTGGGACCGGTATTGCTCGAACTTTTACTACAGACTGGGACGCTTCTCGTTCACTTCCTATTAGAACCGTAGGCCCTAATAGCACTATTTACTACCGATACGACGATGAAGGTAGAGAGTTAAGTCGTGAGACTACCGCACACTGACACGGACAGTAACTCCCTGTTCGTAGCACGACAGTAGGCGTCTGGACGACAGGGGCGCTTCCACAGGCTCCTCAAAACAAAAAGGCTTGCCCAGTTGTGCCGGGGCGAAGTGCAACAGATAGAAATAATGTCCTAACGAAACGGCATTATTCTTCGCCCCTATAGTTATACAGCCTAGTTCCTGCGCATGAGAATGAATTCACTGCCGCACGCCATTCGTGTGGTTTTTCCTACAAATTTGGTGGCGAGAGAATCGCTCCATATTGCGTGGCAGCCAAGCATGCTCACCTAGCAGGAGTGGGTCGAATCTTGGTCGAGCAGGGGAATTTCTTAGATCCGCAGGTAGGTCATGGTGCATGGAAATGCGAAATCACCGATATTGAGTACATCGAGTCGTCGATTATAGAGCTTCACAACCGCTATAAATCACCAGAATGCCTAGAATCAGGAATCTCTAAATCTCCAAACAAGTCCCTAAAACACACTGAACCTAAAATCAGTTTTACGGCAGCGTCCCCCAGCATCATGTAGTTGACTGTATCCCGATCACAAATCCGGACACAGCTCATGTCACCTCGACGCCATGCACTCACCGCATGCCTCATTATCATTCTGGCCAGCACAGCGGCCAATGGTGAAGCCATCCTGATCACCACCAACCAAAGCCCACTCGCCGCAACCAAAAACATCCGCACAATCAACCTCAATCTTCATGCAATGCTCGAGGCCGATCTATCCAGTGCCCTCCCCGCAAACCCAGCAGCAGCCCAGGATATTGCCACCCAGCGAATCACTCCAGACCTAGCTGCCCAAATAACCCAAGCCCACCAAAACGTCACCGACGCCTGGAGCATGGGCATCACCAAAGTCCCAGCCGTGGTAGTCGATCGCAAATACGTGGTCTACGGCGAAACCAACGTCCAGCGCGCATTGGATCGCATTGACGAGTACCGGAGGAAAGAGCCATGACTCTTCTTGCCCTACAGCCATTGGCACGGCGGCACCTTTCCGCCCTCCTGTTGGCCTCAAGCCCAGCATTCGCGCTGAACACCGCGACCATCGTGCCGTCAGTGAAGTCCCCTGCGTGCATGGACTACAGAGTCGTCGGTGTCTGCTATTGGCTGTACTGCACCACCTTCGGCTGTGAGGTAAAGACTTCTCCCAAGGTAGGTCACTACGTCCCGGATGCTGTGGTCTCCAGCTACGGCAACACCGGCCAGAACCCATGGGTAGAAGTCGCAGCCATGAGCTCACCTACTTCAGCCGCTCAGGGTGGCGGTAGCGGTACGACCAACAATGTGCACGAGAACAATCTGGCGGCATTCAAGAATGTTGATGTGATCGGCCATCCCGGGCTCTTGGCTTTCAACAGTTTCGCCAGTGGATCGGGTTACACGTGCGCAGGTGCTGGCACGTCCTATGTACCGAACATGCTCAGCACCCTGGACACCATCGCATGGCGTTATGGCGTTCCTGAGAGTGTGTTTCCGCAGGCGCTGACGCCTGGCGTGCGTGAGATTGGCAATCGTACTGCAGCGAATTTGTGGGGCAGCGTCTATCCGCGCAGCGGGTTTCTGCATCAGCCGGATGACTACAAAGCGGCAGCGGTTATGGCGCAGCGCGCCGGGGATGTCGTTACCCGCTCTGGGCAGGTTCATGTCTACCAGCCGTTGCTTGCTCAGGTGCAGCCAGGTTACTGGCCTGCAGGCGAGTTGCGTGAGGGTGAGATCCGAACTGGCAAATGGCAGCAGCTAGCACCGGTTGTTAGCCCAACCTGCGGTGTATTTCCCGATCAGTCGCCAGCGATGCAATCCCAGGATGGCGGTTATGCCTGGGCCTTATGGCGCCCCTACAGCTGCTGCAAACGCGAAGGTCAGACCTTCCTCGGCAGCACTGGCGCTTACTAAAAATCCAAGCACATGAGGCCCTATATGGTTCGGTTTTCTTCTGAGTCTCTGACTGTAATTCGCTTCCTAGTAATAACGATTGCGCTCTTGACGGCAAGAACAGTGCAAGCAGATCCGATTAATGCTGGAAGCTCCGGCAGCGTCATTGGGGACGACGTGCTTTACAGCATTGGTGGCGGCAGCGCGGTGTCGATGGGTCGAGCCGGCAATATGCAAAGCATTGGTGTCGGGGTCGGCTGGAACAGCAATTTGATGTGCGGAAACATGGACCTGTCGACGACATTGCAGAACCAACTGAGCGGTGCCACGGATGGCTTTCAGAACATCATGAGCAGCGTGATTCAGGGCGCGACAGGTGCCGTAGCTTCGTTGCCCGCGCTGATCATTCAGCGAGCAGACCCTGGGCTGTACAACCTGCTGACCAACGGGATCCTCCAAGCACGCGTCGACTTCGATCGCTCCAAGGCTAGCTGCGCAGCGATGGCAGCAAAGATGGCTGACATTGCGGGTAATCAGACCGGCTGGAACACCCTCGCCCAAGGTCAGGCCATGAAAGAGGCCGTTGCCCAGAACGGCGATGCGGTGGCAGCAACCAAGACGGCTGAAGCCTCCAAAGGTAACAGCGGCGTGCCCTGGGTTGGCGGCACCAAAGCGGGTGGCAAAAATCAGCAACCTATCAAGGTCATCAGCGAGGTCACAAAAGCGGGTTACAACCTGCTCAACGGCCGCGGCGCTACGGATGACTCGGCGATCAGTCAGAGCACCTGCAACAGCGGCATGACGTGTGGCACCTGGAAGTCTCCCGAAGAGGCCGCGCAGTTTGCCAATCGTGTACTCGGCGAGGTGCAACAGCAAACATGTGAAGACTGCACCAAGTCCACCACCACCGCAGGCGTCGGACTTACTCCGCTGATCCAGGTGGAGTACGACGTCAAGCTGCAGGCCCTGCAAGAGCTGATCACCGGCAGCAAAGAGACCACGCCGGAAAACCTGGCCGCTGCAAGTAGCAACTCCCTGCCCATCTCCCGGGGTGTTGTCACAGCGCTACGTGATGAACCGGATCAAGAGCTGCTGGCTCAACGTCTGGCGTCTGAGATCGCAGTGTCCAGCGTGTTGGAGAAAGCCTTGCTGCTGCAGCGCACCCTCCTCGCTGGCAACAAAGAGCCCAACGTCTCCGCCAACGACGTGGCCACTGGCGCTATCAACAGCGAAAGCCAGAACTTGAAGCTCGAAATCGACAACCTCAAGACCGAGCTGGAACTGCGAAGAACCCTGGCCAGCAATTCGCCGATGGCGATCATCGCGCGCCACAAAGAGCGCAAAGAGAACTCGCGCTCGATCTACCAAGGCGACACAGAGATGAACCGCCTGGACGACGCCCAACAACCTACCAGTCAGGACAACCTGTAGGAGCACGACATGGATTTCAAAAGCAACCGAGTATTCAGATTTAAGTACTGGCGCGTGATCGGCCTACTGATGATGCTCATCACCGTCGCCACACTCATCAACCTATACGGCATTTACATTCTGGGTAGTTTGGAAAATTGGCGAGCCTGGCGCGCTGAGTCCTACGAATACCTATTGGCGTGGCGACTCGCCGTGTACGCCCTGCTCGTCTGGGCATGGCTATCGGTGCGTCCACGCGTGCTGAATCCCGCACCTCAAATGAGACGACGAATCCGGCGCGCCGAATTCGCTGCCGCGATGACCTGCATCCTCTTCGAGATCACCCGTGCGAATGCCCACGGACTCTGGGGTGCAGCATGACGCTCTATACCAACGACTATCTGGAGTACTACCTGACACTGGTGGGCTGGCTGGTCGGTAACGGGATTTGGGAAGTGCTGATGGACTCCGGGGTCTACGCCCTGGCGTTTGCCGCAATCATCGTTCAGGAGTGGATCAAGGCGCGTGGCGAGGGTGCTGACGAAGGCAACAAAGGCGCGCTGTCGGTTATACGTATCGAAAACCGCGTGTGGGTGGCCACCGTTGTGATCATGTTCGCTGGCCTGCCACTCATTAACGTCGACCTAGCCACCCTGAAGTTTGACGAAAGCCGATCTCAGCAATGCCAATACCAGGTTGCGCAACCTCAGGACACTCGCTGGGGCAAGTCCTTCACTACGTTGAACGACCAGAGCGCAAAGATCCCGGCATGGTGGTTCTTTGTGCATGGGATTTCGAAAGCGATTACCAACGCGGCTGTCGCATCTATACCTTGTGGGTCAGATCTACGCCAGATGCGCATGGAGATCAGCACAACCCGAATCCACGATCCCCTGCTCGCTCAGGAAGTCGCCGACTTCACCAACGACTGTTACGCCTACTCCCGAGCCAAGCTGTTCATGAAGCGTCCGAAGCTCGATGACAAGCTCATGAACGACGTGAACTGGATAGGTTCAAGCTACTTCAGCAATCAACCAGGCTATTACGACAACTACTACTCCCGATCGCCGAGGCAGGAGTGGCCATGGGACCCGGTCCGGGATGCTGCCATGCCGAAGGTCAAGAACGGCGGCGGTTTCCCCATGTGCAATCAATGGTGGAGCGATGCAGACAAAGGTCTGAGAGACCGCTTGCTGAGCCAGGTGAACCCTACGCTGACGGAGCGATTCATCAGTTGGGCGAGCTTCATGTCGCCTCAAGAAGTGAGCGACGCGCTCATTCGCGAGATCGCATCGCCCAGAGCACAGCGTATGACTCAAGGGCAGGTCTACTCCGACTACGGCGGTCAGATTGGCGGCTCGATGTTCAACGATGCAAGTCGTGTTACGGGCGCAGTGGGATTGGGTGTTGGATCGATGGCCTACTTCCCAGCGATGGACGTGGTTCGACAGGCGTTGCCGATGGTGATGGCGTTTATGAAGATGACCCTGATCATCTGCATACCGCTTGTGATTACGTTTGGGACGTTCGATTTCAAGTCAGCCATGACCCTGTCCATCGTCCAGTTCTCGATGATCTTCGTGGACTTCTGGTTTCAGCTCGCACGATGGCTGGATACGACGATTCTGGATGCAATGTACGGCGGAGATTCGCCGCATGGGACGCTGAATCCGCTGTTGGGGATGAACAATACGCAGGCGGATATGTTGTTGAATTATGTGATGGCGGCGATGTTTATCGTGCTGCCAATGCTCTGGATGACAGCGCTCGGATATGCAGGAATTAGCACAGGCAAGGCGCTTGACGGCCTCGTTGGCGGCACAAAAGGAAGTCAAGCGGCTGGAGGGGAAGGCGCGAATATCGTCACATCTAAACTGAAAAAATAATCCCTAAAGGTAAGTGGCTCATGAGCCACTTACCTCAGTCATCCTCATCATTACCTGAATCAACTCTGTATCCGTTGATGTAGTACCCGAAACCGGAGTGGCCATAATCCCAGCCTTCATCAGGAGCCGTCCCTTTTGGAACCAAACCCAGCTCAGCCATACCCCGAAAAACCCACAGCCCAAAGAAAACTGCAGCAATCCAGAACGATACATACAGAGCGAGCGTAATCAGACCAAGCTTCAGAATACGAAGAGCCCAGCGGCACAGTCCGGGATGCATGCCCCAGCCGACACACCGAATAATCAGACGCCTCTCGATTACCGAGTACCGACGCAGTGCCGTCCCCATTAACTGACCTGCGCGGAACGCAAAGCCGGGTTTGGTAGTCATCCTGTCCATAGGCGCTCTCCTCTCCTAATACCGAAAATGCCTTTGGCTAGAGAAGAGCAAAAACAACATCAAATTGCGATCAGCCGTTTCTCTATATTGCGTAGGACACTTCCCCTAATAGGCTCGCGCCTCTAATCAAGGGCGACATACCACCTGACGAAACCAGCTATCTCGTGACCTGTTACGCAACCAAACATGGATCTCAGCGCTATCGCGAGATTGGGGCTCGGCATCAAATGCAATCAAACATGAACCGGCATCAACAACCTTACCCATCAGAATATGGCGTTTGATCAGCGCAACATCCCCGTCACCGGGTAATTCGTAACAGCCATCAAGAGTGGACACGAACCACTGTCGTTGAAATTGTGTAATTCCTAGTGGCTCCGCCGGGACCTGAGCTATTGTCCGAAGTATCTCACCCGAGACCGAAATCACCGAACCGCCGGCCGCTACCGCCAATAACTCACCTTTGGGTCCCTCCACACCGGCGATCAGGTTCACAAACGCATTGGCCTCCTCTGGCCACGGTCCTGACAAAAGTTGCCAGGTACCTTCGGCCCTGCGGCGCAAAATCAGGCCCGCATAACCAAGGGCATACACTGCATGGGCTGTCTCAACAATGCCATTGATCCCTCCCAATACATCTGATCGTTGGTCGTCATATTCGAGGATAGCGGTGCCATGGGAATCCCAACGGTAAAGACGACGATCGCAAGTGCCAATCAGCAAACTACCGTGGACCCAGGCTAAGCAACAAGCCAGTTCGATTTTCTCTGCATCCGGCGAAATGTAACGTAAACGTCGAGTGAACCAGTTACTCCTCAAACCAAGTTGCGGGTGAGACGTGATCGTCTGCCAGCCGTCTAAATGGCCCAGATCCGTATTGGTAATCAGGTCGTCTTCGCTGGTGATTGCCCAAATCTGACCGTCGCTATCGGTAACGATTGCCTGAATAGCATCAGGCACCCAAGTCTCCGGGCGGAAATCAAATCTTTCTCCGTTCAACTCACCGCTGATAATCCAGGAAGATGTATGCCCCTCACCATCCTGTACGTGGACGGCAAACCACGGCTGATCACCTGCGACAGTCAAATCTGCTAACTGGTAACGTCTATTAGCGACAGCATTCGCGGGTTCAGTAATATCCAGGCTCATGTCACAGGCACCTGCTGTTGATTGACCGTAGGCGGAATGTCGTGGAACAGTGGTAGCTCTCGATCCATTGTCCAGCCAGCACTGGTATAAAATTCACGTGCCTCAATCAACAGGGCTACGGCCACAGCTCGACCGACATCTTTGCGCTCCGCCCATGTCATGAATCCTGCCTGTGCCAACGCAAAGCCTTTGACATTGAAGTTCTTGAACTCGCTTCCGTTGGCCAAGCCGCTGTCCCTCACCGCAACATCGACACCTAGATCAGCCATGGTGTAGACCTGCGTCATCCATTTGAAAACATGTTCGAGGTATTCGCCCGTCGTTGGGTTCTTGGCAGGACTTTGCAGATCACCACGCAGCAGCTTACGGGTTTTCCTCTGCTCATCAGTTACGAACTTGTGCTGCGAACCTTTGTTCTGTGAGTCCTGCATAAACGTCGCGAAACTGTGATTCAGACTGAAGGATTGGCCTCTAAGCAGCGAGCCACGAAGCACCTTGTCAGGAATCAAGTGATCTGCGTCGTATCCACGATAAATACTCAATAAGTGCGCGCGTTCAGTGGACTTGGTATTGGAGAGGGTCTCGTAACCACCTGCCAAGGTCGGCATACGCAGCAGCTCACGAATCGCATGTTTGCTGGTAGGGTCTAGTGTGTCGTTACGCCAGTCCAGCTGATTGATTTCATTGGCCACCCTGATCACTGACTCAATCTCATCGCGGAGCACATCTTCTTGCAGCGGATAGGCAGCCTCAATAACACTTGGACGAAGATCTGCCGCCGAATAGCCGGGAATGGATAGAACTCTCGAAATGGCCGCTCTCGCCTCACGCTCACTTAATTTGTGGCCATCAGTTCGCGGGTAGGTAACACCACCCACGTGAAATGAGTCGACGAACGTCGTCTGATGGAGCTGATGCGCGGCGGCGAAAGCGGCTTGAGCGCCTTGATCACTCGGATTACTCAGCGCAGCTTCGTAAGCCTGGCGCATCAGAGACATTGCTTGAAACGCGCTACTCATCTGTACTCTCCCCTTGCACCAAGGCAGATTCGTACCCACATAGAAGATCTTCAATGTGCTTACCGTAAGTCGACGGTCTGCCATGCCCACGAGCATGCATCCAGGCCAATAACTGATCGACTGTCGGCTCAAGCAGAGAATGGGTTCGTGTGGCATTGTCCTGAGCCACGACTTGTAATACCGGAGGTGCCTGCGCACCAAGTAAAGCTTCTACTCCAGATTGAGCCCAAGAGGACGTGTATCTACCACCCCCCTCAGGATCAATGCCAAACCATCCGGCGTATGCACCCTGCGTGCCCGTGATAACTTCAACACCAACCTCAATAGGGCGCACCACCCCCCACGTCAGCGGGTAAATCCGGCGTACGGTGTGCATCTCGCCGTCACGCAAGGAAGAGGCGAGCATCAGCTTCGACATCATTGCGTAAAGCTGCCGCTGCCGGGGTGAGAAACCAGCCATCTTTTCACTATCAGCTTCGATGGCCAAATCTAGAGGGACCAAAGCTCCGTGCGCCCCGGAGCGTCCCCCACCCAAATCTTCAGGTGTATCCCCCGCCTCGACAGACTCGCTTTTCTCTGCTGGTAAAATATCGACACTGGACGTCTTCCAAGAGCTCAAGTCCACAGATGGTTGACCGGCGAACAACATTATCTCGAAGCCTTGTGCATCAACCGTTGCTGAGTAGGGGCCAACGATTGGAGTCGAGCATTCCTGTGCGGGACGGCAATCGTCAAACCTCGCGGCCCAAGTGCGAAGGAACTCAACGTAGTCCTGCTCACAGGCATCAGCATGCCAAGACAAGCGGGTTAGCGCCTCATCGAACGCGATCAATAATTCATTGGCACTGATTTGCTCTAGCCAGGAGCTCCCTAAAAGCTTGTTTGCAAGGTTCCGGCCGGCCTCTGTCAGGCATAGGCGTCCTTGGTCATCCAGAGTTGCCCAAGCGCCATTACGAGGAAGCGGTTTAGATTCATCAGTATCTGCGCGTAACTCATACAGCCTCTGCAGTGCTGTCATAGTCTCGGAGGGTAGCCAACCAAAGCGCCGAAATGCCTCCTGCAATACCTGGTTCGTACCGAGTTGCTCCATGGGTGGCAGCAGTTCAGTGTTGTGCTCGATAAGACATGGCGTAGTTGAAACGACAGCATCCTTCAGTGCCGCAGACACAAGTGATGCATTTTCTTCGACGTCCGTCCCCCACCTGCGCCACCCCTCTGTCCCACGAAGTACCATCAGACGCGCGGGCACCGCCGTGTCATTGACCAACAGCGTGATTGCGATGCCGAATCTTTTACCCGGCCTTTCCTTAGAGTCGCCATGTGCCGCTAAGGCTCTCAATAGCGGGCCCTTTACCCGGCCCCCGCCGGGAATTCCGTGGCGCAGGTAAACTGAGCCGATCAGGTTATCCAAGACCCGCAGAGCGATGGCACCGTACGCCAAGCCCATATTTAGCGCGCGACACATACTCGCAGCACGCTCTTCCGGGGTAGCCCCCTCTACAACTACCAGCTTGCCTTCCTCAAAGGCCTGCTTCATATCCGGTTCAGTCAGCGAGTGAAAGCGCACGCGGCGCACCTGCCTCACATGGACAAACCAAGGAGCATCTTTTAGGACTTGGATCATGTGCCAGGCGATTGCTTCACCTTGAGCATCGTCGTCTGTGCCGAGGACTAGTTCCTTGCATTGCAGCAAGCGGCTGCCGGCATTACGCAACGCGGTTGTGAGGTCGCCACCCTCCCGCTGGCTCATTTGCCAACGGGGGTGGAGTCCATCCTGCCATCGAATAGCACCTGGACCTGGTAGGTCGCGGATATGGCCGCCGCAACCGAATACCTGTGTTCCAGCAGGCACAAGATTCTGGATAATTTTGGCTTTATGAACAGACTCCACGACCATTAGAGTGTGGGGCCCCAGCTTGCAAGCTGGTGTTCGAGGGGCGCCAGTCATCCTCTCATGTTCCGGCTCGCGGACACCGGCAAGGCATCTGCCTACAACGGCGGAAGGCAGATCGTTGGCCGGATCCATCGCCTGCTGGGAAAAGAAGAGATCAGAATGACCAAACAGTATGAAGCTCTTCTGAGCACGGCTGATCGCTACGTTGAGCAAGCGACCATCGTCCCGGTCGATAAACACCCGTTCGCGATGGTTGGTGTCAGTTCTGCAGTTAGCACGGCTTTCCCTGTTAACGGAGCTGAAGAGCACCACCGGCTTTTCAGCACCTTGCAACGTATGGACAGTGCCAATGGTTAGACGCCCGCTCAAGTTGTCGTCATTGGCATCCAACTCCTCGCGGATACAGTTTCTGATGGCTTCAACTTGCCCCCGAAACGGCGTCACAATCGCGACAATTTTCTCCAACGCGATCGGCTGATCAGGATTGCCCTCGACCCGTGCCGCCCATCTGGCCAATGGTGGCCCATTTTGTTTTAGCCAATCTACGATCGCCCTCGCCTCTCCGGGATTAGACCAGGAGTCACCTTTACTGGGTTCGTCATTCGGTCCCCCAGTCTGATAGAACCCAAGCGGCGGCAACGGATAAGAGGCTTTCATGCGCTTACGCAACTCCTCCTCCGGCTTGCCATCAAGGAGTGGCAGATCTGCATCCGCAAACAGACCTGGTTGCGGATCGGGGATTTTTGGCACCAACTCTCGCTCGAGCAATCGCCCATCAGAATCACGATCATGGTCGTGATACAACAGATCGATGCAAACATTGATGATCGACTCAGTGCACCGGTAGTGCTCTCGTAACAACAATCCGTCCCGCAGCCGTCCATCAGGCATCGATTCGGCAAAAGAGGCTCCGGTAGCCGCCAATTTCATGATTGAGCCGGTTGCAGAGTCAGCCCCGCGTTGCCGCAGATCGAGCAAACGGTCCGAATCAGGCCAGCGATCTCGTACTTGTCGAGCATCCACCTCCGGCGTGACCGAGGAGACAGGAGAAAGCTGCTTCATATCGCCAACGATCACTGCTCTTCTGGCGAGGCTTAAAACTGGCACGCCTAACTCCGGAGCCGCCTGGCCGGCCTCGTCGATAATCAACATATCAAGAAAATCAAAAAGCGGTTCCCCCGCTTGGGTCAACAAACGCGGTGCGCTGTGCAGCGTGGCCACTATGCATGGGAATAGCATGGCCGAACGTCTCAGCGCAGCTCTTCGGTTAGCAGGCTCTGGGGATGCCACAACGTCGGCGAGCCAGCGGGTCTCCCAATATCTGGCTGCCAACTGAAATATGATCGGTCTCCAAACAACATCAAGTAACTTCTGATACTGCATCTGAACATGTTCAGGGCTGGAGGCAGCACGCAGTTCAGTAAGGATGTCTTCTACCCAATGGGAGGACCACGCCTCGCTCGGAAAGCTGGAAGTCAGCTCAGTCAGATCCGTCAAAGGTTCGACATCACTCTGCCGATCAATCGCGCAACGCAGGCCACTATGCAAAACCTCAGCGAGTGCGTCCAAATAACCGTGAAATTCATCCCTGGAAGGCAACGCATCTTTCGACGCGGCCTTCTGAGCTAGACGGATCTTGCGCGTTATGTCACTGACCAAGAGCTTTTGCTCGACGCTGAAGAGCGAGTCAAATAAAGGCCTCAGTTTAGTAAACGCGTCTTCGAAGTGCCCCGCCAGCGCGTAGGCCGCCGCTGCAAAGTCTTTATATGGTAAATGCAGGCTTGAGGAACCAATACCGAAGGTATGCAAGCGGCTCTTCCTGATTTCCAGCGTGGTGAATTTCTTGCGATGCGACCTACTTTTAGCCTTCGAAGGTGCACTTGCGGTAAACCCCAGTAGGTTCTTCCCGACTGGATTCAACCAACGTCGGGCCAATGGGTGTTTGTTACCAGCAGCGCCGTCGAATGTACCCATAACGTTCTCAACGCTCTGATTGGTAGCGCCACATACAAACGTCACAGGACAATGCTGGGCGCTATCGTAAGCAGCTAAGACCCACTGGTTCGCAATCATCGCCCGCAACATCGCGGTTTTTCCGGTCCCTGGCGGCCCACTCACTGCGAGAACCCCGGTCCCGCTCGCCAGTTGTCCGTAGGTGTGCAGGGCCCTTCGCTGTGAGTCATTCAGAGGGTCAGCGGAACGTTTTTCATCAGGCTTCTGAATGTTGGCAGCTTTGTCGACCATCGCCACGTGCCGGGCAATTACTGACGCGGGACTCGGGCACCCCACCTGAATGGCTGAACGGTGGCGACCAGGCAGTATTAGTTGTCCGAGTGCACCAATAGAGGTGGCCTGCGGCATCGCCTTGTAAACGCCTTCTAACGCCCGGGTCGCATAACTAGGTTGTCTTGGTACCGCAATCCACTGCCCGGATATAGTGGCTAGACCTGTCTCTGCCCCATCGGCTTGAATCCGCTTGAAAAGAGCAAAACAAGCATCGACATATGTCCGCAAATCCGTGCTGTGCCGCAGGGTGTCGATAAATGATTTCAGCTCCTCGCGGTAGCTGTCGTAGTGTCCGATTGGTGGAGGCAAGTCGTTGAAAGCGATAAGAGGCTGCGGCTCAAGCCATTGCCTGACGACCCTCGGGCGACAATCGTTCAAATCACGAGGAAGGCATACTTGGTTGGCGTCGTTAAGGTCAAAGGGGAACCAGAACGCTATGTTCAGTTTGGTCACTTTGGGACGTGAGCTCTTCTTACCCTTCACCGGCTTATCAACCGGATCAGGCCAAGTGACCTGAATTTCGTCAGCTGATGTAGCGTGGTGGAACACCAGCGCCATAGGAATACGCGTGTCTACCTCACCAGAGTCATCCGCGCTTTCTGGGTCCTCCTCCAAGGCCTGTAACGCCTCGGCTTCTTGCTTTCGCCGATCCTCTGCGGCCCGCGCAGTGATCACCGCCAACGCTTTTGTCGGGCGCGTCCCGTAACCTAAGTCGAAATTCTGCCACGCCAGTCGGGCATGATTCTTAAGCGGAATGCGTACATCGGTTGACTGCAGCCCGAGAAGATCATCCTCCGTTAACGCCTTATGCCAGTAACCGAGTATGTCGGACGGTAAACTGGCTACAGCCTCCCTGTAGGGCGCGCGCTCGCTCGATTCCTGCACATCCTCTTTGAAGTCCTGCTTCGCGACCGCCTCGGATCGAAACCACTCTCTAAACTCCTTCAATCTCCTGAACATCCCTTGCTCCCTGCGAACTGGCGCGCCTGAGAACATCAGACACCCTAAATTGTCGATGATGTCGTATCGCCTTTAATCGTGCAATTAACGACATTGAGTGGCCCAGAGGAATACGAGGATCACAACGCCATAAGGCCGGTTTCCTTAATATCCAAAACCAGTTTCCCCATTGATCCCCTCCCACCCAAAAGGCCATAACCCCACCAGCCAAAAGGAATGGCAAAGCAAGGGAATGGAAGCCAAGGGTAAGAGCCTTACCCGCAAAGGGCTGGGTTTGAGGTGAAGAGCAAAAGGCTCTTCCGAGGCTGTCGCCGAGGGTGGTATGGGTTGGACACTGAAATGGAGAAAAACAAAAGGCTCGCCTGTTCCGGAGCCTGCTGCAGATCTGGCGATCGGCTGCCTTCGTGCAGAGTCAGCCAAGGCGTTGATGGCCACACCTCGCCGAACGAAGCTCATCGAGCATATCTGGCAACGCACTTCCCTCTCCCGTCAGCAATTTGATCGTTTGTACCTTGAGCCCCTGCATCGCTTTGCCGAGCTGGTACAGCATCTCCCTGCGTCCAGGAATCACCACCATGCGTATCACGGTGGGATGCTCGATCACGGGCTGGAGATTGTCGCCTACGCATTGAAGATGCGGCAGTCGTATCTGCTTCCCCTCGGTACCAATCCGGAAACTCAGGCCGCGCAGACTGAAGCGTGGACTGCAGGCATTGCCTATGCTGCCCTGCTCCACGACATCGGCAAGGTTGCCGTGGACGTTGAAGTCAGTCTTGCATCAGGCAAGCGCTGGCACCCGTGGCATGGGGCGATCAAGGGCGATTACCGTTTTCGCTTCGTCGAAGACAGGGATTACAAGCTACATGCTGCGGCAGCCGGGTTGATTTATAACCAGGTGCTGAGCGCAAGGATCATGGACTGGCTCAGTGGTTTTCCAGAGCTGTGGTCGGCGCTTGTTTATGTGCTCGCTGGTCAATACGAGCACGCGGGTATTTTGGGTGAGTTGGTCATCCAGGCAGATCGAGCATCAGTTGCTCAAGAGTTGGGTGGCAACCCTATCCGTGCGGTGGATGCGCCTAAGCAGTCGTTGCAGCGGCAACTGGTCGATGGACTGCGGCATCTGGTGAACGATCAACTCAAGCTGAACCAGCCCGAAGCCTCAGATGGATGGCTGACGCAGGATGGTCTGTGGTTGGTGAGCAAGACTGTTGCCGACAAGCTCAGGGCCTATTTACTGGCTCAGGGTATCGAGGGCATTCCCAGTTCGAACTCTACGTTTTTCAACATCCTTCAGGACCACGGGATCATCCAGCCGAATGCCGAAGGCAAGGCGATCTGGAAAGCCTATGTTGACAGCGGTCACTGGCAGATGACGCTGACCTTTCTGAAGCTGTCGCCGGCACTGATCTGGTCTGGGGATGAGCGCCCCGCGACCTTCGTGGGCACCGTTACTGAGCACGCATCGGCTACTGACAAGAATAACGAAGAGCCTGTCATTAATGACCAGCCGGCATTGGTTGATTCCCAAGCTATAACGTTGAACCCATCCCCGGCTCCTCTGGCAGTACCTGATCCCGGCGACGCCGTGGACGACCTTCTTACGCTTTTAGGTATGCAGGAAACTTCCGAGCAGACTGTAAGAACACTTCCGAAGGAAGAAAATATAATTCACCACCCGCCTACAACAACATCCGAACATGACGTACGAATCGTCTCTCTCGACACTAACCCACTACACATTTCGAATAACAGGAATAAACTCGGCGACGAATTCATTAGATGGGTTAGACAAGGAGTCATCGAACACAGAATCATCATCAACGATGCGAAAGCAAAAATACACTCAGTAGCTGATACAGCTTTCATAGTGACGCCAGAAATATTCCAGCGTTATGCTCAAGAACACCCAGAACTTATGCAGCTCGCCAAGGCAGAGTCGCTTAGCGACTGGCGATTAGTGCAGCGTGCCTTTGAAAAACTGGGCATACACAAAAAACGCGATGACGGTTTGAACATATGGACATGCGAGGTCAAAGGCCCCAGAAAAACCCGCAGTGTCAAAGGCTACCTGCTACAGGACTACTCGGTGATATTCACCGAAAAGCCCTACAACAATCCTTACTTAACGATCATCAATCCATAAAGAAGATAACAATGTATTCGATATCTGATCTTTTAACAGCCTACCTTGACGATAAAGACCTTAAGCCCAGCAGCAAACAATCCTACGGCGTAGCTTGCCGGGCTCTGATCCGTTACATCGGCGATTGCATCGTGGAGGAGATCGACAGGAAGACCATCAACAAGTGGCGTGAGCAGGTCCTGCGGGTCACGATAAAAGAGGTTAGCTGGAACACCTACATCCGCCACCTGCGCAGCATGTACCAGTTTGCGATAGATTTTGGCCTCATCGGGCTGACCAAGAACCCCTTCGACAACTGCAGTGTGAAATGCCCGAAACGTCCCAAAAAAACCGTTGATTCAGAAGTCATTGATCGAGGTCAGAGATACCTGGCTAGCGCGGAGCGCGAAGAGGCTACCCCATTCCATCGAAGCTACTTTTATCCAGCCTG
Organism: Pseudomonas sp. Irchel 3A5; assembly: GCF_900187575.1. Classification (NCBI taxonomy): domain Bacteria; kingdom Pseudomonadati; phylum Pseudomonadota; class Gammaproteobacteria; order Pseudomonadales; family Pseudomonadaceae; genus Pseudomonas; species Pseudomonas sp. Irchel 3A5. The sequence goes on along the minus strand of NZ_FYDU01000020.1, from coordinate 45,266 downwards.
GTTCTGGTCAACCGTTTTCGACACCCTGCTTTACACGGGCATACGCGCGGGCGAGCTGTTAAGCATAAAAAGAGAAGATATCGATCTACCAAAAGGTATCATCCTGATATCAGCTGACACATCAAAGGGATTTAGTGAACGACGGATACCCATCCATGAATCCCTGCTGCCATCATTATGGCAACTTGCACACGAAGCCACGCAGAAGAAAGTGGCGAAAGGCGAGCAACTGTTTAACATTAATAAGTTCTCAGTAAGACACTGTCGACTTACAATGAACATGAATCAACTCGAAGCTTTTTATAAACGAATGTCTGACCGATTAAACGTAAAGGTAAGTCCTCATAGATTCCGGCACACACTCGCATCTAGTCTAATGAAAGAGCCTGATAGGGACATCCACACCGTTAAAGATTTGATGGGCCACAAAAATCTTTCAACAACCTTGGGGTACATTGAAGTCGGCATGGATCAGATGCGCAGCCTGGTGAACGGATTCAGATGCCCCTGCTGAACGATTCAATCGACGCACATTTGACATCACGTAAATAAAGCTCTACTTTTCGGCTTGTGACGGCGACTACGTCTCACAACTGAAAAAGATGCAGAAGTGGTATTGACTTCAAACGCTGATGTTCCGATTACCAGCGGTTGACCAGGACACGACCTGGACTTGAGACAAATCTCGAATTTCCCATGGGATGACTGTTAATCACTGGGTCCCTGGTTCGAGTCCAGGTCGTGGAGCCATATGGATACAAGCGATTGGGCGGTTTTTGTAAGGTTTCTTAGTTAAAATGGCTTCGGTCATTGAGAGCTGAAACCTGGCATAACCGCCCTTTTTCTTGCCCGCAGAACTCTGAACAGCATTAACGATTCAGAGGCGAGCACAACGAAAATCTTTACCCCCTTCCAACCAAAGCTGACCTGGCAAGACCACGGCAGACGCAAATCCGGGCGCGCTCTTCGTTGACGCTGACATACCCACTCCTCCTTGCTGAAACGGCCTTTACATGAATGCAGCCCGATGCAATTCAAAGGTAGGCCTGTTTAAAGCATGTATTTTTTGATTCAACCTTTGACGGCCTGGGTGGACCAATTCTGCTGACGCTAATTCTGCGGATATTGGAAGGCTTGGAAACCCGAATAGAGGGCGTTAACCTGACGATCCTGTGGATTCAATCCTGAGCGGTCAAAATCTCCTGATTTCTTGCCGCGCTCAAACCTGTGCCTGATGCGACGATGAATAAGTTTTCTCTAATTAGTTGTGCGCTTCTGCTTACTGGCTGCGTTGGTCACTACCAGCAACCGGCGCTGACAGCGCCTCACGCCACCCTTGATGCCAAGTGGGGCAACAACAACCTGATGTCCGGTGGCTTCCAGGCATACTGGGCTTATCACGACGCCCATTGCCTGGACACAAAAGATACCGGCGTGCTGGGCCGTGTTTCACAGTCAGAGAGCGAAAAGAATCAATTTTTGGTAGAGCCTGACAGGCGCATCTACCTCACCGCTCTTAGTACCGGAACCAAGCAGCGCTAGACCACCGACCCGTCGGCGATTCAAAGGAGTTGCATGAACATCAGTAGCTTCATCCCTGAAGCTGGAGCGACCTATCAGATTACCCACTCAGCGCCCAAGTCTGGTTGCTATTTGGAGGTGCTAGACATTAAGACCGGAAAGGCGCCTGCTTCGCTCGTCTTAGAGCCTATTACCAAGGAGTGCGGGCTGTAAGGGATCGAGTAGCCTGCCGCCACTTTCGCGGTCGGGCCAAGCAGTGACAACTCATCGGACTAATTCGGGAACTTAAGTCAGTGTCATCAAGTTTTCTGTAAGCGGACGGCGAACACACCTATCGAACTCCGGCATTAAGGGCGGCGGTGTCCGAGAGTTTTTAAGCGGGAGCAAGCACCCTTATCGCCAGGATGTCCATGCGCCAATGAAGCTCTTACTTAGATTAAGCGGGCACAATATGCTCTTGCAAAGTCCGGTAAACCAACATCTCTCATTCTTCAAAAATCCCTTTCACCAACGCGAGCCCTAGCGTCTCGCGCCTCGCCTCAATCTCCTGATCAACCCCCCGCTTACCACTCACCAACCGCACAGCTTTCAACTCTGGCAACGGCTGATCAAGCAAAGCCAGCAAATCCAACCCCGGCGTTTTATAAATCGACAACTTGCCCACCGGCACTTCACCCAACCCGTCAATCCGCCCAAGCGACTTGAGATTAGCCAAACGCAACGCCCGCAACCTGCTACACGACCCCAAAACCAGCTCACCCAAGTGCGGCTGATCCTCAATCTCCAACACCTCAAGACTGGGAAAGCGTCCAAGCTCCAGCGCTTGCAACCCGCGCACCCGGAGCAGGCTCAAGTGCGTAACGCTGTCACTGAACAACTCCGGCATCGCCTTACGGCTGCCAAAACCGATGGAAAGAGTCTCCAAACCGGATAACCTCGAGACCACCTCAAACGTGGTAGTGGCCGGCTGTCGCCACAGGCTGAGTTCGGTCAGTCCAGTAAGCGCTTCCAGCGGCTTCAGCCCCTGGGTTTTTGCATTCAGGTGCAGCACCCGCAGGTGGGCCAGGCGGCTGACCGAAGCGAGGTCCAGCTTTGGCCCCACTTCCTGGAAAACCCGCAGCATGGTCAGGTTTTGCAGGTTGCTCAAGGCCAATATCGGGTTCAGGTCAAGCTTGTCCACGCCTAGCGCCAGGCTGCCCAGGTGCGCAAGGCTTGCCAGCGTCTCAAGCCGTTCGGCGTGATAGAGGCAATCGAGGGTCAAGGTCTGCACATGAGGCAGGGCTTCGAGTGTGCGACCGTCGAAGGGCTGGTCGGCGGCGTAGTGCCCGTAGAAGCGCACGTCGAGGCGATGGCCGTGTTGTGCGCACAAGGCATCCAGCGCTGCCAATATCGGTGCCGGGTATTGCTCGGGCGCCAAGAACTGCACCACGACGTGTTCGTCACTGTTGCCGAGCAGTTCGGCCACGGTGGTTTGCAGGTCGTGCAACGAAGGTGAGTGGATACGTTGGGGCAACATGGCGCAGCCTTGTGAGCAGAGAGTGAGGGTCGATGTTAGGTCACAACGTCGGTTTCGGCCATTCTGGAGCGGCTCGAATCCCCCCGTCGCGTGCCGTACTGGAGCACCTCGCCGGGTATCCATGTGGAGGCTGACCTGGCCGGCACGAGTCATCTATCAGTCTAAGCGCAGATACAGGTTCACAATTTGCCATGAACGCGCACGCTGTGCTTCACGACACCCCAGATCACCAGCTCGTCGCATTCCATCACGTGGCGTGGTGGGTATTTGCTGTTTTCCGAGGTAAGCATGCATGTGTTCTCACGCATATGCAGCCGCTTGCAGAGGGGTTCAGCATTGAGCGCTGCGATGACGATGTCGCCATGTTCCGCGTAAAGACTGCGATCTACGATCAGAAGATCCCCGGAGAAAATCCCCACCCCCTGCATGCTGTCCTCCTCAATTTTCACCATGTACAGATCGGGTGTCGGGACGTCGAACAACTCATCCAGTGAGATGTGCTTTTCGACGTGATCGGCGGCCAGCGACGGCAAGCCCGCGGATGCATGAAAGGAATAAAGCGGGAGCTTTTCGCCCCCGGCCGATATGGGACCAAGGATGGTGATACTCATTAGGCTGACCTTGCGAAGAATGACTGTACATGCATACAGTTAACGATCTCGACGACGTGCAGTCAATCTCATGCGCAGGAAATTGCGACGGGTGACACCATAATGCGCGAGCCACATGCGTGGCAGCGCCCCGAATTCGGACGGTTATCATGTCCGATGGCGGTTGAAGATTACGAAGCCTTGATGACGTGGAACTGCACTCCTCGACTGTGCTCATAAATGCGCCGCCCATGGTTGGCTAGCTAAGGGGCATGGAGCACTTGCGGTACAAGGGGATTGCCAGACAGGGCTGGCAAGGTACAAACAGGGTCGGTATTTGTTGATGTCAGGGTGTTTATGAACGCTAAAAAAACAGTGAATAAAGGTGATTATTTCGTCATCCCTATGAGCGATGGCCGGGGTGCGGTGTGTCAAGCTATATGGATGGGTATCGAGAGTGAAGAAGGCAAATTCAAGAATGTATTTGCATTCTGTGTGGTCTCAGTAGGCACAGACCAACGCCTTCCTGATGAAAACAAGTACCTGGTGTTTGAAGAGCACTGCGGGCCCTTTACCATGATTTTTACAGCCGTCGGAAAATGTTTGTCCGGCGAGTGGCCATGGCTCGGTAGCGGTGTGCTGGATGAGCCAGACCTGGTGGATTTTGAATTCAATATGGCAGGTAATTTATACCGCTCAGGTTACCCTGTTCGGATGCTGCCGATTGACGAGTACCGCAATCACCTTGATATGGGTATCTCAGGGTATGCCCTTGTAGAGCGCTACCTGATGCAGCATTAGCGTGGGTAATGAAAGAAACGGACTCGCCAATACTTGACTAGTTTTCATTTTCGCGCCGTGACATCAAGGATACCTCCTCATGCAATATACGTTTTCCGAAGTCCTTAATGACGTGATTGACTACTTCCTGCTGAGTGACTTGCAACTCCTCAAACGTTTCAAGCACGAGCATCAACTTCCCGATGACCTGGCTAGCGAGTTTACTTCCAATGAAAGTGGCGACAAGGCCGTTCTTGAAGGTGTCCTCATCCCCCTCATCGGAGTGGAAAATCACCCTTACAATATTGTCTTCACGTTGGCAGGCACTGAACCTGAAATGCCTCGGTACGAAGATCGGATCCAGCATCGGCGCGGCGGTTATTCGTTGCATGTGGAGCACGGCCGCATCCACCTTTACACGTGGCGCATCCTGCAGGCGTTCACGGAGGACAACCTCGATGAGTTGCTCGAGCGCTATCAGCAACCCAACAGAGCGACGATTGAAGTCGAGAATGGCTGGTATGAAGTGGAGATACTGGCGGGTGAAATCCTGCGGGATGGATACTTCGAACCGGCGTTCGAGTTTGTGCTGACCAAGTCTGATCTGCCGGTAGATGCCAGCAAGGTGGATGTCAACTATCGCTTTGAAGTGGAATGGCGCCAAGGCACGGCTGAATAATTTGCCGGAGCACCGCACGTGGCTGTACTACCCGGAGTGACAGATCGGTATGCACCCGCTTGATGATTTGCATGGGGACTGCAAATCCGCCTATCTATCAGGCGGGCATACCGATCACCAATAAACAACAACCACAACCGCAAGCAATACAACAGTCATTGCGGCTTCTTTCCTGGAACAGCTCACATAAATCAAAAACTGAGTGAATAAGGCAATTGCCACCGCTAGAAATCTTATAGGCCCCCTGTCATTCGAATTATCCTCTATAACGTAATCGGGCCCCATCCAGTCATACTCTGACCCTTGCATAAACGTATAGGTGAGTAGGCAAAAGACAAAAATTCCATACAGAAAAACTCGTATCAACACCCTGACTGCCTTCATGCACACCTCATCAGCCTACTGAAAGAACTCCACCCTCTCATCATTGGGTAGGTGCCGCGACGGTATTCGACACCTCACCACACATTGATTCCACTGCCCTACACACTATGGTAACTTCGTCAGCCATATACTTGGTATAGGCGGTCAGCATATTGAGGACTCTCTTTTATCATTTAACGGTTCCGGCTCCGACTGGAACGGTGTGAAAGTCATCACGCGAGACATGAGATCTGAAGTAATCCGCTAAATCGAGTGTGGCTCTCAATAGTGACGACCACAAAATTCACAGGCGCGCTCCTGAGACGATGCGCCCGACTTGAGGTTTCCCCCTTGGGACTTTTCTCTAAAATATTCGGAAAGCCATCCGGACCTGTTCTCTACACACTCTTTTCGGCTCGCCCCTCAAGCGATCTGGGTGCATGGGCACCCAGCTTCCCGGAGCACACTGAGGTTGTCGGTTACTCAAGCCTCGGTCATTTCTTCCTTCGCAGCCCGGACGACCAGGACTATATCGTCCTGCACCCCTTCAAGCGCGCGGCGAAGTCGTATGGAAGCTTTGAGTCAGTCGAAGAGTTTGAATCCGAGATACTGAAAGAACCGGGGTTCGATCTGCACGTCCTGAGGTCGGATCACGTCGCCGAATTATTCCAGCATCTGGGCCCCCTTGCTGAAGATCAGGTCTACATCCCGAAGCCCTACCCGTTTCTCGGCGGCAGCGAAGCGCTGGAGACCTACGAAAAAGGTGATGCCTGGGTCTTTATGCAGGTTGTTGCTCATATGCATGGCCTCGACGGCAGCGCCTGAAATGCACAAGCTAGCTGAGCGCGCTGAAGAGACTCTTCAGCGCAGTTCTGCGACGAAGGTAGCGATGCCGGGCTAAGGGCACCTCACTCGTGCAATTCTCCAGAAGAGACACGCCAAAATCAAAGCGCGCTCTCCTGCTGCCGTCGACTGGAACTATCGCAGATTGTTTGCTGCACCCACTGCTGCATTGTAGGAGTCCATCATCGCTTTGATAGAAGAGTCATGTTTAAGCTCTTTGTATTGCCGCATGAAGCCGATGGAGTTGGTCAACGCACTTTGCACAATGCTCATGCTGCTCTTCGTCACAGGATCCTTGTAGTCGATTAGCGACTTGCGCAGTTCTTCCAGTGAAGCCTCCAGGTTCGGCACGATGGTGTCGGCCTTCGCCACGTCCTTCTGGCTCATGGCATTTACCATATCGGTCCCGAGCATCAGGCTGTTGAGCATATAGTAAGCTGGCATGTTGCCTTCTTTGCGAAGAGCTTCAGCCTCTTCTGCCTGAACTCGCCGTTGATGAGTCGACAGTGCTTGATCCATCTGCCCCAAGCTGTCCATGGCGTCCTGGAACGCTGCTCGAGTCGCCGGGTCCTGGGCTCTGCCCTTCGCCAGCTTATCCTCTCGATAGGCGCCACCGTTAAAGTAAGGCGCGATCTCATCAATGCGTGTAACGACAACAGGCAAGGTTTTCAGTAAAGCATCAGCGGCTGCGTCTGCATCTTCCGAGCCTGCGGCAGATAGCGCACGGCCCTGCTTCAGCGCATTGATGGCATCCGTGTAATGGCTGTTGGACGTCGGAGCATGGAACATGTCAGTCGGTTTGGCTCGATCAAGTTCCATCTCGCCGTATAACCTGATGCTTCCAAGCAGCCCAAAAGTGTCGTCCAGCAAGCGGTTGTAAGCCTTCACATACAAGTTGAATTTTTGCTGCTCTACGGCTTGAGCCGATTCCGCCTCAGTGGTGGCAGGAGCCTGGGAGTTGCCGGACGAATTAGAATTATCACAACCTGGTAACGCCATTATTGTGCCAAGCAGAACACATACAGCTGCAAGTTTATTGAGTCGATCAAAAGCTGAGAAAGGCATAACGGTGGTCGTCCTTGAAGTCGGAGAATTACGAATCACGCATACAGACTGGAATATATCGGCCAGGTTCAACCGGGGAATTACAAAAAGCCATCACTGCTAGCTGATCACCGTATAGCGGCATCCACTTTCATACCATGTTGGTATTATTGTGATGAATGACGGCGACACCTGAGATCGTCACTCCCCTGAAGGGTAGATGGAGTTGCATCAATAATAATCATCCCAGCCCCTAAGCGGCGGCGTGGTTGTGGAGCAAGGTAGAGAGCCTGCGTAGTATCCCTTTGCAGGATCCCAATCACCGTCCATGATGAATACTCGCTGCGTTGAAAGATCACTCCATTTGATATGCCGGGTGAAGTACCTGCGATTTCCTTTGGGGTCGGAGCAAGGGAGGGCCACCTGGACGGTCAGACTGGTCGCGTACTTTATTGGAAAGGTCTCCTCACCATCAGGGCCGACCTCCCCCTTGAAAACGTGCATGTTCCAGAACGTCGCGCAGCTTCCACCATACAAGTTAATACAGAACAGTTTCTCTCCCACGTTGAGGGGCTGTACGGCGAGCGCGACCGTATCGGGAATGGGCTGACCATTTTCATCGAGTACCCGAATGGTGATCTGCAACGGAAGATCGAGCGCCTGCTGCCTGGCACTGATGAGCTCTGACACGCAGCCTGAAAGAAGCGATGCAACAGCAGCGAACACGGCAAAACGGCACGCTGCTTTAAATGTGATCGTCATAATTTTTATTACGCCAATGATTACATCCGTGATGGTGGGGATGGAGTTATTTGCAGCGCCTTGGTTCAGGTGCAGAAAATAGGTTTTCCGCACCGCACAATGGTTTAACAATTCAATACTGAGTACGTTGCTCTAATTCCAGCAATTTAAGGAGTTCTTTGTCATCCAGATGAAAGGCGAGTTCTTCAGGAAGCGGGCGCTCGAAATCCCTGAGCTCACTCAGTTCGTAGAAGAAATTGTTCTCGTAGAATGCGTTAATTACTGCAAGCTCGGGGACCAAATCCAGCATCGGCGTTGCAGGCGTATAGCCCCGACGCACCCGTCCAATTGACTCAAGGTACTCGGTGCATGACGCACATCCTTCATTGACGCCTTTTTCCCACAAGCGGTAGGCATCCAAACGACGCCCTTCCATCCAGGCCAGTTTACCCAAGCTCATGTAGGCCGGGGCATAACCCTGTTTTACCGCACACTCAAGCATCTGTTTGCCAACAGGATGAAGCTCTTTCGCCTGCGGGACGATATTTCCCCCGACTGATGCCATCGCCTGCGGGCTGCCGCGATCAACGGCTTCAGAAAGCAGCTTGTACATCGCGTCATAGTCCCGGCCATAAAGAGAGGCTCCATAGGCAGAGACTACAATTGGTACACCCTGTTGAACAAATTCGTTGATTGTATCTGACGCTGCGGCAGCTTTTTCGGGGCTGGCCGGATAACGCAGCGTCCAGACACTGTCGAGATATATGGCCTTCCAGCTTCCCTCTTTCACGGCAGCAGCGAGTAAACTCTCACGCTTTTCTTTATGCTCTTTATCCATCCAGAAGTTTTCGGTTTGGTCCCCTTTCGAGGCGTACTCCACCAGTTGCCTGAAAGCCTGCGCCGCCGCGGGGGACTCTTTCGGCAAAAAATCCGTCTCACTGCGGCAAACAAAATTCTTATCTTTAAACTGCGCCAGTAACTGTTTATTAACTGACAACTGGTCTGAGCTGCCATACGTTCTTTAGTGACGTGATCCCTGGATCAGAAATTTTTCATCAATATCAATCCCCGTCGCACGACGATGTGTTTCTTAACTGCTAATCACCCGAGCCGGGGTGAAACCGGTCAGCCGAATAAATAATTCGGATACCTCAGTGCAAGAAACCCGGCTACCGTTAGCCCTCCTTGAATCAGCAGCGTCACCGAGAGCCCTTTCGGCCCTCGGCGGACAAACCAGTAAATAGCGTTCAGCGCCATTGAAATCAGGTTGGTGAGCCACATAACGGCGAACGACAGGAGAGACGACGGGACGAAGGCAGAGCTAGGCAATTGCAGTACATAGAGTGCGAATATCGTACCCAGAATCACAGTAGTGATCGAGAGGCAGGCAATCCAGCGGGTAAAACGTAAAACGCCGTGGGATATCATACCGATGTATATCCTTTCCAATTAGCTTTGCCCAAACAACGAATCATCGCTGCGGCGTGGTTCACGCCACTAAAGTCAATTGCCGCAATAGATAAAGCCTTCACTTGCAGCAACCTGGATGCTTCATAGCCTTTGCGTTCATGACAGCGTGACTGCTACTTACCCGTTCCGGATTGCAACCGCTCAGCCGAAGAAATAATCCCCGAAGAGGGATACAACAAAAGGGGCTAAACACATCCCTGCTTGAATCAGCAGCGTGACCGAAAGCCATTTCGGCCCTCGGCGGACAGACCAGTAAATAACGTTCAGCATCATTGAAACCAGGTTGGTGAACCACATCACGGCGAACGAGAGCAAATACGATGGGACGAAGGAGGAGCTAGGCTTTTGCAGCAAATAGAGTGCGAATATCGAACCCAGAATCACAGTAGTGATGGAGAGGCAGGTCATCCAGCGGGTAACACGTAAAGCTTCGTCGGGCATCATACTGGTGGACTTCCTTTCAGCACTTTGCCCGAATGGGTGAGCTATCGCTGCTGGCAATGGCTTGCTTGAGTAGGTGATAGATCCTTATTGGATCCAAAAAACGCAATCTTACTGAATTCGCCTGAAAAGCCAAGCGCCAATGTTTTTTGGCGCCAGCCACTCTCAGTCTGGTTGACCTCGCCCGGAAGCTTTGACCGATGTTCCTTCCCGCCAGTCCCGACAATTGATTGTTTTAAAACACCCTGCCGCCATCAAGGCACAGCCCGGTATCCATAAGCCGGGATTTCCAGTGCCCAAACCTACTGCGAATAGCGTAATCCCTGTCGCGAACATGATGAGTTCTCCATAACTGATATATCCATCAAAGACTGATGCGAACTTGATAAGCCTTCAACGGCCCTGAGACTCGCCATCAAGGAACCACAATCTCATCATAAAACCACACACCCACTTCGCCATTCGGGCGCACATCCAGAACCTTCCCATCAGCACTCTGCATAACCGAATGATCAGACTCGATGGGCGTTCCCGTGCGCCGATCCAGGGCCTGTGCTTCAGGTGGCGGGCTGAAGAGCAGGTAGCCTTGAAAACTGCTGACTTGAGCGCCGACAGGATAGTGAACAGGGCCGAAATCGGCTGCACTGTTCAATTCACCGCTCCACTTGAGCACATCACCGTCAGGCTTGTTCAGGCGCATGCTCAGCCATCTCAGTTCCAGTCCCAGCAGGCGTGTCGGCGTGTCCGTCCCCAGCTCCCAGCTATCGCCCGAGGAGGAAGACACCGTCAACGATCCCGGCCAGACAATGCCTCCCTGCTTGCTGCCTGGCGCCAGCGTGCAGCGGTTCAAACGCCATTCGGAGAACTTGAAATGAGCGCCGGATGGAAAGCGGAACTCGACCTTGCCCGGCTCACACCTCCAGCCTTGCAAATCGGTAGCCGCCAATATTTCCACCGTCGCCGAACCATGGCCCTGCCACAGCTCGAGCCAACGCACAGGTATGCCCATGATGTTACCAGGCGTGCGTTCGAAGTCGGCGTGCTTGAGGCTCTGCATGCCGTAAGGCTGCGGAGTACCACTCAGGTCGTTAAAGGGTTTGACGTCTTCCAGCTGGACCTGCGTGCCAGCCGGCAGCACCAGATCGCCCAGCACCTCTTCACGTTCCAGACGCGGGTTATGTGCGCGCCAGTCAAGCCATTGGGTAACCCCGAAATTGACGTAGGGCACGCTGGCGGCCGCCAGCACTAAGAACGTCAAGCCGAACAGCCAGGGCCGCGCCAGCATGGAGCGTCTGTAACGAGGGATAAGAAAAGCCAGCAGGCAGGCTAAAAACAGCCAGAGAAAAACCTGGGAAAAGATGAAGATCATGGAACCGATCATCATGGCCAGCGGATTAATCGGGATCATGGACGTCCTTGTAAACTCATTTCAAATCGCGAAGGATAATCCAGACTGCGGCACTTTCCCACGTGCCGACAAACTAAGTCCTGGCCAATCAAGGAAGCCACTCCGCATGATGCCTGACAGCGCTTGCCGTATTGACTGCCGTTTTACTGCTCACGAACCCGAATATATTTTTAACTGAATAGTAGTGTCCGAAGCTGGCAACAACGCCGGAATACCAGGGAAGTACAACACATGAAATGCGCAGGATTCTGGAAGTATGCGTTATGGGCTGCGGCGATCGGTTATAGCGGTATGAATAATGCCGCAGCGTTACCCCAGGGCTGGCAAATCCGGCCAAGCGCAGTCGAGGATATCGACAAAGGACTTCCATCGGCGTTGCAATCGTCAGAACTGGCAAAAGATGGGCGCAGGCTTGCTGAGGTGCACATCGTCGTTGCCCTGCCCTTCGACCAGGTGCTGCCGCAAGTCGTCTCAGCGTTGCGCCCCCTGGGGCGCTTGAGCGAGCAGTCCGGCGTTGAACCGCTGTCCAGGCTGGAGGATGAATGGGGCAATGTGCTGTTGACGCGCCGTCCCGATCTTATACGGGAAATGGTCCGGCAGTTCGATCTACCCAAGCTGCAACAAGACGTTCGCGACGGTGCCCTAGCTGAATCAGAGATACCCGAGCGTATTGCACTGATTGAACGGACGATACGCTTTCAATCAGATAGAAGACGCATGGCCCCGCTGACCCAACAGTATAAACACTGGATCGGCAGCGCCGAGCATAAGCATGGAGTGACAGGCCGCAGCAGCGGTCGTGTCATTGCCCGCGTGATGCAGCTTGACACTGTTCTGGGTCGCCCCGCGACCGTGGTCTATTTGACGCGAAATGATGAGTATCCGAATCCCGACGCCGGGTTCATCGGCCGTATGCGCGAGCTGGTCGAATTCAATATTTACAGCCCCACCGCGCCGAGCCTCCTGCATCGCAGCATCGTACCAGGTGAGGTGTTCAGCCCGGTATTCGACGCTTTAAGCACGCTGCCCAACGCGAACGTGGAACTTGGTGCAAGCCCGGACCAATGGCGCGCGCCTTCCAGGCCAATCTCCTTTGTAACCGAGCCGAAGCTCACCCTGCCGGACACCAAAGCGAAGGTACTCGAGGCGAAAGCGGCCATGTCCATTAAGTCCCCGGATAACTTCATCGTCCTGGGCGATGGCAGTGCTCTGATCATCCGTAGCTACCCGCGCGCATTGATGCGCTGGTCGCCTGACGCGGGCGGTGAGCTGCGGGAACTATGGGCCTCGACAGAAGAAAAGTGGCACCAGTGGCAGCTGTCGCGCGATGCGAGTGGGCAATCGGGTTATCTGACGACGGGCGGGCTCATTGTGCGCTTTGACACTAAGAGCGGCTCTCTGGTCAAGCACCCCATAGCCTTCGAAAAAACCACCCAACCGGACAAGTACATGAAGTACTTCCACGATGGAAACGGCGTGCCGTTACCCTATAACCACAACCTTCGCGGGGGACGCGATACGTTCGAGGTTTGGCAAACCAGCGCACAGCCCGCTGGCGATGGTACGCCCTGGAATTACACGTTGCGCTTTGCCTCCCCGCGCCAGGACATGATGAAAGGTTCGCTGCGCGGCAATAGCCTGATCAAGCCTGTACGCTGGGACGGCTTCATGCCAAACACATGGGTCGAAGACGTTTACGGCCTTGCCGAACTCGATGCAAAAACAGGCAAGGTATTGCGCGCGGTGAAGTTGCCGCGCCGATTGGGCGATGTGGACCGCAACGATGACACTGGCATGGCACCCTGGGACCCTGCGCCTTTTGGTTCCGTCAAAGGTGGGTGGATCGCGGTCGGCTTTGTATTGGGTGAAGGGAAGCAGGTCAATCCCGGGATGCACGTTGTCGACATTGCCAGTGGCAAGGTGCGCTATTCGCTGACCTCGCCCGGACGGGACTCGCTCAAAACTGCGGTGGGTTCGCCCAACGGCCGCCTGCTGGCCCTCGGCAGCGGTGGCAAAAACTCTGCTGTGCTGTGGAACCTGGAAAACGGTCGCTCACTCACCCTCGGAACTGAAGCCTCAGGATGCAAGGAGTTTGAGCAACTGCAATGGAGCCCATCCGGGGAGCGTCTGTGGGGAAGTTGTAATAACGGACTGGTCGCCTGGGATGTGCCTTCGAGCTGGTGAGTTGGCATGCCTGGCTAACAACATCCGTTAATACTCATGTCGCGTCAACCCAAGTAACCCAACCCATGCGCTGGCGTAAAGCGCATGGGTTGAGCACACTTCTTGTTCATACTGTGCAGCTCCGCCACTGGCTCTCGGTCCTCGATAGACGGAGCCTGCTAGCCGCTGATTGTTCAAGAACTGCACGTAATCCACGTCAAGGATGGGTATCAGGTGCCCTCCGGAACTTCGCCTGATGCCTGGCACTGGTCAATATGCTGTAGCGGGTGGTACGCGAAACCTTCTTTGTCAGAAAGCGCTCGAACACCGGGTCGAAAACGGCACGTTCCAGATTGGGTTGTTCATCGAGCAAGTAATGCTCGCAGAGTGTCCGGTAGTCTTCGAGAGCAATGAAACGTTTGATCCAGTAGTGATAGAAGTACCCCATCAAAAAGCCAAGACTGAAGTCGTGATCAATCACCGAGTGGGCACAGCATTCGAAATCGATCAGCCGCAAACTTCCATCCGGGCCGATCAGAATATTTTTAGGATGAGGGTCCATGTGTACATAACCCTCGCGGAGCATCTGCTCGAATAACCGGAATACCTGTGGCAGGAGACGCCTGGAGTCTTCAGGGCACGCGATAAGTCGATCATCAACGCTGCAATGCTGATCGAAAAAACCCAGCAGTAAGTATTCCTCCTTGATAAACGGGAAACGCGCTCTATACCCAAAGCCTGCTACGCGTGGAACTTTGATCGAACGAGGAGATACCACTGAGAGATTGATGAATTCGTTGGTCAAGTCATGCAGCCCGCTAACTCGTTTCAGGCCAAGGTAGTTCTGCAACTGCTTTTTCCAATGCGGCAGTCGGTTGTATTTCAAGACCCACTTGCGCTCTCCCTCCAGCAGAAACACACCGCGGTTTGGCTCAGGCACATCCAGTGTGGCGTGCTGCTCCGGCGCGATAATGAACTGCCGTACCAGCGCCGCCAACTCGTCTTGATAGCGGGGTTCGAAATGGAAGGTGAGGCCCTGAATCTTCTGACTGAGAAGTCGGCGGGTCAAATCCTGAAGATGACGCATCTGCATGTCCGTATTAATGCCAACAGCGGGATAAACTTACGTGCGCCACCTGGGCTGGGGTAAGCAGGAAGGAACGAAACAACGCGGTGTTGCAGATCGTACTTTATTCTGGCCAAAACGACACGAACGCTGAACTCTCCCGCCAGACAACGCTCTAGACCCTCTCGCCGATATTTGCCTGACATCGACGATGCAACTCCTGTCACCTTTTGAGAATTTGAACACGCATGTCTATTCAGCAATCCTCCGGGCACGTGCTGCCCGCGCGCTCCGCAGCCAAAATGGAAGCTGCCATGGCCGTTGGCGCTTTTGCTATCGGTACTGGCGAATTCGCAATCATGGGGCTGATGCCCGACATCGCGAGCAACCTGCAATTGAGCGAACCGCAGGTGGGTCATGCCATCAGTGCTTACGCATTAGGGGTGATGGTCGGCGCGCCGCTGCTGGCGATTCTGGGCGCCAAATTGCTTCGCAAACATCTGCTGTTATTGCTGATGGCGCTTTACGCTATGGGCAATCTGGCGACTGCGTTTACGCCGACATTTGGCAGTCTGATTGCCTTTCGTTTTATCAGCGGCCTGCCCCATGGCGCTTATTTCGGCATTGCCGCGGTGGTGGCTTCGAGCATGGTGCCCTCCAATAAGCGTGCGGGTGCGGTAGCGAGGGTGATGATGGGCCTGACCCTGGCGATGTTGCTGGGTAACCCGATCGCCACTTTCCTTGGTCAGTTTTTCGGCTGGCGATCTGCGTTTGCGCTGGTGGGGGCTATCGCGCTCTGCACGATTGGGTTGGTCTGGCGCTTCGTGCCTGATCGCCGCGACGAACCGCGCAGCGATCCTCGCAAGGAACTGCTCGCGTTCAAGAAACCGCAGGTCTGGATGGCGCTTGCGATTGGGGCCATTGGTTTTTCCGGAATGTTCTGCGTGTTCAGCTATCTGGCACCAACGATGCTGGAGGTGACGCGGGTTACGCCGCAGTGGATTCCCTTTGGTCTGGCGGCCTTCGGGGTTGGCGGCATCATTGGCAATATCGTCGGCGGCAAGCTGTTCGACCGGATGCAGTTTCGCGCGGTAGGTGTGCTGCTGGTCTGGTCGATGGCAGTGCTGCTGTTTTTCCCATTCGCAGCCGGCTCGTTGTGGAGCGTCATGCTGGGTATCGGCCTTGTCGGAACGATGGTCGCGCTGGCGGCGCCACTGCAAATCCGCTTGATGGATATTGCCCACGAAGCACCTAGCCTGGCGGCAGCATCCAACCATGCCGCGTTCAACCTGGCCAATGCGCTAGGCCCATGGTTTGGCGGGATGGCCATTACCGCCGGACTGGGCTGGACGAGCACCGGGTATATCGGAGCTGCCACGGCGCTGGCGGGTCTGGGTGTCTACCTGATTGCCCGACGCATGAAGGGCGGTGATTGATTAACATCGCTGTGATTGAGCATAAGGAATCCCATGACACTGACCGCCAACCGCCTGACCGACATCGCGATGTCCAATCCGCTCAATGCCGAAATAGTCGCCCGGTTACCTTCGCTGGGTCTCAGTCAATGCATGCTCACGGCGGGATGCATTTTTCAGGCGGTATGGAATCAACAATCCAGTCAGCCACCCGCCTGGGGCGTGAATGATTACGACGTGTTTTACTTTGATGAAGACCTGTCGTGGGAGGCAGAAGATGAAGTCATCAAAGCCGCAACCTCTCTTTTCCAGGATCTGGGTGTAAACGTCGAGCTCAGGAATCAGGCACGCGTGCATCTCTGGTTCAGTGAGCGATTCGGCCATCCCTATGCACAGCTCCACTCAGCAAGACAGGGGATTGACCGATTTCTTGTTGCTGCGACGTGTATTGGCCTGGATATCGAAACGAAGGAAGTCTATGCCCCTTATGGCCTTGCAGAACTTGAGCAAGGGATTCTGCGAATCAACCCCAATTACGCTCATCCCGAAATGTTTTTGAAAAAGGCGGCCAGCTATCAACGTCGCTGGTCCTGGCTGAAGGTAGTCGAGCCATAAGCGATCAGCTAACCATCCTGAACACGGTAAAGCAGCGCTTAAACCCGAAAATTCAGCAATTAAATGTAAATTTCCCCTCAAATTATCCGACAACCTGTCAACGGCCACAGTGTGGCCATTAATAATTTGATACTGTGTCATCGGATTTTTCGGGACGAATGCTATTCGGCCTTCTTCAGCTCACGATCTGAGCCTGTGCCAACCGTCTCAAAAGCCTTTAAAGGGGAAAGTTTTGACCGTGATCGACACTCAGGCATCTCTGCAGGCTGCCATTGATAACTGCGCGCGCGAACCGATTCGCACGCCGGGCAGCATTCAGCCTCAAGGGTTCCTCATCGTTATTGATGAACCAGAGATGACGATCGTTCAGATCAGCGAAAACATTACCCATTGGCTGAATCTTGATACTGCCGATTTGCTGGGCAGTCATCTGGACTCTCTGGTCAAAAATGGCTCGGCGTTTGTCGGCCAGCTAGGTGAGCTGGACGAAGATGAGGCGCAGCCGTACCACGTGGGTGACGTAACCTTCCTCAAGGGTAATCGTCCCGGTCAACGTGTAGCGATGATGTTGCACCGTCATGAAGGTGTGCTGATTGCCGAGTTTGAACCGGCCGGGGACACGGCGACTGCGCATGGCAAGTTGTATCCACTGGTGCGTGCATTCATCAGCCAGATGCGCGAAGAAGAAAGCGTCGACGAGCTGTGTGATCGCTCTGTCCGCTTCATCAAGCGCATCACCGGCTTCGGACGTGTCAACTCTTATCGTTTCGATGAAGCCGGTAACGGACTGGTGAATGCCGAATTGGTTGACCCAGGGATTCCCAGCTACCTGGGCCTGTGTTTCCCGGCTTCGGATATCCCGGCGCAGGCACGTGAACTGTATTGCCTCAACCGCATCCGGATTATTGCCGATTCGAATTACACCCCGTCAGCGATCATCCCTGGCACCAATCCGAAAACCCAGCGCCCTCTGGACTTGAGTTACGCGACACTACGCAGCGTTTCCCCGGTCCACTTGCAGTACATGCGCAATATGGGCACCGGCGCCTCGATGTCCATCTCGATTGTGGTTGATGGTCAACTGTGGGGGCTGATTTCCTGCCACAACCCTGCCCCGCACCCGGTCAGTTTCCAGACACGCTCGGCCTGCGAATTGCTTGGTCGGGTTTTATCGTTGCAAGTGGAAACCAAAGAAGCTCACCTGCGCAGCCATCGGATGTTGAGCCTGCGCAAAGACATCGTTCATATGCTCGCCGCAATGGCTGATCACGACAGCGTGTTCAAGGGCCTGCAAGCGCTGTCGGACACATTCATCAGGTTCGTGGGTGCCTGCGGCGCAGCCGTCGTGTCTGAGGAAGAGTGCCACCTGTTTGGCCAGACGCCTGCCGAGCGACATGTTCAGGCACTTGCCGAATGGCTGGCAGAACGTGGTGGGCCCAATGTCTTTCATACCAACAATGTCAGCCTCGACATCGCGCAAATTCCAGGCCTGGCCAAATCAGTGAGTGGCGTGCTGGCAGTGTCGATTTCCGAGCTGCATTCGAACTACCTCATCTGGTTCAAACCCGAGCTGGCCCGCGTTGTTCACTGGGCTGGCAAACCCGAGAAAGCCGTTGATAGAAACGGCGCACTGAGCCCTCGACAGAGCTTCGAGCTGTGGAAACAGAATGTCGAAGGATATTCGTCTCTTTGGGAAGACACCGAGCTGGAAGGCGTGGCGGAACTGCGCCTTGCGGTTCTCGGCATCGTGCTCCGCAAAGCCGAAGAAATGGCGCAACTGGCCACGGAGCTCAAGCGCAGCAATAAAGAGCTCGAAGCCTTCTCCTACAGCGTTTCCCATGACCTGCGGGCGCCACTTCGACATATCGCAGGTTATGCCGAACTGCTCAAGGATATGGAAGAGGCCAACCTCTCTCACCGCGGCCAGCGCTTCCTCGACACCATCGGCGAATCCGCCAAGTTCGCCGGTACGCTGGTGGACAATCTGCTGAGTTTCTCGCAGATGGGACGCTCTGCCATGCGCCAGTCAGAGGTCAATCTCACGGCCATGGTCGAATCGATCCAGCGAGAAATGCAGCCCGACTACGAAGGACGGACAATCGAGTGGAGGGTCGGCAATTTGCCGATCATCATTGCCGACCCGGCCTTTCTACACTTGGCGATGCGCAACCTGCTCGCCAACGCAATCAAATACACCCGCAATGAAACCATTGCTGTCATTGAAATAACTGCGGTTCAGGAATCTCAGGGTGTTGTCGTCAACGTTCGTGATAACGGCGTGGGCTTCGATATGCAATACGCCGATAAATTGTTTGGAGTCTTCCAGCGCCTGCACCGGATGGAAGAGTTCGAAGGTACCGGCATTGGCCTGGCCAATGTGCGGCGGATCATCGAGCGCCATGGTGGCACCGTTCACGCGCAAGGCGTTTTGGGCGAAGGAGCAACGTTCTCTTTCACCCTTCCTTACAAAAATCCTGAACCCAGTCGTCGGAGTACGAAGGAAAAATAATGCTCAAGCCAATTCTGCTGGTTGAAGACAACCCCAACGACCTGGAACTGACCCTGGTGGCGCTCGAACGCAGCCAACTGGCCAACGAAGTGATCGTTCTGCGCGACGGCGCGGAAGCCCTTGACTACCTGTTCCGCCGCAATGCTTACGCCGATCGCGTGGACGGTAATCCGGCGGTCCTGCTTCTGGACCTGAAACTGCCCAAGGTCGACGGGTTGCAGGTACTGGACGCCATTCGCCATTCCGATGACTTGCGCAGCATTCCGGTGGTCATGCTCACCTCCTCCCGAGAGGAAATGGACCTTTCACGCGCCTATGAACTGGGTGTCAACGCGTACGTGGTCAAGCCTGTCGAATTCAAGGAGTTCGTCAGCGCCATCTCCGATCTCGGTATTTTCTGGGCCGTTCTGAACGAACCACCACCAGGTTCGGTCAGAGCTCAGCGTCGTACCAGCTCCTGATCCCAAATTGATTAAGCGCAGTCAGACTTAATGCCACTGAACGAATTAAAGATCCTCCTCATCGAAGACAGTCCGCAAGATGCGGAATTGACCCTTTTGTCCCTGGAGGCCAGTGGTATCAAAGTTGACTCGACCCTGGTGCACAATCATCAGGGTGCCTCCCAGGCGCTGGGTCAGGAAGTCTTTGATGTGGTGTTGTGTGACTTTCTGTTGCCGGGCTCTTCCGGCGCAGAAGTCCTGAAAATTGCTCAGCAATTAGCGCCGGAAACTCCCTTCATTTTTCTCTCAGGCATTTTCGGCGAGCAGCAAGCCGTAGAAATGATGCGCCTGGGCGCGGTGGATTACGTCCTCAAACAAAACTTCAAGATGCTGCCCAAGGCCGTCAGGCGGGCCGTATCAGAGGTACGCGAAAGGACTCAGCGTCGAGCAGCGGAAACCGCCCTTCAGGACGTGGAAGTGCGGGCCCGGCTGGCCATCGAAGCAGCCATGATGGGCGTGTGGGAGATTCAGCCCGCCACCGGCCGGATGCTTTGGGATGAGCGCTGTAATGCCTTGTACGAAATCCTGCCCAACACCGCGGTCAATCTGCGGTTTCTTCTGGATCGCTGCCATCCGGATGATCGACCGCTACTTGACTCAAAGATCAGTGCAGCCATCGCGCGGGAATCCGACTATCAGATCGAATACCGCGCCCTAATGCCCGGAGGCCGATCGCGCTGGCTGTTCTCCAGTGGCCGTTCGGTGTTCGAAGACGGTCAATGTGTGCGCATCACGGGCGTCATGCAGGACATCACTGAGCGCAAGCAGGCCACCCGTGAGCTCGTTGAGCTGAACGAGGTATTGGGCGCCCGTATTGAACAGCGTACCCGTGAGCGGGACCGGATCTGGGAGCTGTCCAGAGAACTGCTGGCCGTCCTGCAACTGGACATGACACCGATTTCCTTCAACCCGGCCTGGGAAGCAACACTGGGCTGGTCCCATGAGCAAATCAGTCAGATGCGCTTGTGGGAGTTGATCCACCCGGAAGATTTCGACACGACCCTCCACGAAATGGAGAGCATCGCTCAGGGCAATGTATCGACACGCTTCGTCAACCGGATGAAGCATAAGTCAGGTGATTACCGCTGGCTGTCATGGACCATCGTGCCCGAGGATGGGCTGATGTATGCCGCCGTCCGTGACATCACCGAAGAGCGCGCGGTCATTGATGAATTGGCTGCAGCCAACCAGCGCCTGCGATCCCAGATCAGCGAGCGGGAACGCATTGAAGCCGATCTGCAGCAAATGCAGCGCCTCGAAGTGGTGGGTCAATTGACTGCCGGTGTCGCTCATGACTTCAACAACCTGCTGACCGTTATTCTCACCAGTACCACCTTCGCGATCAGGGATATCGAACGCGGCACACTGGACAAGACCGTCAAGCGCTTGCAGAACGTCAAGGATGCGGGCGAGCGCGGTGCCAGGCTCACGGCCCAATTGCTGTCGTTCTCCCGACGCCAACGGTTGCAACCTACCGCGATCAACCTTAACGACACCATTCGCGGCATGGGCACCCTCCTCGGTCGCGCACTGGGCGGCAGCATCTGGATCGAGACCGATCTGGCCAGTGATCTGTGGTACGCCATGGGCGATCCGACCCAGACCGAGATGATCATTCTCAACCTTGCGATCAATGCGCGAGATGCCATGTCCATGGGCGGATCGCTGTGCTTCTCCACGTTCAACGCGCAAATCACTCAGCCTGCGGTCCGCCCCGAAGACCCGGAGCCAGGCAAATATGTGGTTCTGGCTATCCGCGACTCAGGCAGCGGCATGAGCCCTGAAACCTTGCTGCGCGCGTTCGAGCCGTTCTACACCACCAAGGATGTCGGAAAGGGTTCAGGTCTGGGTCTGGCTCAGGTGTTCGGTTTCGCCAAGCAGTCAGGCGGCGGCGTGATGATTGAAAGCGAACTGGGTGTGGGCACGAGGGTTCTGGTCTATCTGCCCAGCGTAGATAAGCCTGCTGTCCTGCCGGAAGAACAACACCTGAATCAGGCTCCGGCGCAGGTAGGTGGGGCGCACACGATTTTGCTGGTAGATGATGATCCCGAGGTTCGAGCCGTGACCGTGCAGATGCTCGAATCCATGGAGTACAAGGTCAAGCAGGCGAAAGACGGCGCGATGGCGCTATCGATGCTGGATCAGAGCGTCGACCTGGTACTCACTGATTTCGCAATGCCGGGCATGACCGGTGGCGAGCTAGCCAGCCTGATCCATAAAAAATATCCCGCCCTGCCCGTGCTGTTTGTCACCGGCTATGCCGATACCGACGTGCTGGGCCTCAATGGCTCGGCAGTGGTACAAAAGCCGTTCAACGAGATCGACCTGAGAAATAAACTGCACGACGTCTTGAGCAAAGCAGGCCGTCGCTGACCCTCCCTTTATTGACCTCTCCTAGATCAGCAGGGCTGCGCCAATCTCGGTCAGCCCACTGATGATGTGCTGGGTGTACGGAAACGCCGGATCCTCATCCAGCACCCGCTCCGACACCAGTAGCCCCTCCTTCACCAATACGTCTACGGCGACTACGCACTCTGTGATTGTGGGAACCCGAGTCTGGGAGCGGATCAGCCGGGTATAAATCTGGCCGAACGTGAGCTTTCTTGCCCCTGCAAGATTGAGCACCCGGACGGCAGTCAATACTGCGAGATCAACCGTGTATCGGTCATCGACGGTCGGCAATCGGGAGGGTTCAGTAACGGGGGACGGCATAAGCGAAGGGATCTGAAAGATAAATCGGAGAAAAGACGCTCTTCTGCCACAAACAAAAAATCATGATAACGCGCAGACTTTTAAACGGCATGCGGACTATCACATGCCTGCGTGGCAAACCGAGACTTCAAATAGTGATTAGCACGCCCAGACAGGCAGCAATATACTTTATATAAAGCGCTGAAAATCAGGCGTAACCGACTTCATTAACACAACATTAAAAGAGCAATACTTTCTACAAAAAATACCAACTTCCAGCGATGGACAAAGCTTATCAGATCACTAAACCTAACTGCAATTAGGTTTATGAAATAGCTACGAAACGCCTAAAATGCAATTTTTGACGCAATAAAACACCCATATATTTCTATTTATCGACATTTAAAACCAATAAACCACCTTAAAACTGTTAATACCCGTCCCTAAAAATCAGTCAAAACTCAAAAAACGCCGATTGAGGCCATGTGCCATCATTTAATAAAAAACCTTATCCAAATATTCTATTCGTCAGTGAACTTTTAATCCTGGCGCTGGACTTAACGTTCGGCCGATCGCCGCAACCGCGTTTATTTATTTCTCCAAACCATTAATCGAGATTTAATCGATGACCAGACCCATGCTGTCTGTTTTCAGCGCAGTGCTGCTCTGCGCCCATAGTTTGTCTGCCCTGGCAGCCGACTCTGCTTCTGCGACCAACACTGCAACTTCCACAGAACAAATTCGCGTGCAGGTCGAGGCCAAGCGCGACCAACTGACCGGGGTTGCCAACGTCAGTACAGCAACGACGAAAGGCCCCTCTGCCGTGCTCGACGCACCGGTGGCCACCGACGACGCTCCAGCGCAGGCGCAACGTCCATGAATCAGTCCCACTATCAGCCGATCGCCTCCGCAAAAAGGACGCCCGCCTTGTCAGCCTTCAAACACACCCTTGGCCTTAGCCTGCTGACCTTCAGCATTCTGCAGGCCAACCTGGCTCTCGCAGCCGTGACGCCAGCCACTGGCAACGACGTTGAAGCCCGTGTCAGTTCGATTCTGGACAACATGAACCAGTCCGAGAAGATCAACTTCACCCGGGTAAACGACGGGCACATGATTCCGCCGCTGCTGAAGTGGGGCATCAAAGGCACCACGGCGTACGACTCGTCCATGGGCGTGCACGTCAACAACGCCACCTTCGGTGCGCAGTACCCTTCGCAGTCTGCCCTCGCCGCAACCTGGAGCATCAACCGCGCCAAAGAGTTCGGCCTGGCCATCGCCTACGAAACGCGCATCTCTGGCGGCCAGCAAATGCTGTCGCCAGGCGTCAACCTTTACCGCACGCCCTACAACGGTCGTTCAGCCGAATACATGAGCGGTGAAGATCCATTCCTGGGTGCCGTGCTGGCTCCAGCGGTGGTCAACGCCATTCAGGCGCAAGGCATCCAGGCCAGCGGCAAGCACTACCTGGCCAACGAACAGGAAGCCAATCGTCAGGCGGTCAACGTTATCGCTGACGAACGCACCCTGCGCGAGCTGTATCTGCCGGGCTTTGAGTCGATGGTGAAAAACTCCAACGTCGCCTCGATCATGTGCGGCTTCAACAAAATCAATGGTGACTACGCCTGCGAAAACCACCACCTGATCACTGAAGTGCTCAAAGGCGAATGGGGTTATCAGGGCACTGTAATCAGTGACTTCAACGCCATTCACGATGCGTTCAAGGGTGCCTGGGCAGGTACCGATATCGACATGCCGTCGGGTCTGCAATTTACCGAAGCCAACCTGCTGCCGTACCTCTGGAGTGGTCAACTGACCCAGAACGTCATCGATGACAAGGTCAAACGCAACCTGCGCGCCATCGTCAGCTACGACTTCCAGGAAAACCTCAACACCGCGAAGACGCTGGACCACCCGGAGTACGGCGCACGCGCAGCATTGAACACCGCACGTGAATCCATCGTGCTGTTGCGCAACGAAAACACCACTGAAGGCAAACCGCTGCTGCCACTGGCCAAGACTGCCAAAATCGCAGTGATCGGTGACTGGGCGCACGAGGCACCGGCATCGCCATTCGGCACCGCCAACTCGCCGCCCAACAGCTACGTCACCGAGCTGAGCGGTTTGCAGCAACTGGCGTCGAGCAGCTCGAATGTCACTTATCTGTCCGAGCTGAGCCTTAACCCGAAATCCGCAGCCTGGTACCAGCCTGCCACGGGTAGCAACGGTGTGAACAACTCTGGCGTGAAAGCCGAGTACTTCTCCAACACCAGCTTTTCGGGCAGCCCAAGCGTGACCCGTGTCGAGCCGGGCGTGAATCTCAACTGGACCACCGGCACCAACGAAACCAATGCTGGCACCACCGCCGTATCCGGTTTCAGCCCTTCAGCGGGTGCGTTCTCGGCTCGTTTTACGGCGAACATCAAGCCGACGGTTTCCGGCGCTCACGTGTTCAAGGTACGTGCAGACGGTCCTTACAAGCTGTGGGTCAACGACGAGCTGGTGTTGCAGAGCGACGGCGTGCCGTACTCCGCCGACGTCGTGAACGCCATGACCACCTCCGGCAAAACCGCCGCGCTGGTGGCAGGCAAGTCATACTCCGTGAAGCTGGAATACCAACGCGTGCAGGGTAACTTCATCCCTGCACTGGGCGGCGTGACCGGCGTGCAGATGAGCTGGGCGTCCCTGCGTCCGCCGAAGGATCTGTCGAAATACGACGCGGTAGTCGTCGCCACTGGCTCCAATTACGAGCATGAAGGCGAAGGTTCCGACCACGGTTTCGAACTGCCCGACCAACAGGCTGAACTGATCAGCTTTGTGACCCGCGCCAACCCCAACACCATCGTGGTGATGCACGGCGGCGGTGTTGCAGACATGCAGCCTTGGGCTAACAAAGTCGGCGCTACCCTGCAAGCCTGGTTCCCGGGTCAGCAAGGCGGTCAGGCACTGGCCGAGATCCTGTATGGCAAGGTCAACCCTTCGGGCAAGCTGCCGATCACCATCGACAAGAAAATCGAAGATAACCCGAGCTATGCGTCCTATCCGGACCCGGCTGCTTACCGTGGCGACAATGCGCTGACCGAGATGACCTACAGCGAAGGCCTGTACATGGGCTATCGCGGTTATGACAAGAAACACGCAAAACCGCTCTACCCGTTCGGCTACGGTCTGTCGTACACCACGTTCGGCTATAGCGATCTGAAACTGTCGACCAACGTGCTGAGCCCTGGCGCAACCATCGACGTGAAGTTCACGTTGACCAACACCGGCGACAAGGCTGGCTTCGAAGTGGCACAGCTGTATGTGCAACCGGTCAAACCTGCGGTTGATCGTCCGGAAAAAGAACTCAAAGGCTTTACCAAGGTGTACCTGCAACCGGGCGAGAGCAAGACCGTCAGCATCCCGATCGACTCGCGCTCCCTGGCCTACTACGTCGATAAGACCGCAAGCTGGGATGTGGACGCTGGCAAGTTCAAGATCCTCGTGGGTTCCGACTCAGAGAATCTGACCCTGAACCGCACCTTGACCACGCTGTTCCCGGAACACCTGACCACCCGCGACAGCAACCCGCTGCCATTGCCCCTGCGCAAGGCCGTACAGGTTAACGCCACTCAGACCTACTAAGCATCAGCATTCAGGCTCAAGGACGAGCCTGAATGTCCTTCCCCAAACGCCGCAAATAGATGTCGAACACCGCCATCACATCCACCTCTTCAGGGCTTCTCAGCCACTGAATCTGCAAGCCATCCATGACCGAGAAAATCTCCTGGGCCATGGCCTTGATGTCAATGTCCGCACGAATTTCCCCCGCCTCTATCAACGCCGTCAAATGACCGCGAGCGTGATCGTGGGTGAGATGAAACCGTTCCTTGTGCCAGGAACACGCAGGGTGTGCTTGAGACAGGCTTTCGGTATTCATCACCATTGACGCCTGGCATTCGGCAGCGTCCTCGATACTGAACCCCATGCTCAGCCTCAGGAATTTGAGAAAGCCGGTCAGTGTCAGCTCGGTCGTGAGATCGCGAAACCTTGATGTCACCCGTTGATCACGGCGCTCCAGCAGTGCAGCCAGCAACGCCTCTTTGTTCGGGAAATGATGCAGCAGGCCTACCGTGGTGATACCGGCAAGCGCCGCAACGTCACGCATCGATGCGCTGGTATAACCATCCCGGGCGAAAATGACCGTCGCCGCGTCCAGCAGAGCAGTTCTGCGCATCTCCCCCTTGGGGGCCCGGCGACGCTTGGGCGAAAGCTCTTCGCCTGATTCATTCCCTGATTTGTCAACTGACATAAAAATCCGATAACAACTGCATTCAAATTTTCCCGGCGCTCGCTGGCTGGGCCCGACTTATAAAGAATCGCTTGGCGGTGATGGACGCGACCCAGGTCGACAGCAATGCGATCAACGCGTTACCGGTAAACGTACCCGGCATCAACCCGCTGCTTCCGAACAGATGCGTGCCGGCGAATATGAACGGTACGGTACCGACCGTTGACCGAAGCCAGGCAAACACAGCGACCAGCCATGGCCGCTGCATCGTCACGAACACCGCAATCGAGACGAAATCCAGACCAATGAGCACCCACAAACCACCGCCAAACTGGCAGAACGCGAGAAACAGCACTCGGCCCTCACCTTCCAGGTTGTAGAAGTCCGCAATAGGCCCGCTTGCCAACAGCAACAATCCCCAGACAACCAGACCATAGACAATGACCAGTTTGCGGGTAAAGGCAATTGCCGAATGGGTCCGCTGATCCAGATGAGCGCCGATATTCTGTCCCAGCACCGGTGCCAATGCACTCGGCAAGGCAAAAAAAGCGCAGTAGGAAAACTGCAGGACCCGATCAAGAACCGCCATTGCCGCCAGG
Source organism: Pseudomonas sp. Irchel 3A5 (assembly GCF_900187575.1). Taxonomy (NCBI): domain Bacteria; kingdom Pseudomonadati; phylum Pseudomonadota; class Gammaproteobacteria; order Pseudomonadales; family Pseudomonadaceae; genus Pseudomonas; species Pseudomonas sp. Irchel 3A5. The sequence goes on along the minus strand of NZ_FYDU01000020.1, from coordinate 18,045 downwards.
GCCGAGGTGCCGAACGTGGCCACGCTCGAGACAAGATACGCCACCCCCACCGGGGTCGCCAGATTGCCCACCATGGCAGGCAAGGCAACCCTGAACGTGCGCCTGACATGCATGCGCAGCAGTTTGAACTTGATGGACATCGCCAGCCCGACGTGGCGACGCACCCAATACAGCCCCAGACAGGCAGACATGAACGCAGACAAGGCATAGGAAAGGCCTGCCCCTTCCAGCCCCAGATCCAGGACAAAAATCAGCAACGGATCGGCAATCGCTAGCGTAGCGGCGCCCGACAACACCACCCACAACGCCCGACGACTATCCCCGGCGGTGCGCAGAATCTGCGCGGTCATCTGCATCAACGACTGCAGCACACTGAATGGCAACGTCAGCCAGATAAACACCCTTGCCGCTTCATAGGTCGCAGCATCAGCACCGAGCAGATGAGTCACCGGGACGATCAACGCCAGTTGCAAGGCAGCTGACAGACCGCACACGACAAGCACCATCAACATCAGGCTGGCGGTGAAGCGCGAGACGGCCTTGGTCGCACGATGCCCGATACGCTCGGACAACACCGTCGCCGCCGCGATAATCAAACCGTTGGCCAAAGCACTGTTGAGAAAGATCAACACCTTGGCGATGCCGACCGCGGCCAGCAGCAAGGGCTGGTGCAGCATGGAGACATAGACCAGCGTCAGGATGTCTACCAGAAACACCGCGAACAGGCTCAGGGCACTGGTGCTGGTCATCACCAGGATATGGCGTGCTATGAGCCCTTCAGTAAACTTCGCGCGGGCTACCGCCATCACATTCCCCAAACAGGCAATACTTCGCCAGCAGCAGTGGCGAAGCTCATTCAGGCGGCGATTCTAGCGGTGTGCCGGTTCGGTTGCTATCGTCGCTTCGGGATATCTACCGAGGGCCGACCAAGGGTTTGGAAGCCGTTGCGATTTACTCCGGCAGCGGCTCGGAAACCGGCCGGCCCATCAACAGAACGGCAAGCAGAATGGAAAGCCCGACAAAGCACGCGGCGGCGTAGCCAAGACTCTGCAGCCCAAACGAATCAATCATCCGTCCGCCCACAATAGCGCCCAGGCCGATGCCCAGATTGGCACCCGAGATATTCAGCGACGCGCCAAAAGCCGTCGCGCCCTCAGCGGCTTTCATGACCCGCACATGGCTGACCAGAAACAGCGCCGCCTGGGTAATCCCCCAGGTCGCCAACGCCATCGCCAGAAAAACCGGCGAGTGAATGCTCGGTATCAAAGCGACCATGCCCGCCACCATGAACGTGCAGAACACGATAGAAGCCATCAGCGGATGCTTGTCCACCGCCCGACCGCCCAACGAGTTACCGATCAGGCCCACCGCACCAAATGCCATCAGACACCAACCCACCACGGTGCCGTTGAAACCTGCCAGCCGTTCGAGGATGTCGGCCAAATAGGTGTAAGCCGTGAACATCCCGGAGAAAACCAGTACGGACAGCAACACATGGCCTTGCAGGACTGGGCTGCGCAGAACTCTCATCTGTTGGCGCAGCGAAGCGTCTTGCCGGGTAACGTGAATGGTCGGCAGATACACGAACAGCAGCAACGCCTTGGCCAGTGCCAGCACCGCAAGCATGCCGAACGCCATACGCCAGCCCACGGCATCCGCAACCAGCGTGCCCACCGGGATACCAAACACCGTGGCGCAGACGATCCCGAACGTGATCTTTGCCATGGCCCGTCCCGCGTGCTCCGGGCCGACCAGATCGACCGCAGTCTCGCTGGCCAACGCCCAGAACACTGGCAACCCGAGTGCAGGTATGAGTCGCGCAATACCCATCACTGCAATATTGGGACTTAGCGCCGCAAGGGTATTGGCGAGCGCAAACAGCACCATTACGGTCACGAACAGCTTCTTGCGTTCAAAACGCGCGAAATACGCGGTCAGGAACGGACCAAAACAGGCCACCGTGAACGCGAACAACGTCACCAGCAACCCTGCTTGCGGGATGCTTACCTCAAGGTCCCGGGCGATGCCGGGGAGTAGGCCAACAATGACAAATTCGGTTGTCAGCACAGTAAAGCCTGCGGCCGACAACAGCAGAATGGGTAACAGCATTCGAGCTCCAATAGCAAAGCGCCAGACGGATCAACACCGGTCTGGTTTTTTAAAAGGGTATGGTCAAGCTGGTATGACTTGGCGCTGATTACTCGTTAACCGGGCAATCAAAGCGGAAAAGAATTGTTATAGGCAAACAGCGGCCGACATTATGTCGGGCCACTTTGTTGAGGTCTACTGGCAAGCATGCGGCTTTTTATCCATCACTGCACGCTTCCCGAAAGCTTCAACACTCAGGAATTATAACGTCGCCTGGCCTCCCACCGTTTGCCCGATCAGCGCTGTTGATTGCACGATCCTGCGAGGTTGAACCGATGCCTGACCCCATGGTTTGAACCCGTAGGACCGGCTTCAGTCGGGAGGACGGAGTTTCTGCCAAAGAACATTTAGCGAATATCCCGGCGTTTTCCAGGCCGACCGTATGGATTGCCTGGGCACCTGTGGAAGCTTTCATGTCTTCCCTTATGCTGAATGTGACGACGTGGGACCGGCTTTAGCCGGGAAGAGGCCGGGGCAGACGCTGAATGCGTGGCGTCTGCCAGGCAGCTTTCCCGGTTGAAGCCGGTCCCACGTCAACAGTGTGTCCTATGGGAAATCCTATGTTCGAAGGATTGTGGTGCCGGCACGCCGGACAACGGTCAAGGCGCCACACCCTGTCAAAATCTGATTATGCCTGCGCAGCTCTGGCCTTTACCGCATCCTCGAGAAACGCCTTTACCGCCTGCCATGATTGTTCATTGGCTTCAGCATTGGCTGCAGGGGTGCCGTCAATGCTGTAGGTGGACGGTATGTTCGGCAGCAGAATCGTATGACCCGCGTGTTCGAAATCCAGGTGTTGAACGGGCCAGGAATGACCGGCCTCTTTCAGCCGCGAGTACGCCATTCGCGAAAAAAGCGCTGAAGGCCAGGCCGCGTCATCACCCGCAGACAGCAACAACACAGGGCCACGAATTTTCTCAACCTTGATGGCAACCCGATGCACCGCATCATGATCCTGCAACGCCGTGCTGATGGATTCGGTATTACGCAAGCCAGCATCTTTGGCCGCCCATGAAGCAGTCTTATTGTCGTTCCAAAGATGTATCAATGGCTTCCCTTTATAAAGCCATGCCGGTCCATCGCGGCCTACTGCCAGATCAGCAGCCGCCTGCCCGCCATGCACCAGAGCGCTGGGCACATAACCGATAACCGCCGACACCGCCTCTGGAAACATACTGCCCAGCAGCAACACCAACTCGCCGCCCCGCGACTGACCGCTCAGGGCGACAAAATCATGGGCAGGCTGGACTTCACGTCTGACCCAGGCCAACCCTGCGACGAAATATTCCAGAGGTGTATTTGAAATGTACGGCGACAGGCCCGGTGCCTTGAAGTAACCCAGCGCTAACGCCGCATAGCCTCGCGAGGCGTAAAGCGCGGCCCGGGGTTCATTGATCCCGCCGCCGGAACCGTTCAGCACAATCACGGCAGGATGCGGCCCGTCGCCAGGCGGTGTGAACAGGGTTCCAACCAGACCGTCTTCGCGAACCTCACGGCGAGTAACGCCTTCGGATACGAGTCGCTGAATCAAGCTGACGGATTGCTCGCCCCCGTCGAGGAATACCCGAGTCACCAAGGGTTGCAGCACATCATCTGGAAACACGTCAGCAGCACCCGGCACTTCTGGCCGCTGACTCCAGAGCAGGCCTGAGGCAGAGACGCCTTGATAACTGCCGGACACAGGAGCGTCGCGCTCCAGATCAACCTTTCCGAACGCATCGGCGATGTACGTCGCAGCGCTGACCCAATACTGCCCATTACCACGCACAGTGCGTGTGGCGAGCTCAATCTTTTGCGAAGGCCGCAAACCTTCTACGGAGATGCGTCGCGGTTCGTCCAGCAAACCGTCTGCGGGTGTTATGGAGAGTGTTGTCATGTGCTTCGCCTTATCACGCGCTGCGTGCTACCGGACTTTCAAATTCATTGTGCGCACAATGTGAACAAGCGAAGAGAAAAAGCCAAATTCCTCTGCAGCATAACCTTAGACCTTTCGCTATTTTTTCAAATGGCTGGAGTGACTCCGTCAGGGTCGAAGCGTTCACAAAACTAAAATATGCCATGAGATGCCGGGAAACTTACGCCCCATTCACGGGTCTTGATGGGGTTCGGATTAATGACGTATTTCATTGGCTGAAACTTTCCCCCGTAATCAAGGACGCAACATGAAAGACAGGAAGATTTTATCGCTGGCCGTTTTGGTCACCGTGCTCGCCGGCTGCTCCGACCCGAAAAAAGCCAGTGAAGAAAATTTCGAAAAAGCTGCACAAGCTTATCTCGACACTCTGTATCCAAAATGTCTGGTGGCTGCCAATTTCCCCACCGAGAGTCAGGAACTCGACTTCAGCGGTACCGACAAGGTTCTGCACACACTGGCTCAAGTGGGCGTAGTCAAAGAAACCGAGTTGTCTCGCAAAGAGGTCCCGCAGACCTACTTCCAACCCGCCCGCACCGACATCCGTTATGCCTTTGATCTTACCGATGAAGGTCGAAAGTACTACCAGAAAGACGCCAGGAAACTCATGAACGGGACGACTGTTGGCGCCCTGTGTTTTGGCAAGGCAAAAATCGTCAGTGTTGACCAGTTCAGTGAGCCTGGCGACATGATGGGCCAGAAGATTTCACGCGTGACGTACAGCTACAAGACCAGCGACTTGCCGAAATGGGCTTACGAAGAGTCCGTGCAGGCCGCTATCCGTGATTTGCCTGCAATGGTCGCCGGTGAAAAAACGCCGATCAAGGAAACCCGAGGCATGATCCTGACCAATAACGGCTGGGTACATGAGCGGTTATTCGGCAAGTAACTGATGAATGGGGGCCTTGGATGCCCCCATTTTTACATGAGCCCATAGTCCATCAAGTTATATAAACGCTGAAAAATGTGATTATTCACGCATAACCGGAATTGCTAAGGTGCAGCTTCAGGCCACTTGCCTTAATGCTTAGCTGCCGGTGATGCGCATGCCCAACTACCTCGACGCCACGCACCAACAGCACATCGCCCAACTGCGCAAAACCTGGACCGCCCGCACCGACTGGCCAACCTGGTTGTTGTTGATCGGAACCTACGCGGCATGGTTCAGCCTGATCCATTACTCGGCGCTGCTGGGTCGCGGATTAAGCTTGATGTTGCTGGTCCCGGTGATCACGTTCTGGATGTCGGTGCAGCACGAACTACTCCACGGCCATCCGACTCGCTGGCGGTGGGTGAATAAACTACTGGGCTATGCGCCACTGGCGCTCTGGTATCCCTACACCTTGTATCGCGACAGCCATCTGCTGCATCACCGCGATGAAGAGCTGACCTTGCCACATCACGATCCCGAGAGCCGCTACCTGAGCGAACAGCATTGGCAGCGCAACAGCATCGTGTCCCGCAGCCTGCATTGGTTGAACAAAACCCTTTACGGCCGATTGCTGGTGGGCCCTGCAATTGCGCTGATTGGCTTGCTTTCAGTGGAACTGCGACGGTTAAGGCAAGGTGTATTGCAAGCCTGGCTGATGTGGCTGACTCACGGAGCCTGCGTGGTGGCAGTGTTGTGGTTTGTACAGGCCCAGGGCGGAATCGGCATTTTCGAATATGTGATGGCCAGCTTATTGGCTTTGGCGTTATCCATGGTGCGCTCGTTCTATGAGCACCGCCCTGCTCCCTCGCCTCAGCATCGCTCGGTCATCAATGAGGCGGGCTGGCCATGGCGTTGGCTGTTTCTGAATTTGAACCTGCATCTGATTCACCATGATCTTCCCGGATTGCCTTGGTATTACCTGCCCCGGGTTTATGCAGAACGACGCGAGGACTGGCTACAGCGCAGTGGTCAGTTCCTTGTGGACGGTTACGGCGCCTTGTTCCGGCAACATGGCCTGAGGCCCATCGATAGTCCACAGCATCCGTGGCGTTGAGTTGATCTGTAAGACGCACAGATTTCTTTTAAAAGACCTGCCAAGTTCGGCACCGCGCAATCTCGCGGCGAACCGTGGACCTCTAGGAGTGAGCTTGCTCGCGATTCGATTCCTGGTTCGACGAATTTGTAGCCTGAACTGACGCCATCGCGAGCAAGCTCACTCCTACAGATCCGTGTTATCAGGAACACTTCGGCAGCTCCTGCAAAGGTCAGAAGCACCATCGATCTTTACTAAACGTCAATTACTGGATATTTTGTCTTAAATACTCATCCAGACGCCCATTTACATGTCCGACTTTTCTGCAGAAACCCGCAACCTGCTCGAACAACTCAAACACGTCGCTCAAGGTCTGGGTGAGACCTTCGGGCCATTCTGTGAAGTGGTGGTGCATGACCTGCAATCTCCCGATCACGCCATTTACGCCATCTATAACAATCTGTCGGGACGCACCGTCGGTGACCCGGCTACCGAGCTGGGTCTGGCGCGAATCGCCGACCCGGCCTATCCGCAAGTCATCGCCAATTACGCCAATCGATTCCCCGATGGCCGTCAGGCCAAAAGCACCTCAATCGGTATCCGCAACGTCGAAGGGCAATACGTCGCCGCGCTGTGCATGAACGTCGATCTGACCCTTTTTCAAGGCGTGCAAACGGCCATGGCGCAATTTACCCGCGTGGATTGCGCCGTGGATGAGTCATTGGAAGTGGACAGCGCGCACAGTATCCGCAAGCGGATCGACGAATTCGCGGGTCGTTCGGCAAGCACGCCCCGCTCACTCAAGGCCGATGAACGCCGGGTCTTGCTTCGAGAGCTGAAAGCATCGGGAGCGCTGGAAGTGCGCAAGTCCATGGACGTGGTGGCGCAACATCTTGGTGTCTCCCGCGCCGCCGCTTACAGCTACCTGAAGTAGGCCCACTGCCGCTTTAATATCTGCATTTCAACGAGAGAACGTCGTGCCCGAACCCATCCTCTGCAAGAACAGCACAACCATCAGCCCGCCCGCCGGACACTACTCGCACCTGTCCATTGCCAATGGCTTCGTGATGATCAGCGGCCAGTTACCGATCACTGCCGAAGGAGCTCATCTGGCGAATGCCTCGTTTGAAGATCAAACCCGGCAAGTGCTGCTCAATCTGGACAGTTGTCTTCAGGCTGCTGGCATCAGCAGGCAGCAATTGGTGCAGGTGCGGGTGTATGTCACGGATATTGAACAGTGGCCGCTATTCAACCGGCTCTACAGCCAATGGCTGGGGGATCATCGCCCCGCCAGAGCCGTAGCGGGCGTCGCACAATTGCATTACGGCTGCGCCGTGGAAGTTGAAGCCATGGCCGTTGCGGCCTGACATTTTCATTTCGAGAAGGTGATAACCCACGTGAACACATTAACGCTCCCCACCTATCAAGATGTTGAAGACGCCGCCTTACGCTTGGTTGGCCAGGCTAATCGCACACCGGTCCTGACGTCGCGCACGGTAGACAGCCTGTTCGACGCTCAAGTGTTTTTCAAATGCGAGAACCTGCAACGTGTCGGCGCCTTCAAGTTTCGCGGCGCCTTCAATGCTCTGGCGAAATTTGACGAGCAGCAGCGCAAGCATGGCGTGGTAGCGTTTTCCTCTGGAAATCATGCACAGGGCATCGCCCTCGCCGCCCGGCTGTTGAGCATTCCGGCTACCATCGTCATGCCGCACGACGCCCCACCGGCGAAGATTGCTGCGACCCGCGAATACGGCGCAAACGTGGTGATTTACAACCGCCAGACCGAAGATCGCGAAGCCATCGGCCGCGAGCATTCCGAGCGCCTGGGCATGACCCTGATACCTCCTTACGACCACCCCGACGTGATAGCCGGACAGGGTACGGCCGCCAAAGAACTGTTCGAAGAAGTGGGCCCGCTGGATACCCTGCTGGTTTGCCTCGGTGGCGGCGGACTGTTGGCAGGCTCAGCACTGTCTACCCGCGCACTGTCACCGACCTGCAAGCTGTATGGCGTGGAACCTGAAGCAGGTAACGATGGGCAGCGTTCGTTTCGCTCGGGCGAAATCGTCCGTATCGCTGTTCCAGACACCATCGCAGATGGCGCACAGACCCAGTACCTGGGCAACCACACCTTCCCCATCATTCGCCGTGACGTAGACGACATTCTCACCGTGTCTGACGCGCAACTCATCGACGCCATGCGCTTCTATGCCGAGCGAATGAAGATGGTCGTCGAGCCTACTGGCTGTCTGAGCTTCGCCGCTGCACTGCAGATCAAGGACCAGCTCAAAGGTCAGAAAGTCGGGATCCTGATCAGCGGCGGCAACGTAGACTTGCAGCGGTATGCGGAGCTGTTGGCGAAGTAATCAGGCATCGATGCCGGACAACTGGCTGTCTTCCAGCGCATGAAGGGCACGCGACAAAATGCCACAGCAGGAATTCAACCAGTTGTATGACAACCGCCGAACGGTCATAGATGGAGAAAACCAATTGTTCTAAAATGTTGCAATACCGGCAAGCGGACGCGGAATCGAAGCTCAACGACATCAACAGTCGTCAACTTCGAAGCCCGGCGACTTGACCAGATTTATAAAAAGAAAAGCCCGTCATAGACGGGCTTTTTCGTTTTCGGCATTTGTGGCCGAGCGCGCCCTGAGCGCAAACGACGATTTCGGGTCAGCCCACCGGGCGCCCTACTGCACACTTTTAAACTTGAGGCTAACCCCATGCTGCGACTCGTCATGATCTACCTGTTCCAATGGTTCAAACGTCTGGCATCCAATGCCGTATCACGTAACGGTAACGACACCTACACCGAAAACTTCTCGTCCCGTGAAGAAAATGAAGGCGGCCGCTGGACGTTCGTGACTCTCTTCATCGTGTTCACCCTGAGCCTCTACTCGCTGGCTGGCCTGGGCTACTACGCCAAGGTACATGTCTGGGATGGCTTCACCGAAACCGAAAAAAACAACATCGCCCAGGCCATGGTCATCGCCAGCCAAAACATGAACTAAACCCGTGACCTAGCCGCGACCAACGAACGGCATGTTAGTGGCCATAACGGTCATGTTCAGCACGTTGGTCGACAGCGGCAGGCCCGCCATGTAACGCACCGCATCGGCGACTTCCTTGACGTCCATCATCGGCTCTACCGCAGTCTGCCCATTGGCCTGCCGAACTCCGGTAGTCATGCGTGCAGCAAGGTCAGTCAAAGCATTACCGATATCGATCTGACCGCAGGCAATGTTGTACTCACGCCCGTCCAGGGCAAACGTCTTGGTCAACCCGAGCACGGCATGTTTGCTCGCGGTATAAGGCGAGCTGAACGGCCGTGGTGTATGGGCGGAAATCGAGCCGTTGTTGATGATTCGTCCACCCTGCGGCACCTGCCTGCGCATCAACCCAAACGCGGCGCGGGCACAGAGGAACACGCCAGTCACGTTGGTGTTGATCACGTTCAGCCACTTCTCGACGTCCAGCTCATCCACCGGAACAGCCGGGGCGCCAACACCGGCATTGTTGAATAAAACATCCAGCCGACCATAAGCGGCTTCAATCCTCGCAAACAGCGCATCCACACTCGCCGGATCGCGGACATCGGTGGACACCGCAATGGCCTTGCCACCCGCCTCGCCAATAACTGCCGCCAATTCGTCGAGCGGCTCCTGACGACGTCCCGCCAGCACCAGGCTGTAGCCGTCCTCCAGCAAACCCAAGGCAACAGCACGACCAATGCCGCTACCGGCGCCCGTGACAAGTGCGACTTTTGAAGCTTTGGTGCTGGTCATTCTGGTGCTCCTTCTGATTCGAAAAGTGCGGATAGCACAGAAGATTACCCGGCCTTGCTGACTCCGCGCCATCAAGTTGCAAACACAGGACCTGTAGGAGCTGCCGAAGGCTGCGATCGCGGTGTGTCAGAATGAATGCCTCGCAGCCTTCGGCAGCTCCTACAGATAATGCATTACATGCAGTAGTTTGCATGTTGATTGTAGGAGCGCTTTAGCGGGGGTGACATTCAATGCCGATTAACTCATCAAACCCTTGCACCACTGACGCTTTCCTGAGAAAAAGCCGCCTTTGTCGCCTTATTAGAGAAAGCACCATGAGCAACGAATTGCTGATCACAGACATCCGCACCGGTGATGGCAAGGAAGTCGTCAAAGGCGCGCTGATCACCACCCAGTACACCGGCAAACTGGATGACGGCACCGTGTTCGACTCCTCCCACGAGCGCGGCAAACCTTTCCAGTGCGTAATAGGCTCCGGGCGTGTCATTAAGGGATGGGATCAGGGCCTGATGGGCATGAAGGTCGGCGGCATCCGCACCCTGTTCGTGCCCGCGCATCTGGCCTACGGCGACCGGCAGATGGGCGCGCATATCAAGCCGGGGTCTGATTTGCATTTTGAGATCGAATTGCTGGAGGTTTTGACTCGGGATGATTGAGGGAGATCAATAGCGGGACCTTGAAGGCATAGCGCGCGTAATAAGTTATTTCCCTGCGACTCGGCGTCCTCCGCTTCAATCCACATACTGCACATACCGCTCCATTAGATTTGGCCGTTGAAAGGTATCGATTGCGTCGATGTTGTCCAGTAAATGGTCAAGATGCTGTTTGTAAGTTGTCTCATCCATGTCGATCCAGAAACGCGGCGGGCGACCGGTTTGCTGGTCGTAGGCGGCGGTGGTTGGGTCGAGGTAGCGGAATTCTTCGTAACGCGGTAACTCCGGCAGCGGACCACTGGTGTCCATATAGTTCTGCAGAAAATCCCACAGCGCGCAGGGCATTTGCCAGCGGTTATCTAGGTTTACCAGGGCGGAGAAGTCGATCACGATGTCCCGATAACGATGGGCGAGAAACAGTACGTGGTTCATCGAGCCCTGCCGCTCTGCTACGGAAACGATGTAAGCATCGAACTCATAAAATGGGGCTGCCAGCTCGCCGATGGTGCCGTTATTTTTGTATTCGCCGTTATTTTTGTAATCGAACAGGGTGACGATACCGGAGCGACGATTCAACTCCCAGATGGGGCCACGTGAGGGCTTGACCCAGAGCTTGGGGAATTTGTGGATGATTAAAGCGCCAAACGCCCAACAGCTAAAGGGGATACCGGCAAGGATCGTCCATATCGGAATGTACGACTTGATTAGTTGACTTACCTTAGCGCTATCCGAAGCCACAAAGTCCAGGAGGCAAGTTAAAACTGTCATCACAGTCATAAAGAAAAATAGAAATCGTCCGCCGCCATACAACAACAGCCAAAACTGTGATCTCGCAGACCAAAGCGAAAACCTGAAGCGCTGATGATCATGTCGGTCATGAAAGTCCACGTGTTCATAAGGAGCTGGCACATAGGTTCCTGCTGCCATCTTTTCATCACGTTCCTTGAACATCTGTTCCTGAAACCGCAATTTATCCGGTGCTCGCTCCCGCAAGAAATCATCGGGGGCAATATCTAGCGTATATCCCCATGGCAAGCGTCGTTTGCCGAAGCGCTTTAACCAGGACCGCTCTGCTGAAGGCAATTGATCAGGAATATTGTCCGACCGGTAGGCTGTCGGGGCGTAGTAAGGTGTTTCACTACAGTTAGTCGTCATCGGTTTCAGTCCACATACCGCACATACTGCGCCATCAGGTTTGGCCGTTGAAAAGTGTCGATGGCATCGATATTGTCCAGCAAATGGTCCAGATGCTGTTTATACGTTGCGTCATCCATATCGATCCAGAAACGTGGCGGACGCCCGGTTTGCTGGTCGTAGGCGGCGGTGGTGGGATCGAGGTGGCGGAATTCTTCGTAACGAGGCAACTCCGGCAGCGGACCACTGGTATCCATGTAGTTCTGCAGAAAATCCCACAGCGCGCAGGGCATTTGCCAGCGGTTATCGAGGTTCACCAAGGCAGAGAAGTCGATCACGATGTCGCGGTAACGATGGGCGAGAAACAGTACGTGGTTCATCGAGCCCTGCCGCTCTGCTACGGAAACGATGTAAGCATCGAACTCATAAAACGGAGCTGTCAGTTCGCCGATGGTGCCGTTCTTTTTGTATTCGCCGTTATTCTTGTAGTCGAATAGGGTTACCAGGCCGGTACGGCGGTTCAACTCCCAGATCGGGCCACGGGAGGGTTTTACCCAGAGCTTGGGGAATTTGTGGATGACGAGCGCAGCCAATGCCCAAGCTGCATAAAGTGGAAGTAGCATTACGTCATAGGTGCCTTGCACAAAATCCATAAGCGCTGGTAGAAAATCTCCCCTCGCAGTAACACCGATAGAAATAGCGGTGAAAATGTAAACGGGAGTGAATATGAGCGACCAGCCTTTTCCAAACATGTATACATAAGCCCAAAACTGAGATCTGGCGGACCAAAGTGAAAACCTGAATCGCTGATGATCATGTCGATCATGAAAGTCCACGTGTTCATAAGGAGCAGGCACATAAGTCCCAACCGCCATCTTCTCATCACGCTCTTTGAACATTTGTTCCTGAAACCGCAATTTATCCGGTGCTCGCTCCCGCAAGAAATCATCGGGGGCAATATCTAGCGTATATCCCCATGGCAAGCGTCGTTTGCCGAAGCGCTTTAACCAGGACCGCTCTGCTGAAGGCAATTGATCG
>NZ_FYDU01000020.1:0-5313 GCF_900187575.1 Pseudomonas sp. Irchel 3A5 | reverse complement strand
GCAAACCGCAATTTATCCGGTGCTCGCTCCCGCAAGAAATCATCGGGGGCAATATCTAGCGTATATCCCCATGGCAAGCGTCGTTTGCCGAAGCGCTTTAACCAGGACCGCTCTGCTGAAGGCAATTGATCGGGAATATTGTCCGACCGGTAGGCTGTCGGGGCGTAGTAAGAGGTCTGCTCTGCCGTCATAGCGCAGTCTTCGCTCTGTGTGTTTTTTCATCAGCCCAGAACAGACGTTCAATGCTTTCAAAATCTGGCTTCGCATAGGACGGTTCGAAGGGCGTAGGGTCCTTGGGGGGTGGAGCGGGAAAGACCCAGATGCGCTGCCCGTCGTTCAAGCTGAACTGAGCACGCACTCGCCATACGTGATAAACCTCGGGCAGGTTCGCGAGAGGTTCTGCCTTGTAAGAAAACGGCGTGTTCACAAACAGTTCCAAGGCATCTGGCCAAAGCCTGTGGGCAAAGGGCGTCACGTCGATTTGGGAGCTGTTCGTTCTGCTGCGCTCACTGCTTGCTTCGAAATAAACCTCGAAGCTTTTCAGGTTAAGCAGCGCTTTAGTATTTAAAGAACTCGGCCCCCCGAATAGCCCGCTCAGATTGCTTTCAATACGGATACGTGTGTTAGCACTGCGTACTTCGAAGGGCACCGTGTCGCGAAAATCCAGCTTGGCATCAGACTTGAAATCCGGGTTGCGATCTACGCCGATACGGATGTTAGCCAGCAGGCTGACCAGGTAATAAAAAGCTGTTTGGGGATCACGCAGGTGCTCCGCCATTTTGTAGGGATCATCCCCAAAAGGACCTTTTTTCAACCAGTCTTCCACGGGACTACTGCTAAACATAAAAACCCAGGCGGCCCCTATGCCGATTAAAAGCAAACAAGCCCAACCCGCTGGCGATAGACCGAGAAACGCACTGCTACTGACGATGAGACTACCGGCTGCGCCGATAAGCCCGCCAGCGGCCATAAGCAAGTGGCCGATATAGCCATCGTCGCCCCATCGGTAGGAATACCAGGCGTCATAGAGGTTAAGACCGGCGAACAGAAAACCTGCACCGACCAGGCCAAGGAGGCGAGCGCTGACTTTTTTGACCAAGCGATTGCTTAGCGATCCAAGAAGAAGCTTGGCGAACGTGTCAGAAATAGTGAATAACGTCTTGCGCCCTGCAGCCAGAACAGACTTGCTACCCGCTAGTTTTACTGTGAGAGCCTCCATTGCTATAGCGAGATCTAACCAAGCCCCTGAAACGCCTACTTCCGCCCTAAGCTGACCTTTTTCCCTCCTTACTTGCTCCTGTGCCTCCAACTCATTCCTCAAATTCCAAAGCTCCAGCCCCACCACTACCCCCGCAAATGGAGCCGAATTCAACACCTCGAAAAACCCGTTACTGCGTAGCCCATCAAGCTGCTTCGCCGCCTTCTCTATAGCGCCAGCCTTTTCAGCCGTATCCGCTGCGCTGTCCATCAATTCTTTCTGCCACGCCTCATTGAAACGCCGATTAGCGCCTCGCACCGACGTTGCGGTGGGGTGTTGCCCCGGCATGCCCAGTACCTGTCGGTCAGGCGAGAGTATTACGGGCTGCTCGGCGTAGCCGTGGCGCTCAGCTGGACTTTTCATGACCCCGTGTTGATTGCGATATACCCCATACGTATGGGCAGAACGGTTGGGCTGCTCGGGCAAGTCGTCCAGACCGAAAACGTAGTAGTCCTTGTGATGGGCCTCGGCACGGGCAAGGAAATGCAGATCGCCAAAGGTGTCTGGCAGCATGCTGCGCAGTTGAGCAACGCCCCGCCGTTGTATCTCAGTACTTGCACGCCAAGGTGTGGAGGATTGCCGGGTGCCCGTCTGCTTCGCTTTGTGCAAAGCCTGCTCCGCAGCTTCGACAGCGCCTTGCAGGTTTTCATGGACAGCAATGAGTGCCCCAGCGGCACCTTTGGCAGCTGTCGTGAGCGTGGAGTTGAGATTGCCGCTTTTAAGCAACGTCGCCAGGAACAGGCTGTTGATATCGCCAGGGCTTGCAGGCGGGGAAAAGTTGTTCCGCTCGATTTTCGCCAGCTCAGTGGCGCGAAACTGTCCATCGCCCTGATTAATTTCAGGCTCACTGGGAGGACGATAAGGAGCGTTGAGGTCTTGCTGCTCGACATCCGGCCAAAGCATCCGGTGCAGCGGATGCTCTAGATCGTTGACGACTTTAGCGAGCCAGCGCTGACTTGCGCTCTCCTTTGGACTGTAAAGACTGAGCAGGGTTACGGCATCAGTAATGTCGCCACTGACCGCCAATGGATCGTAAGCCGCTGGGCGCAACGCCAGTGTGACGAACATCTGGCTGATGAAGTAGATAGAGGCCGCGTATTTGAACCCGTCCTGGCTTGCGTAATCAGCAAGGCTCTGCTCGGTGTGGGGCTTTTGCAAGCACTCGCAGAGCAGCGACTGGCTCATTTCCAGGCTGCGCCACAACTGGGTGCGCTCACCGGTGGCGGTAAAGCGGTTCAGGTCCAACCGGCCTTGCTCTTTGAGATGGTCCAATTGTTGATGCATCGGGTTCTTCTGGCCGCCTATGGACGCGGGCACGATCAACTGCTGTACCAGCAGCGCGCTGCCGTGATGGGCGTACTGTTGAGCCCGTGCGCCACACAACTCCAGTAACTCCTGTTGTTCTTGAATGCGGGTGTTCAGATGACGCATTCGGTAATGCGTGTCCACCAGCATTACGCCGTAGAGGTGTCGGGTACGAGCATTCGATAGGACGTCCTCTGCAGGTGGATGAGCCTCCCATAGTCCGCTGTTGTGTTCCGCGGTCGGCTCAACGATTTGCTGCAGACGCTGCGCCCAGGCTCCTGTTTCGAGGCGTTGCGGAAGATAAGCGGCCTTCCCCTCCTCACACGTTTGAACGTGCTGCCGTGCAGCCTTGAAAGCAGTAGCCAGAAACTGCCCACTCAGGTCACACAAATACTGGGCGGGTTGATCGAGCATCCATTCGAAACCAATCTGCCGCCCGCGTTGCGGCGCTGGAACCGACACCGGGAAGGCATGCTGCCTGAGGTTCAACCAGGTGGCATGAGCAGCGCTCGTTTCTGACTGACGGATGACGTCAAATGCATCGAAGGCGCTGAACGCTTCAAGCATGGCCATACCATCGGGCTTGTCCTGAAAGCGACGGTTGGAGGCATCTTGGGCAACCCTGAGGTCGGGTCGTTGGCAGCGTTGTTTCCGTAGTGCCGGATCCTGCTCCAGACGTTTGAGTCGCGCATGGTTGAGCTGCACTTCGCTGAAGCATAATTCGGCTTCAACGCGTCGATTGTTCCAGTTGGCGGGCAGCCAGATGTCGTCCAGTCCCTTGCCCGTGGCTAGCCGGGCATCATCGGCATACCCGCCTTCAATGCGGAACCTGTCCAGATCGATGTCGTGATAGGTCGTGCCTTCGTCGGTGACCTGGACTTCCAGTTCACGCCACAGGTGATTACCAAGGAACACATAAATATAACCGGGACGGCATAGCACCAGCGTACCGTGGTCATGGGCACTGTTGATTCCGGGCAGCGCCACGAACGGTAATATCGGAACGATCTGGTTGTGCTGCTGATCCAGTTGCCGGACTGTGATGCCGACGTCAGGCAGCGGTAACAGAATCGGTGGCCCACACTCTGAGTCAACCTCAAGCATCATCCGGTGCCGAGGATCGCCGCTCCAGTCCCAGACATGCAACATGCTCGGCGCACACATGAACGCCGTAATGGTTTCCGGACAATCCTGAGCGGTGAGCGCATCCAGTCGTTTGTCGCTGTCGCGCTCATAAAAAGCCAGGCGCTGGCTCACAGGATGGTCATTACCCACCACTTGAACGATGAGTTTGTTGATTTCACAGCAAGGGCCACGACTCAGATCGCCAACGTTGTGCGACATCTCAGTTTTCCTGTCCGGTGGTGTTTTTTTGCAGGTGGTGCAGCAGGTAGGCAAAACGAATTTCGTCGGAGCCCTTAGGCAACTCATGCGGCACGTCAGCCGCTGGATAGTCCCGACGCACATTCAGGTAATGCTCAAGCGAGTCAGCCTTTGTAAATCCGTAGCCCAGCCCTTCATGCAGCCACTGCTGGCCTCGTGAAAAACAAAGGTCACTTTGTTTGAGCCACCATCGGTACAGGAAGTGATCCTGCTGATGGCACCGAAGGGCCTGTTGTTGACGGCTGTCGAGCGCGGATTCACAGTCCATCGGCTTCCAGCTTTCCGCTTCCGGGTTCTCAATATTCCGCCAGGAATAGGTGTTCGAGGCTCGGTTTGCCCACGTCCCGCCGTACCAACTCAAGAGGCTGATAGGTCCAAGCCAGTATTTGAGCGAGTCGGGCTGACAGGACGGGAAAAAATAGCTTGCGGTTACGGGGTTGGAATACCGTAAAACACCTCTGCCCAGGTCATCAAAACGGACCAGCAAAATTTGACGCAGATGGGCCAGCACCACCGATGTCGGGTGCTTACTCTGGATGATCAAACCAGGCCAATCTTCAGGTGTTTGCTGAACTGCCTTGAGCAAGTCCGAGGCTTCATCGGTCGTTACCAGAATCGGGCTTTGCTCGGTATAAGCTGCTAACTCAGTCGTGTCGAAAAGCATCGAGAGCTGGGGAGCGCCTATATTTCGATATAGCTGTGGCAGAACTGACTCTGCACGTTCAAGCAATATCCAGGTGTTCATCACTGCCCCCCTTCACGCAATTTTCTTGCACAAGGGCAATGCGCCAACGGGCACTCCATCGGCGTTTTGCCTTCAGGCTTCTGGCAAAGCTCGACAATCGGGGTGTCGCCCACCAGTAGCTCAGGAAGCGCCAGACTTGAATGATCTGCAGCAGACCTGGGCGGAGTGATTGCCGCTTGCTTGTCCAGCGAAATCGGCAGTGAGGGAACCGCAGGCATCCCCGGCACCGGAATCCCACCCAACAAAATCGGCACGCTGGTAAAAATCCCGGCGGGAGTAATCGATATCCAGTGACCACCTGCCTTGATCGTCGTACTGAGCGTGGCGTCGACTATCATGTTTTGCCCGGCCGACAGGTGTATTTCCTGCGCTGCGCTGACCAGATGATTGGCCGCGCTGATGTGCTGGTTACCGACCACCGTCAACGAGTCATCAGCCAGCACCTGGGTTTTGCGTGCCCCATGCGTGAGATGGTGTTCTTCGCCGTGCAACTCATGGCTGGACAGCCCGGTGACATTGACCTTGCGCTGGTTATCCACCTGGATCGACTGATCATTAAGTACATGCTCAGACCAGTTGCGTTGAGCGCGGATGGAAATGGACTCGGCACCTTTGCGGTCTT
>NZ_FYDU01000027.1:0-46352 GCF_900187575.1 Pseudomonas sp. Irchel 3A5 | reverse complement strand
GCAGCAACCCAGCGACGTAACAAGCTAACGTCGATTGAGAAGTGTCGAGCGACCTTTCGATAGCCATCAACGTCATTCAGATAGGTCTGGACGGCTGTGTGTTTGAACTGCGCTGAATACTTACCCATGGAAAACACCCCAAAGTCTGACTAGGTGTCCAACTTTTGGGGTGCAGTTCAGCGATGTGGGACCGGCTTTAGCCGGGAAGGCTGCATTTCTGACGACAGAGATGTATTTGAACGTCCCGGCCTTTTCCCGGCTAAAGCCGGTCCCACGAATGGATTGTTCAATCCTGATCCAGCAAAACCGGTCCATTACCCTGTTCCCCCAACTTGTCCCCCCAATTGCGCAACGGGCAGGCTTGCATCGACAGGCAGCCGCAGCCGATGCAGCCGGTGAGCTGATCACGCAGGTCTGTCAGGCGGGCGATGCGCTCGTCGAGTTCTTCTTTCCACTGGGCCGACAATTTATTCCAGTCAGCCGCCGTCGGCGTGCGCTTTTCCGGCAGTGTTTGCAACGCGGCATGAATACTGGCCAGTGGGATACCCAGGCGCTGGGCGACTTTGATCAGGGCCACTCGCCGCAGCATTTCTCTGGGGTAGCGGCGTTGATTGCCCGCATTACGCTGGCTGCTGATCAACCCCTTGGTTTCATAAAAGTGCAGGGCAGTGACCGCAACCCCACTGCGGGCCGCCAGTTGGCCGACGGTCAGTTGTTTACTGGCAGGGCCAGACTTTTTGCTGGTTGTCATAAGTGACTGCTTGACCTCTAGTTAAGTAGAGGTTTTACCCTTCGAGGCCTCGGTTGGCAACACCGTGTTGTCACGGCAAACACAATCCCCTTTATGGGCTGCTTACACCACGCTGTCGCACAGTAGACAAGAGATCTGTAGGAGCGCACGAGCACCGCGAGGCCGCGATGGCGTCCTGCCTGATACACCGCCATCGCTGCCTCGCGGTGCTCGTGAGCTCCTACAAAAAATCTCAAAAAATCAGGTAGTCATATTTTTTTGACGGGAGGCTGTCATGCAGTCAGCAGAAGAGAATCCACGCTTCAACCAGCTCATTGAATTCACCGTAACTCCCGCTCAACAGTCTAGCCTGATGACGGCATTAACAGAGCAGTTCGAGCGCTATACCTGCACCTATCCCGGATTTATCAGCGCCAGCGTTCAGGCCAGCGATGATGGCTGCCGTGTGCTCGGTCAGACCCTCTGGCAATCACGGCGAGCCAGCGAAGAGGCGTTGCTCAATGCCGAGGCGAATGAGCAGGATTTTATCGCACTGCTGCGTCGGCATCAGGTCAGCGCAGTGACCTTCAATACCTGGCAGGTCACTCGGACCATCCCGGCCAGGAGCTGACAGGCACAGCACTGTTCAGACCGAAACCTGCATCACCCGGTCACCCTGCAAGTTTTCACCGGGCCGCCGCTTGTTCACCGCCAGTTCGCCAATCTTGATCAGTCGGGTACGAGTGACGTTGCGGGTCAAACCCAGTAGCGCAGCGGTGTGGACCTGGTTGCAGTGACTGAAACGGTAAGCCGCCCGCAGCAATGCGTCTTCGACTTTTTCATGCAGCGCGCCAGCCTGTTCCTCGAACAGTTTATGGAAAGCCCGCTCCAGTAACGCGTCGACAGATTCGTCGATTGCGGGTTGATCGTCCTGGCGCTCGATACGCAGATTGGTCAGACGCAGGTCATCACGTTGAATCAATCCGTCACGACAGATCAGCAGCGTGTGATGAATGACGTTTTCCAGCTCGCGAATGTTTCCGGGCCAGCTATAGTTTTGCAGCTTGCGCTCGGCTTCGGCAGTAATCCGGATCGGCCCATATCCCAGGCGCTGGCTGTAGGCGTCGATGAAGTGCCTGACCAACGGCAGGATATCGCCGGGACGTTCGCGCAACGGTTGCAGTTCGAGGTTCACCACATCCAGGCGGTAATACAGATCCTCGCGGAAATGCCCGGCATTGATTGCCTTTTCCAGCTGCACGTTGGTTGCCGCCAGTACCCTGACATTGATGGGAATACTTTTGCGCGAACCCAGCCGCACCACTTCGCGCTCCTGTAGCACGCGCAGCAGTTTGACCTGAATCGGCATGGGCAGATCGCCGATTTCATCGAGAAACAGCGTGCCGCCATTGGCCTCTTCGAACCATCCCGCCTTGGCGTTCAAGGCACCGGTGAAGGCACCTTTCTCGTGGCCGAACAGCTCGGCTTCCACCAGTGACTCGGCAAATGCCCCGCAATTGACTGCAACGAACGGCTGGTTACGACGTTCGCTGAGGTTATGAATGTGCCGCGCAACCAACTCCTTGCCGGTGCCGGTTTCGCCAATGATCAATACGCTGGCATCGCTGGGCGCTATCTGCTTGAGGTGGGCCAGCAAGGCTTTTGATTTCGGATCTTCGAACACCTGAGCCGTGGCGCGGATTGAAGTCGCCAGTGCGGGGTTCGGCGGTAGGGTCAGTAGCTGCATGGGGCTCACTTGTTTTTTGTTGGAGTCGACATTTACCTGTAGGAGCCAACTTGTTGGCGAGGCATTGGACCTGATTGCTCAGAAGCTCCGTCCCTCTAACACGTTGGCGTCTACTGAAACCTGACTCCTACTTCTGCGGCGGCAAATCGTTGGCAATCATTTCCCCGAACGGTCCGGTCAGGTTGGTGATGCCACGCCCGGCCAGGCTGCGATACGGCTCAGGCAGCAACGGGAAGACCAGTTCGGCGAAGCGATAGGCCTCTTCCAGATGCGGGTAGCCGGAGAAGATGAAGCTCTCGATACCCAGGTCGGCATATTCCTTGATGCGTGCGGCGACCTCCTGCGGGTTACCCACCAATGCAGTACCGGCGCCACCCCGAACCAGACCCACGCCTGCCCACAGGTTTGGCGCAATTTCCAGATTGTCCCGGCGGCCGTCGTGCAAGGCCGCCATGCGGCGCTGGCCTTCAGAGTCAAAGCGCGAGAAGGACTTCTGTGCCGCCGCGATGGTTTCGTCGCTGATGTGCTCGATCAGGGTGCTGGCTGCTTTCCACGCCTCTTCACTGGTTTCGCGGACAATAACGTGCAGGCGAATACCGAATTTCACCGTGCGACCTTTGCGTGCCGCACGCTCTCGAACATCGGCGAGTTTTTCTGCGACGGCGGCGGGCGGCTCGCCCCAGGTCAGGTAAACATCCACCTGATCAGCCGCCAGTTCATGCGCGGCTTCGGACGAGCCCCCGAAGTACAACGGCGGATAAGGTTTCTGAATCGGCGGATACAGCGCCTTGGCGTTCTGCACGCGCAGATGCTTGCCTTCGAAATCCACGGATTCGCCTTGCAATACACGGCGCCAGATCTGCAGAAATTCATCGCTCACTTCATAGCGTTCGCTGTGATCAAGGAAACTGCCGTCACCGCGATTTTCATCAGGGTCACCGCCAGTGACAACGTTGATCAACAAACGGCCGCCAGACAGACGATCCAGGGTTGCCGCCATGCGCGCCGAAACGGTAGGTGAAATGATGCCCGGACGAATCGCCACCAGATACTTCAGTTTTTCGGTCAACGGCACCAGCGCCGAGGCAATCACCCAGGAGTCTTCGCATGAACGACCCGTCGGGATCAGTACGCCGTGGTAGCCCAGATCGTCTGCCGCTTGAGCCACCTGTTTTAGGTAGTTCAAGGTCACCGGGCGAGCACCTTTGGTGGTACCCAGAAAATGACCGTCGCCGTGAGTCGGAAGAAACCAGAAAACATCCATGACAGAACCCTTGAGCCGCAAGCGGCGCTGATGTGTTGGTTGGCTGTTGCTCAGCCAGCAGTAGGTGGCTAGTTATAAAGGGTTGGATTTATTCCTCAAAAGAACGGATATCCATATTTTTATATCGTTTTAGAATATAAAATTTATTTGCAGATACTTGTCACTCAATGAGGTTAATCAAAAAACCGATGAGGTTGACAGTTTGGCAACGGGCATTTAAGGTTGCCAAAAAGTCAACAGGGATGATGGATGAGGGTTTTCAAAAAAATTGCGTTTGATGAGGCTTCGAGGCGGTATCCCAACGATGCAGCGAACCTTGATGCGACTTATCGCTTGCTCAGCCGTTCAGTGGCCTATACCTCTAGCGAGCTCAGAACTACATTCAATACACTGGATCGCTTCACCCATAGAAATGGCTGGTACGTGATCGATATCGGCGGCAACAATTTGCGTTTGATTGCTGCTATTGAATTCAGCAAGCAACTGGTTTTTGTGAAGCACATCTACACGCATGCCGAATACACCAAGGCCAACAAGTGGTACCAAAAACAGAAGACGGGGATCCGACCATGAGTCCTGTATTAGCCGAACGAACCGTAGATAAAACAGCCATTCGCGAATTGGCGCAGCGTATGGAAACACTTCGTCTGGACATGGATCGTCTGGGCGCGCATTTCATGCACCACATCGATTCCCCCGAAGACTATCAGCAGGCGTTAAAGGTCATTGATGAGCTTACGGACGGCCAGGAACTGACGTCTGTTGAAAATAATCTGCTCGAGACTCTCTGTGACACTGTTGAACGTTACGAAAGCAACGCGCCGCAGTTTTCGGCATTCAATGCACGTATAGCCGGATTGACGGAAGTAGATCTGCTCAAGGCATTGATGCTGCAAAATCAATTGACCGGTGCAGACCTTCCGGAAGTTGGCGATAAAAGTGTGGTGTCGCGCATTCTCAGCGGGCAGCGTCGTTTGACCATCGAAATGGTTGCCAGGCTTGCAGCGCGGTTCCATGTCGATCCCGGAGCGTTCGTTCCTCGCATCGCATAAGATCATTTGCTGACTGCGTTGAATAAACCCGCCAAGGCGGGTTTTTTCATACTCCACAACACCCCGTCACTCCCCTCGAAACTTTTGTCCTATCGCCCCGGTCACTTTTAAACACCTCATAAAGGGAATCAGGCGATGGCAAGGGCAATCTGGAAGGGCGCGATCAGTTTCGGGCTGGTGCATATACCCGTTGCGCTGGTTTCGGCGACCTCTTCGCAGGGGGTGGATTTTGACTGGCTGGACAAGCGCAGCATGGATCCAGTGGGTTACAAACGCATCAACAAGGTCACCGGCAAAGAGATGACCAAGGAAAATATCGTCAAGGGTGTGCAATACGAGAAGGGCCGCTATGTAGTCCTCAGCGAAGAGGAGATCCGCGCCGCTCACCCCAAATCGACCCAGACCATTGAAATTTTCGGTTTCGTCGCAGGCGATCAGATCCCGCTGCAAAACATCGAGACACCTTACTACCTGGCCCCTGACAAGCGCGGTGAAAAGGTCTATGCCTTGCTGCGCGAAACCCTCGTGCAAACTAAAAAAGTCGCCCTGGCCAATGTCGTCCTGCATACCCGCCAGCATCTGGCTGCGGTAATGCCGCTGGAGTCGGCCATGGTCCTGGTGTTGTTGCGCTGGCCGTCGGAAGTGCGTGGTCTGGACACGCTGGAACTGACTGACGCGGTCACCGATGTGAAGCTCAATAAAAGCGAACTGGCCATGGCCAAGCGTTTGGTGGAAGACATGAGCGCTGACTGGACGCCGGAGGAATACCGCGACACGTTCCAGGATCAAATCATGGAGCTGGTGGAAACCAAGGCCCGGGAAGGCAAGCTCGAAAGTGTCGAAACCGAGCCGGAGGACACAGATCGTAAAAGCGCCGACGTCATCGACCTCACCGAGCTGCTTAAACGCAGCCTTGCGGGTAAAGGGTCGGTCAGTAAGAAACCGGCAAAACCCGCCGCCAAAAAAGCCGAACCTGCAGAGAAAGCACCGACCAAACGCCGCACACCACCTCGCAAGAAAACCACCAAGGCATCTTGAGGAGTATTGCCTGACGTCGCAGAGGAACATCCATGGCCAAGCAGCCTAGCGAATACGCCCGCAAACGTAATTTTGATATCACCAGTGAACCTGCCGAGGCGCCGGTCAAGGCCAGGAAAGGCAAGGCCGCTCACGCCCTGAGTTTCGTGATCCACAAGCACGATGCGCGCAACCTGCATTACGATTTTCGACTGGAGCTGGATGGCACTCTGAAAAGCTGGGCAGTGCCCAAAGGGCCGAGCCTTGATCCGACCCATAAGCGTCTGGCGGTCCATGTCGAGGATCACCCGCTGGGTTACGGCAGTTTTGAAGGCAGTATTCCCGAAGGTCAATACGGTGCCGGTGATGTGATCGTCTGGGATAGGGGGATCTGGCAGCCCCATGGCGATCCGCAGCAAACGTATAAAGACGGCAAGCTCAAGTTCACACTGGTCGGGGAGAAACTCACCGGTGAATGGGCGCTGGTTCGTACTCACCTCAAGGGCAGTGGCGACAAGGAGCAGTGGTTGCTGATCAAGGAGAAAGACGAGATCGCCAGGCCCGGCGCTGAATACGACATTGTCGCCGATCAGCCGCAAAGCGTGATCAGCGGCAAGTTGGTGGGCAAACCGGCGTCAGGTAAAAAAGCGGCGTCGGCCAAAGCGACGGCGTCTAAAGCTGAACCTGCCAATGCGCAATCTAGAAAGGCAAAAGCTGCAAAGGCCAGCCAGGCCGCAAGCGTGGTCCCTGAAACGCTCGCCCCGCAACTCGCCACGCTGGTGGACGCTCCCCCCAACGGAGAATGGCTTTACGAAATCAAATTCGATGGCTACCGGATCATGACCCGGATTCTTGACGGTGAGGTGCGGTTGTTCAGCCGCAACGGCAATGACTGGACCGACCGTCTGCCGTTGCAGGCCAAGGCGCTGCAATCGCTGGGGCCAAAAGACAGTTGGCTCGACGGCGAAATGGTCATGCTCAACGATGAAGGCCTTCCTGATTTTCAGGCTCTTCAGAACGCTTTTGAAGTCGGCCGCAGCAAAGACGTGGTGTATTTCCTTTTCGATGCACCGTTTATTGAAGGGCAGGATCTGCGGGAAACCCCGGTGGAGGACCGCCGCGCTGCGTTGAAAAAGCTGCTTGGCAAAAGTCGTAGCAAGCTGTTGCGCTTCTCGGATGCGTTCATGTCCCGCCACAAGGATATTGTCGAGAGTGCCAGCGCCATGGGCCTGGAAGGCGTAATTGGCAAACGGGCCGGCAGTCTCTATCTCAGCAAGCGCAACCCGGACTGGATCAAGCTCAAGTGCCGCTTACGCCAGGAGTTCGTCATCGTCGGCTTTACCCAGCCACAGGGCTCCCGCAGCGGCTTTGGTGCATTGTTGCTGGCGGTAAACGGGGACGATGAGGGCTCGGGGCTGGTATATGCCGGTCGAGTCGGCACGGGGTTCTCCGAGCGGACGCTCAAACAAATCAGCGAACGCCTGAAAAAGCTGGAGCGCGATTCGTCGCCGCTGGCAAAAAAACTCACCAGCGCTCAAGGGCGTGGCGTTCACTGGATTGAGCCTGAACTGGTCTGCGAAGCGGAGTTCGCTGAATGGACGCGGGAAGGCATTATTCGGCAAGGGGCCTTCATCGCGCTGCGCAGTGACAAGCCTGCCAGTGAGGTCTTTCATGAGTATCCTCAGGCGGCCAAAAAACTCAAAAAGCCATCTCGATCCAAACCCGCAAAGGCTGAGAAACCTGCGGTTGTGAGCAAAGGCCGGGTAGTGATTGCCGACGTGAGTATCAGCCACCCAGAGCGGGTGATTGATACCGACAGCGGCACGCAGAAAGCCGAGCTCGCCCATTACTATGCAGAGGTTGCCGACTGGATCCTGCCGTATCTGAAAAGTCGCCCGGTGTCCCTGTTGCGCTGCCCGGAGGGTGTGGCAGGCGAGCAGTTCTTCCAGAAGCATTCTGAAAAGCTCGCCATTCCCAACATCAAGCAGCTTGAACCCGAACTGGACCCGGGACATGCACGCCTGATGGAAATCGATACCGTGCAAGCGCTGGTGGGCGCTGCCCAAATGGGCACTATCGAATTGCACACCTGGGGGGCGACCAGTGATCGCATCGAGAGCCCTGACCACTTTGTACTCGACCTTGACCCGGACGACGCGCTGCCATGGCGCAGCATGATCGAAGCCACGCAAATGACACTGGCAGTGCTGGATGAGTTAGGCCTGCAGGCCTTTATCAAAACCAGCGGCGGCAAGGGCATGCACATCATTGTGCCGTTGCAGCGCCAGGCAGACTGGGAAACAGTAAAGGCCTTCGCCAAGGCCATTGCTGAATTCATTGCCCGGCAATTGCCGGAGCGCTTTACCGCGACCATGGGGCCGAAAAACAGGGTGGGGAAGATCTTCATCGATTACCTGCGCAACAGCCGTGGCGCCAGCACCGTGACCGCCTATTCGGTGCGCGCCAGACCTGGATTGCCGGTGTCGGTCCCGGTGGCCCGCGACGAGCTGGAAGGCCTGAAGTCTGCGCAGCAATGGAACATTGGCAACCTGCAGCAGCGCTTGCGCAAGCTTAAGGCGGATCCGTGGAAGGGCTATGCCAATCGCCAGCGGATTACCAAAAAGATGTGGAAACAGTTGGGCGTTGAAAGGCGGTAAGCAGTTCGATTTGATGTGCGGGGAGCCGGGCTTGGTCTGGGCTGCATCCAGATGATCGGGTTTATAAATTATCGCGGGCAAGCCCGGCTCCCACAGATTTCCGCAATTCTGCGGGACCAGCTTTAGCCGGGATGAGGCCCTGACAGACGCTGAATCTTCATCTGCAGAAATACCGCCTTCCCGGCTATAGCCGGTCCTACGTCGTCAATCAGCTTGCAGGCCAACACTGAATCCCCCACCGGGAATCGCACTTTAATTGGATAGTGCGGTGATTTTACTCTCGGGTATTCGCCAGCTCCGCCGGGTAAAAATGGCCTTCCATACCCATGTTTTTCAGCAACTCCCGAACCTTGGCTTCGATGCCGACCACGGTTGCCTGGTCCTCGATGTCATCCACTTTTACCAGCAGGCGGCTGCTGTTCTGGTCGTGAGTGCCTTCGCTGAGCATGTCGTGAGTAAACACCTGCTCCGCGCGCCATAAACACAGCTCGGTGGATCCCCTCAGCCAGATCTCGTTGATTGTTCTAAGGTCAGTGGTAGCTAGTTGATCCGCAGTGATTGTCTTGTCCATGGTCTCGTACCTGTCAGTGAGTCGATACAGGTCTGACGTGCCCTTGTCACTCGTCGTTCAACCTTTCGAAACAGTTGCTGTTGAACCGGTACTCGTCATTTGAGTCGATCACTCAACGGTGCGAGGCAAGACACCAGCAAACAAAGGGGAACTCCATGACGCACCCTGCTGTTTTTACGCGCAGAAAGATACTCACCCTGGCCGCCGGTGCTTCGGCGGTGTTCACGTTCGATTCGGCTGCTGCGCAGCCCAGCCCGCCGACGATATCGTCGCCAACTTCGCCTTCGACCCTGGACACAGGAGCAAACACCATGCAGACCCGAGCCATCCCGTCGAGTAACGAGCCGCTGCCCATGATCGGGCTGGGCACCTACCGCGGTTTCGATGTCGCGACTTCAAGTCCGGCGTACAAGAGTCTCTCGGCAGTGCTCGATGCGCTGTTCGAAAAAGGCGGCACGCTGATCGACAGCTCGCCGATGTATGGCCGTGCCGAGCAAACTACTGGTGAACTGCTGTCGATACATAAACCTCGTTCTCCCGCGTTTCTGGCCACCAAGGTCTGGACCCGAGGTCGTCAGGAGGGGATTCAGCAGATGGAAGAGTCTTTCAAACTGTTGCAGACCGACCGCATTGATCTGATGCAGATTCACAACCTGCTGGACTGGAAAATCCACTTGCCGACGTTGCGTAAATGGAAGGAAGAAGGGCGCATCCGTTATGTCGGCATCACCCATTACACGTCGTCGGCGTATGACGATGTAGAAGCGGTGCTAAAGGCTGAGCAGATGGACTTTCTGCAGATCAACTACGCGCTGGATGATCGCGCCGTCGAGAAACGAATCCTGCCGCTGTGCAGGGAGAAGGGCGTGGCGGTGATCTGCAACCGGCCGTTTGGCGGTGGTGGTTTGCTGGGGCGGTTAAAAGGAAAACCGTTGCCGGGCTGGGCAGCGCAAGTGGGTGTGACCAGTTGGGCGCAACTGGCCCTCAAATTCCTCCTGGCGCATCCGGCGGTTACTTGTGTCATCCCCGGCACCGGGAATCCGAAATACATGCTGGAAAACGCTGGCGCCGGGTTCGGCCCGATGCTGACGGGCGCGCAGCGTGAGCAGTTGATTGATTTGGTTTGAAAATACAGGTGCGGGCTCTGGGATTTTCCTTTGTGGGAGCGGTGCTTGCCCGCGATAAGGCTGGGCGCGATCTTAAGTGAACCGCGTCCAGCCTTATCGCGGGCAAGCACCGCTCCCACAGGGCGATACCATCCCAAATCAACTGCCTCAGCGATTCACCAGCTTCGCGGGCAACGCAATCACCAGAAAGCTGCTCAGGATCAGGCACCCGGCGAAGAACCACATGGCGCCAGCGCTGCTGCCGGTGATGTCGATGGCGATCCCCATCAGCGAGTTGCTGACCAGCCCGGCGATGTTTGCCAGTGAGCACGCCAGTGCGAAACCGGTGGCGGCGGCGCGGCCTTTGAGGAAGGTGGCGGGCAAGCTGAAGAACACCGGCACCGCACCGATGATCGCCGCCGAGGCAATGGCAAAAAGCGCCACCGTCGCCACCAGGTTATGGGTGAAGAAGGTGCTGCTGGCCATGGCTACCGAGCCGATCAGGAACGGCACGATGATGTGCCAGCGACGCTCGCGATAGCGGTCCGAACTGGCACCGATCAGCAACATACCCAGCAACGCTGCAATGCTTGGCAAGGCTGTCAGTACACCGATATGAAACGTATCGACTACACCTGCATTGCGAATAAACGTCGGCATCCAGAAGCCCATGGCGTAGGCGCTGAGCAGGATCGAGAAGTCGATACCGCCGAGCATCCAGACCTTGAGGTTGAAAAAACCGTCGCGGAAGCTGTGCTTGCTGTCTTTGGCTTCAGCCTCATCCAGGCGCAGTTCGCTTTCCAGCAAGGTCCTCTCTTCGGCGTTCATCCATTTGGCTTCATTGTGGTTGTTCGGCAATGCCCAGAACGTGAGGATGCCCAGCGCCACACTCGGAATCGCTTCGAGGATGAACAGCCACTGCCAGCCGCGCAGCCCGGCAGTCTGGTCAAAGTGGCCCATGATCCAGCCGGACAGCGGGCCGCCGATCACACTCGACAGCGGCAGGCCGATCATGAACAGGGCAATGATGCGTCCGCGTCGATACGTGGGAAACCAGGTGGTCAGGTAAAACAGCACCCCAGGCAGAAAACCGGCTTCTGCGGCACCCAGCAGAAAACGCAGGATGTAGAACTGCATGGGCGTGGTGACGAGCATGGTGCAGGCCGACAGCAGACCCCAGGTGATCATGATACGGGCGATCCAGATCTTTGCGCCGACTTTCTCCAGCACCAGGTTGCTTGGCACTTCGAAGAGGATGTAGCCCACGAAGAACAGCCCGGCACCCAGGCCAAACGCGGTTTCGCTGAAGTGCAGCTGGTCGAGCATCTGCAGCTTGGCGAAGCCGATGTTGATCCGGTCCAGATAGGCAGCCAGATAGCAGAAGCACAGGAACGGAATCAGCTTCCAGGTGATCTTGCGATACATCGCTTTGATGGGGTCAGCGATGTCAGTCGCCGTTGTATTCACATTCGCAGAGGGCATGGTGGTCTCCTGGCGGAACCTATCGTTTTTGTTTAGCCGCATGTATCAGGCACTTCGGCAGCGCTGGCATGCGGCTTCCAAAGGCAGTGTCAGAAGACTGGAAAGCGCTCTTTCGAAGCGTCCACCCAGTGGGGTTGGCCGGTGTCGACCTGACCAGAGCTCTGTGGCCTGGTTCTTAACGGCAGTTGCGAGCTTCAAGCTATAAGCTGCAAGAGGCGGTGAGTTCAGCTTTTTTCTTGTAGCTTGGCGCTTGAAGCTTGCAGCTGCTTCATCGCCTCCACCTTGTTAACCACATCCCCATACTTGCTGTCGATATCGAACAGGTTCGCTTCATGGGGAGCGGGGTGGCGGTCGCCAACACATTCGCGGACCACGATGGTCCGGAAACCATGTTGAACCGCATCCACTGCCGTCGCCCGAATGCAGCCGCTGGTGGAGCAACCGGCCAACACCACGGTGTCGATCCCTTGTGCGTGCAGCATCGATGCCAGGCTGGTGCCGAAAAACGAACTGGCGTATTGCTTGCTGATCACCACCTCGTCGGCGTTGGGCAAAACTTCTTCGCAGAATGCGGCCAGCGGGTTGCCTTCCACCATGTCTTTCATGACCGGGGCCTTCTTGACCCAGATACCGCCGTCAGCGAAATGCCCGGCATGGTAGCGGATATTGGTGTGTACCACCGGTATCCCGTGCTGTCTGGCACAGGCCAGTAGTTCGACGCTCTCGGCGACCGCACTGACCACGCCCGGTGCATACAGCGGCGCGCCCGGTTGGGTGTAGCCCTGCATGAAGTCGATCATCAACAAGGCCGGCTTGTTGCCGAAGCCAATACGCTGGCCCCAGACGCCCTGATAGTTGGCATCGGCAGATTGTTGCTCGCTCATATCGTGCACTCCGTTTTCAGTTCCGCTCAAGGCTGCAGGTTCAGGCGATGGTTTCACCGAGGAAGTCACCGAAAGCTGCAAAGAATCCTTCCAGATCATCCCAAGGGATCATGTGCCCGGCGTTCGCGACATGGGCGATGCGCATGCCCGGTTGCAGCTCAAGGATTTCCGCCTCGTCTTCAGCCAGAATCACACCGCCACGGCCCGCGACGATCAGCAGTGCAGGCACCTGCAGCTTTGGCAGGTCCTGATGAAAATCGACTTCGTGAAAGTCATTGAACGCGCGGACGATCGCCGGTTCGTAACAGGTGTGCAGCCATTCGGCGCGCAGTTGCAGTTGCTCATCGGTCCAGGTGGCGCAGAACGCGCGCATGGCCTCGGCGTCCATTCCCGACTGCGCCTGGCGAATCGAGTCTACGTACCACGGCAGTTTTGACGGGTATTCGCGGCGGCCGGGGCCAGAGACGGGCGGGTCAATCAATACCAGCTTTTGCAGGCCTTGAGGTTGGCGCACAGCGCTGCGGGCGATAAACCGTGCGCCCATGGAATGGCCGACCAGGTGATAGGCGCCGAGGTCCATGGCCGCAGCAAACGCCGCGATGTCATCGGCGCAGGTGTCGACGCTGTAATCCAGCTCCGGCCCGGTGGAGGAGAGCCCGCGCCCGCGAGCGTCCAGCACGTAGGTATCGAAGTGCTGACCCAGCCGTTCGGCAACAAAGCCCCAGGTGATCGCCGGGCTGGTGATACCCGGGATCAGAATCAGCGCGGGCTTGTTGTTGTGGGCCGGCCCGCCGTAGCGCAAGTAATGTTGACGGATACCGTTGGCCTGGACGTTGCCGCCGTAAATAAAAGTACTCACGCTGGCACCGCCGATTTCAGTTCGTGACCATACAGGTCGTAGCCGAATACCCAGGCCGGATCTTCCTGGGTGCGCAGCCAGGTGTTGGCGTTGGAGACGGCCTGAACACGTGAAGCGCGATCCTTGCGGGCGGTTTCGTAAAGGTCGAATGCAGTGCTGTAATCGCTCAGACCGGTGGCTTGCAGGCAGCGGGTCAACATCGCGGCGTCCTCAATCGCCATGCCTGCGCCCTGGGCCATGTGCGGCTTCATGGGGTGGCAGGCGTCGCCCAGCAGCACCATGCGCCCGCGACTCCAGATTGGCAGCGGATTGCGATTGAGCAGTGGCCATTTGGTCACTGTTTCGCTGGACTCGATCAACGCCTGCACGGTGGGGTGGTAACCGGCAAACGCTTCGTACATTTCCTCGCGGCTGCTGTCGATCCAGTTGCCCTCGAACTCCCACGCTGGATGAGGCACGCCGGTGACGTAGTAGTACTCATCGCGTTTACCCGTGGTGTGGTAAACCATCATGTGCCGGTCGGCACTCCACCATTTCACACAGTTTTCGAAATCCAGGTTGTATTTGCTCAGCACGTGATTGGGAATCAGCGCCCGATGCGCTACCCAGCCGCTGTACAGCGGTGCTTCCTGACCGAGCAACTCTTCACGAATTTTCGAATTGATGCCGTCGGCACCGATCACGATGTCCGCCTCTGCGGTACTCCCGTCGGTGAAGCTCAGGCGCACGCCACTGGCAGTTTCCTCCAGGGTGCTCAGGCACTTGCTGAAGTGCACGCTGCCGGGTGCAATGCTCGACATCTGCAAGGCATGCAGGTCGCCGCGATGCACGGTGATGTAGGCCGCGCCGTATTCCTTGCGAGCGAACTCACCCAGCGGAATACGTGACATGTAATCGCCGCTGGCACCGTCACGGCTGAACCAGAAATCAGGGTGCGAGCCCATGTCGCTGAGTTGCTGTTCGATGCCCATGCGGCGAAAGATTTTCATGATGTTCGGACCCATATGGATCCCTGCACCGATCCGCGAGAACTCCGGCGCCTGCTCGTAGATGTCGACTTTGAAGCCCGCCTGCTGCAATAGCGTGGCGGCTGCTGCCCCACCCAGACCTGCACCGACGATGGCTATTTTTTGCGTATCTGGCATGGGCTGTTTCCTTCGTAACGGAGTCTTTGACGGTCGGGAGGTGATGGCCGTCCCGAGGTGTTTTTAAAGTGTATACGCTCTTTTTTTATGATTGGAATAGCTTTGTCGAAAAAATAATTCGCGGGTTATTTATCGATGTCACTCAATGTAACCCTCGTTTTATTGGTTTGTGTGAGTGGGTAACAATCTGGCGTGGCTATTGCAGACCGCTTCCGATTGATGTCTTATCGTAAATATAGGGTGTATACACTATAAAAATGCACTGACTTGTAGCGCTGCGCCTTTCTTTGGTGCGTGAAGGCGGCGAAAGCAGATACGAAACATCACAGCGTCGAGGCACGACGAAGGAGAAATGAAATGGCGGTAAGCGATTGCGAATTAACTCAGATGTTCGAGCACGTGCTGGCCTTGTCCAAGGTCGATGCGACCCAGAGCGTGGCGGTGCTCAAGAGCCATTATTCAAACCCCAGAACCGTGCGTGCTGCGATGGAGGCTTCCCAGCGTCTGGGGGCCAAGGTATATGCCGTTGAACTGCCATCGTTCAACCATCCCAAGGCCATGGGTAATGACATGACCGCTTACTGCGGCGACACCGCGCTGACCGGCAATCTTGCGGCGCAACGGGCCCTTGAAGCGGCTGATTTGGTGATCGACACCATGATGCTGCTGCACTCCCCGGAGCAGGAGCAGATCCTCAAGACCGGTACACGGATTTTGCTCGCGGTAGAGCCACCGGAAGTGTTGGCCCGCATGCTGCCGACCCTGGCTGATAAGGAGCGGGTGCTGGCCGCCGAGCAGGTGCTCAAGGAAGCCCGCTCCATTCATGTGAAGTCCAGGGCGGGCAGCGATTTTCGCGCTCAACTCGGTCAGTATCCGTCTGTCACCGAGTATGGGTTTGCCGATGAGCCAGGACGCTGGGATCACTGGCCCAGCGGCTTTCTGTTCTCTTGGCCAAACGAAGAAACCGCGGAAGGCGTGCTGGTTATCGACGTAGGCGACATCTTGCTGCCGTTCAAGAATTACTCCCGGGAACAGATCATTCTGGAAATCGACAAGGGCTTCATTACCGAGATCAAGGGCGGTTTCGAGGCTGAATACCTGCGCGATTACATGAAGTACTTCAATGATCCCGAGGTGTACGGCATCTCCCACATTGGCTGGGGTTTGCAGCCGCGCGCGCAGTGGACCGCTATGGGCCTGCATGACAAGAACGACGGCATGTGCATGGATGCCCGGGCGTTCTACGGCAACTTCCTGTTTTCTACCGGCCCCAATACCGAAGTTGGCGGCACCCGCAAGACGCCGTGCCACATGGACATCCCGCTACGCCGTTGCGATATCTATCTGGACGACAAGGCCGTGGTGCTGGGCGGGGAAGTGGTTGCGCCAGAGGCGTCGCTGGCGAAGTTGTGAGCCTGTTGGAGCGAGGCTTGCCCGCGAAGGAAGCGACGCGATCAGGAAGATACAACGCGTCATCATTCTTCGCGGGCAAGCCGCGCTCCAACAGAATATCTATATCGTCTGGATTTTCTAATTCCGCGCCCACAGGTTAACGTAACCCTCTTTCCCTCCTGCCCCGAGCTGCGCCGTGCCCGATCCAACACCAGACACCCAGAACAATTACACCTTCTCCGAACAGGTCGGCCATTTGCTGCGTAAGGCGTATCAACGGCACATGGCGATTTTTCAGCAGAACGTTGGCGACTCCCAGCTCACCGCTGTGCAATTCGTCACCCTGTGCGCCGTGCGTGATCGCGGCCCCAGTTCCCTGA
Source organism: Pseudomonas sp. Irchel 3A5 (assembly GCF_900187575.1). NCBI lineage: Bacteria > Pseudomonadati > Pseudomonadota > Gammaproteobacteria > Pseudomonadales > Pseudomonadaceae > Pseudomonas > Pseudomonas sp. Irchel 3A5. The sequence continues at coordinate 30,066 of NZ_FYDU01000027.1, read as the reverse complement.
CCGAGCTGGTCAAGGCGACGGCGGTGGATCAGGCCACGATTCGCGGCATCGTCGAGCGCTTGAAAGCGCGTGATCTGATTACGCTGGAGCCAGATCCCGAGGACCGTCGCAAGGTCATCGTTGGCCTGTCCGACAGCGGTCGGCAACTGGTCCAGGCAACCGTGCCCCACGCAGCGCAGATCACCGAACTGACCATGAGCAACCTCAACCCCGCCGAGCGCGTGGCGGTATTGTTTCTGCTGCGCAAGATGATTGGTGGGGACGGGGAAGACTGATTGCGTGGACCTGTAGGAGCTGCCTAAGGCTGCGAAAACCATTCCCATGACACACCGCTTTCGCAGCCTTCGGCAGCTCCTACAGGAATAGTGCTCCCCTGAAGTTTTTGGCTGGCACGCTTCCTGCTCTCATTTCATGAAGTAAACACTTCATCAAATACCCCGTAGGGTCTCGGGTAACGGAGCAGGCATGAGTGAGCAAGCGCTGGCGCTGGAAAAGACCATGACGCTCAAGGTCAATGGGCAGACCGCTGAGATCACGGCCATGGCGGACACACCGTTGTTACTGGTGTTACGCAATGACCTGCAGCTCAACGGTCCCAAATATGGCTGCGGCCTGGGCGAGTGTGGCGCTTGTACGGTGATTATCGACGGCCTTGCGGCGCGCTCCTGCGTGTTTCCGGTAAGTGGTGCTCAAGGTCGGGAGATCACCACGCTGGAAGGCATCGGCACTCGCGCGTGTCCGCATCCGGTGCAACAGGCGTTCATTGATGAGCAGGCCGCGCAATGCGGCTATTGCATGAACGGCATGATCATGACCGCCAAGGCCCTGCTTGATCGCATCCCCAATCCCAGCGAAGCGCAGATTCGTAACGAGCTGTCGGCCAACCTCTGCCGTTGCGGCACCCACATTGAAATCCTCCGTGCGGTGCTGCGTGCCGCCCGCCAGAAGCCTTGAACGGACGTTGCCATGACCCAGACCTTGCTGACTCGCGATCAACTCATGAGCAAGACCGGCGTTCTGCTGATCGTCGATAACATCCAGCCGCCGTCCGGCCCGGTCGCCAAAGGTGGCGTCCCGGTGATCAAGCCCATGGAGCTGGCGCTGTTCATCGCCATCACCGATGACGGTCAGGTCTACGCGTTCAACGGGCATGTGGATTTGGGCACCGGAATTCGCACCTCGCTGGCGCAGATTGTTGCCGAGGAGCTGGATGTCGAGCCGGGTCAGATCAACATGATCCTCGGCGACACCGCCAGCGCGCCCAATCAGGGGGCGACCATTGCCAGCGCCACCTTGCAGATATCCGCCATTCCACTGCGCAACGCTGCTGCCGAGGCACGGCGCTTTCTGTTGCAGCGCGCCGCCGAGCGCATGAATGTTGCGCTGGAGACGCTGGCCATCAATGCCGGTGTAGTCAGCGCGCCTGACGGCCGTCAACTGAGCTTTGCCGAGCTGGTGGCCGATGAACATGTCGAGCTGAGCATCACGGGTAACGCGCCGCTTAAACCGATTGAGGACTACCGAATCGTCGGCAAAGACGCCGCACGGGTCGATATTCCCGCCAAAGCCACGGGCGAACTGACGTATGTGCATGACATGCGTCTGCCAGACATGCTCCATGGCCGGGTAGTGCGTCCGCCTTACGCAGGACTCGACAGCGGCGACTTCGTCGGCAACAGTCTGCTGGAAGTCGATGAGTCTTCCATTGCGCACATTCCGGGGATTGTTCGCGTGGTGGTGATTCGCGATTTCGTCGGCGTAGTGGCGTTGCGCGAAGAGCAGGCGGCCAAGGCGGCGCAGGCACTGAAAGTCACCTGGAAAGCCTGGAACCACAAGTTGCCGGACATGAGTGACATTGCCCAGGCGATTCGTGATAACCCTAGCGTGCAGCGCGTGGTGCTGGACAAGGGCGACATTGAAACGGCCCTTGATCAGGCCAGTCAGCGCATGCCGCGCACTTACCTGTGGCCCTATCAGATTCATGGCTCCATTGGTCCGTCCTGCGGACTGGCGGATTATCACGAAGAGGGTATCCGCGTCTGGTCCGGCACCCAGAACCCGCATTTGCTGCGCGCTGACCTGGCCTGGCTGCTGGAGTGTCCGGAAGAACGCATCGACATCATCCGCATGGAGGCGGCTGGTTGCTACGGGCGTAACTGCGCCGATGATGTGTGTGCCGATGCGGTGTTGCTCTCCCGGGCAGTCGGTTTGCCGGTGCGGGTGCAACTGACCCGCGAGCAGGAGCATGTCTGGGAGCCCAAAGGCACCGCGCAATTGATGGAAGTCGACGGTGGCGTGAATGCTGACGGCAGCGTCGCCGGTTACGACTTTGCCAGCAGTTATCCTTCCAACGGTGCGCCGACCCTGGCGCTGCTGCTGACCGGGCGGGTTGAGCCAGTGGCGGCGATGTTCGAAATGGGCGACCGCACCTCGATACCGCCTTACGATTTCGAGCATATGCGGGTCACCATCAACGACATGTCGCCCATCGTCCGGGCCTCATGGATGCGTGGCGTCTCGGCGCTGCCCAATACCTTCGCTCACGAGTCCTATATCGACGAATTGGCGTTCGCTGCCGGGGTCGATCCGGTGGAATACCGCCTGCGTTATCTGCATGACGAACGCGCCGCCGAACTGGTTCGAGCCACGGCCGCCCGGGCTGAATGGACGCCGCGTACCGAGCCGATGCTGACCCCGGAGCACGACAACGTGCTGCGCGGCCGTGGCTTCGCTTACGCGCGCTACATTCACAGCAAGTTCCCCGGCTTCGGCGCGGCATGGGCCGCCTGGGTCGCGGATGTCGCGGTGGACAAGCTGACTGGCGACGTTTCGGTAACCCGCGTGGTCATCGGCCACGACGCGGGCATGATGATCAATCCGGCAGGCGTCCAGCACCAGATTCACGGCAACGTGATTCAGTCCACCAGCCGGGTGCTCAAGGAACAGGTGACCTTCGAAGAGTCCACCGTGAGCAGCAAGGAGTGGGGCGGGTATCCGATCCTGACTTTCCCGCAGGTGCCGAAAGTCGATGTGCTGATGATGCCGCGCCAGAATGAACCGCCGCTGGGTGCGGGGGAGTCGGCCGCCGTGCCCAGTGCGGCGGCGATTGCCAATGCAATCTACGACGCTACCGGGATTCGCTTTCGTGAATTGCCGATCACCGCCGAGCGCGTGCTGGCAGCGTTGAAGGGCGCGGGTGAGGAGGCCAACAACAATCCGCCACAATCGCCAAAAGCCAAACGCTCCAAATGGCTGTTCGGTTCATTGTTTGCGGCTTTCGGCGCGATTCTCGGCGTCGCGGCAACCGCTTTGCCCTGGCGCGCGGAAATTGCTCCGATCACGCCGCCTGCCGCGGGCACCTGGTCAGCAGCGACCCTGGAGCGTGGGCGTTTGCTGGCCGCCGTGGGCGATTGCGCTGTGTGTCACACCGCACCGGGTGGCGCGACCAATGCCGGTGGTCTGGCAATGGATACGCCGTTCGGCACGCTGTACAGCAGCAATATCACCCCAGACCCGCAAACCGGCATTGGCAACTGGTCATATCCGGCGTTCGAACGCGCCATGCGCGAGGGCATCAGTCGCGATGGCAAGCATCTTTATCCAGCGTTTCCTTACACCGCTTTTCGCAATATCAACGACGCCGACATGCAGGCGCTGTATGCCTACTTGATGGCCCAGGATCCGGTCAGCCAACCGGCCAAGGCCAATGACATGCAGTTCCCGTTCAACCTGCGGCCGCTGATGGCTGGCTGGAACGCGCTGTTCTTGCGCAAGGGTGAAATCCAGGTGCAACCGCAGCAAAGCGCCCAATGGAATCGCGGCGCATATCTGGTCAACGGTCTGGGGCATTGCGCGGCCTGTCATTCGCCGCGCAATGCGCTGGGTGCAGAGAAGGGCGGGGCTTCGTTTCTGGCCGGTGGCACGGTCGATGGCTGGGAAGCACCAGCCTTGAATGGCCTGTCGAAAGCGCCGACGCCATGGACTGAAGATCAGCTATTCAATTATTTGAGCAGCGGCTATTCCGATGCTCACGGGGTTGCCACCGGACCAATGGGGCCCGTGGTCAGCGAGCTATCGAAACTCCCTAAGGCTGATATCCGCGCCATGGCGGTTTACCTGACGTCGCTGGACGGGGTGGCGCAAGCGGCTCCGGCTCCGGAAGCGGTTGCGCAGCCGAGCGCTTCGCAGCTGGCATTGGGCAATGGCAGACGGATTTTCGAGGGCTCGTGTCAGGGGTGTCATGCGGATGGCAGTGGCCCGACACTGTTCGGCGTCAGCCCATCGTTGGGCAGCAACACCAATGTCCACAGTGCGCAGCCGGACAACCTGATCAAGGTCATCCTGCAAGGCATCGCCACGCCTGCGACGCCGGATTTGGGTTACATGCCGGGGTTCAAGGACAGCTTGTCCGACACCCAGATCAGTGAGCTGACTGCCTACCTGCGCAATCGGTTTGCGCCGAACGAATCGCAATGGCAGGGCCTGCCGGAGAAAGTCGCGCACCTGAGGGCGAATCCGGGAACTCATTGAGTGTGTCAGGGCACAGATCAATGTGGGAGCGAGGCTTGCCCGCGATGAGGCTTGACGCGGTTCACTTTAGATCACTGAAACCTTATCGCGGGCAAGCACCGCTCCCACAGTCAGTGCTCGCTTGAGAACTCCATAACCCCACGCACCACCAGATCACTGATGAACCGCAGCCAGTCAGCTTGCTCGCTCGGCTGCGCGAGGTCATGGCCGAGGAATGAGGTCAGGGTGTGCTGGTTGGAGTTATAGAAATAACAAAGCGAGGCGATCATCAGATAAACGTGCTTGATGTCCAGATCCTGGCGAAACACCCCTTGTTGCTGACCCGCTTCGATGATTGGCCGCAGCACATCCACCGCTTCACCGGACAGCCTGCGTAACTCGCTGGACTGCTTGGCGTGCTTGCCCTTGTGCAGGTTTTCGATGCTTAGGATGGCGACGAATTCCGGGTGCTCAACGTAGTAACTCCAGACGAACGCCACCAGTTCGCGCAAGGTCTGCTCGGGTGTAGAAGGATCCAGTTTCAGCAGGCTTTCAGCATGGTTGAACTGCTCGTAGGTGTGTTCCAGCACCCGCACGAAGAGTTTTTCCTTGCTGCCAAAGTAGTAATAAAGCATCCGGTCATTGGACTCGGCTTCGCTGGATATCTGCTCGATCCGCCCCCCGGAATAGCCATCACGGGTGAACACCTTGATCGCCGCCTTGAGGATACGGGCGCGAGTCTGGTCGGCCTGTTGCGCCCTGACGCCGGTTTTCTTGTTCACGCGCTTATCCCTTATGCGTCAGAGGATGCGATACAGCAAACGCTCGGCGCGAACACGGCTGACTCGTCGCAGAAAAGTCCTCACGGCGTCTGGATACTCGTCAAGGGTGTCCAACTCATCGTATTTGCCGACGCGCTGGGTATTGCGCATCAAATGCTCCACCTCTGCTTCCCGTGGTGCGATCCACTGGCCTTTGGGGTCGTCGATCAACAGACCGTTTTCCAGATCCAGATTGAACGCCCGCGGATTGAGGTTATTACCGGTCAGCAAGGTATAACGATCATCGATCCACATGCCTTTGAGGTGGAACGTGTTATCGCCGTCCTTCCACAGATGCAGATTCAGCTTGTGGCGGGCGATAGCATTCTGGTGCTTCTGGGCAAACCGTCGCAGGCTGATTTCATAGAGATAGGGCAAGGCGGAAATGACTTTGAACGGCTCGTCGGCCGGAATGAAAAAGTCGTTGGCGGTCTTGTCGCCAATGATGATGTCCACCGTCACGCCACGCTTGAGGGCACGATTGATTTCGCGCTTGATCGACAGCGGCACGTTGAAATAAGGCGTGCAAATAGTCAGACGGGTTCTGGCGGCGGCAATCAACTCCACAATCGTGCGGTTGAGGGCATTACGCGGACCCACTCCAAGCAGCGGAATCACTCGCAGCTCGCCGTTCTCACGCTCGCCCTGATGGGTGTCGTAACTCGCGCGTTTGAGGTGATTACGGAAGGTGCGAATCTCGCTGCGCAAGCTGCGAGACGTCGGTGGCGACGGCAGGTCCAGACGATGCACCGCACGTGACGGCAGAATGTCGCGCTGCACCATGTCCTGGAACGAGTCTGCCAGCTCTTTACTGCTCAGAACGTGATAACGATCCAGACGATACTTGTCGAGCTTGTGCAGGTACACATTGTTGATGCTGGCGCCGCTGTAGATCACACAGTCATCGATCACGCTGCCTTTCAAATGCAGGACGCCGAACAGCTCGCGTGTCTGCACCGGAACGCCATACACCGGCACTTCCTGGTCGTATTCCAGATGCTGCGCCTGATACCAGGCCGCATTACCCAACTGCCGTCCGGCCCCGATCAGGCCGCGCTGAGCCCTGAACCAGTCGACGAGCACCACCACATCCAGCTCCGGCCGTGCAGCCTTTGCGGCATACAGCGCATCGAGGATTTCCTGACCGGCTTCATCCTGCTGCAGATACAGGGCGATCACGTAGATCCGCCGGGTCGCCGTGGCGATCTTTTCCAGCAGGCAACGACGGTAATCGGCAGCAGAGGGCAGAATTGTGATTGCATCGCCAGGCAGAGTAAACCCGCGCAAAGCGGCAAGGGTAGAACGACGGAAGTTGGACCGCATAAGCCTCTCGTGGGGTTAAACCAACAGTCTGTGAGCTTACACGAGAGCAGCGGGCTGGTCGTGGGCTGTTGTTGTGGGTAGGGTGAGTTTGAAACGCTTGCACCTGAAGCCGCAAAGCCTTAGGACACGGCTCAGATGAGGCCGGGCTAATTTAAGGCGCATTGTATTAGAGTGTGTCAAAACGTCAGATTAGTTTTTATATCGACGTCAGAGGTCCAGGCATGCCTGGATCTGCTGAATATATAGCAATTTCATAGCCCATAAAAAAGCGGGAGTCGTAACTCCCGCTTTGTTCGCTATCAACCTGTTTTTTTCAGTTAGAAATCGACTGACGCGCTGACCGAAAGCGTGCGCGGTGCACCAAGGACAAGGTAGTTGGAGCCTGGATATCCGCCTGTGGACGCCCAGTAGTCACGACCAGTAACGTTATCCACGCGTGCTCGCAAGGTGACATCTTTTTGCTCGACCTTGAAGCCATAGCGGGCGCCGAGATCCAGACGTGTCCATGATGGAATATCGAGGCTGTTGGCTTCATTGACGTACTGACTGCTGGTGTAGATAACACGGCTGGTCAGAGTCAGGCCATTAAGCCCCGGCACATCCCATTCACCGCCAATATTGGCCTGGGTCTTCGGTACGCCAATCGGTTCGTTGCCATCATTTGTTCCGTTTTGAGTCTTGCTCAACTCTGCATCCAGCAGGGTCAAACCGCCCAATAGACGAACGCCTTGCGCTGGCTCGCCAAAGAGGGAGAGCTCGACACCGCGATTGCGCTGCTCGCCGCCTTCTTTGAATACCTGATTTTCAACTATACCGACTGGCTTTTTGGTCTGGAACACTGCAACGCTACCGCCTATACCACCGCCGTCATACTTCAAGCCGATTTCAGTCTGCTTGGCGACGTAGGGCGCCAGCGACTGGCCCTCGTTGAGAACCGGCGCGGTAGAACCATCGGGTAGTGTAGTAGTGGCACCCGCAGTATCGCCTTTGGTCAAGCCTTCGATGTAGTTCGCGTAAACCGAGAATTGACTGTTCAGCTGGTAAACGATGCCTGCAACCGGCGTAGTTTCGTATTGCTTGTACTGCGAGTTTCGCGCCCCGGTATTACCGTCATACCCAGTAGTATCCAGCCCTTGGCGGCGGGCTCCCAAAGTGACCTGCAGCTTGTCTTCGAAGAAACCCAGAGTGTCAGCAATTGCGAGGCTTTGCGTGTGCGTGCGTGCCGTGATATTGGGGTCTGACATTGATCCGCTAAAGGTTACGTTCTCCGGCTTGGCAGCTTCAGAGGGGTTGTAAAGATCACCGGCAATTGAATCGGAGAAGTTGCCTGCCCATGCGTTTTTATCTTTAGTGTCGTACATGGATCCAGAAACGACCCACTGGTGAGATATCGGGCCGGTCTGCAGACTGAAACGCATGCCTACCTCACCTGTGGTGACGGTTTCCTCTCGGTAGTTGTCGAAGCGAGTTGCAGAAGTCACACCGGAAGCGTTTGAGGAGGGGTTGGCGAGAGAGTTCTTTTCTTCGCCCTTACGCATGCCAGCGGCTGCCCACGCGGTGACCGCATCTGAAAGATCGTATTCCGCGCGGAAAGTCCCGAACGTCTGCTTCTCTTTGGAGTATGTCCAGGACTGGCCGTAGTTTTTATCTGCGTCCGGCGCACTCGGTACCCCCCCGATAGGGGTAACGCTCGGCAGCGGGTTGTCGATGAAGTGATACTGATGGCCGACATCGGCAGATAGCCGTAGACGATCACCCTGATAGTCAAGACCCAGCGCGAACATGTCGAGTGAACGATCCTGATCCTCCACCGAGGTCTCACCGTCACGCTTGGCAACGTTCAGACGAACGCCGAAGCGATCTTCTTCACCAAAGCGGCGGGCAACATCTGCTGCTACGGTACCAAAACCATTGTTTTCCGCCCCTACGGTGAGTCGGGTCAGGGGCTCGGCTGGCGCGCGCTTGGGCAGGATATTGATTGCACCGCCGATGCCTGTTCCCCCCGGGGCCGCGCCATTGAGGAAAGCGTTTGCGCCACGAAAAACCTCTACGCGCTCGATAAACTCCGACGCCACGTACTGCCGAGGCAGCAGTCCATAGAGTCCATTGTAAGAAATGTCATCGGAATACAGCGGGAAGCCCCGCACCATGTAAAGCTCCTGGAAGTTGCCAAATCCACGAGCGATGCGAACTGAAGGATCATTCTGCAGGATGTCTGCGACGCTATGCGCCTGTTGATCCTGAATAAGCTGATTGGTGTAGGACGTGGAGGTGAACGGTGTCTCCATATAATCTTTGTTGCCCAGAATGCCAACCCGGCCGCCACGAGCCACTTGCCCGCCTTCGAATTCTGGTACCAATCCATCCTTTGAGGCGTCGGCACTCGCAGAGATTGCAGTCTCTTCCAACTCCATCGTGGCGCCTTGACTGGCGCCGTTTTCTGCCTGCTGCGTCTCCTGTGATGGAATCTCTACTGCTGTCTGCGCATATACAGCTGCAGAGGAAAAGCTGGCCATGAGGCATATAGGCAGCCACACGGAGTTGACTGCCAACTTGAGTGGAAAAGAGGGGGTAGACATGCGCAATCCTGCTGATTGTTAAGGGGCGTTTAGATGGGTATTTGGAGGCTAAACGACAGCATTATAGCGAATAGGAATCTTTCGCATAGACATTATTGATAGGGTGCTTGCACATGTCGCTTTTGAGATCGCAATTACGACCGTGCGCACTCCAGAACTATCGATTTCTGAAGCCTGCTCTAAACAGTTGTGGGAGCCGAGCTTGCTCGCGATGCAGACGCCGCGGTTTTCAGTTGAACCCGGTCGCCTTCATCGCGAGCAAGCTCTGACCACAGGACACATTGGCGACGTGGGACCGGCTTCAGCCGGGAAAGCTACCTGTCAGACGCCACACATCCAGCGATTGTCCCGGCCTCTTCCCGGCTAAAGCCGGTCCCACGTCGTCACATTAGCTTGCAGCCCAACATGGAATTACCCACAGACCGCTTGCCCGTCATAGGCGAGGATGCAGCGCGTCTCCTGAACTTACCCCGCACTCACCACCGCCGCACCCGCTTTTGCCACTTGCGCGTCCTGCGCCGCCTGAACACCTGACACGCCAACTGCGCCAACCACCTCGCCATCGACAATCACTGGTACGCCGCCTTCCAGCGAGGTCAGCAATGGCGCCGAAAGGAACGCGGTGCGTCCGCCGTTAACCGACTCTTCGTAGCTTTTCGATTCCCGACGGCCTAACGCGGCGGTACGAGCTTTTTCGATGCCGATGTAGCTGCTGATGGGCGAAGCGCCGTCCAGACGTTCGAAGCCCAGCAAATGGCCGCCGTCATCAACCACGGCGATGGACACCGGCCAGTTGTTGCTGATGGCTTCCTGGCGAGCTGCGGCTAGAATCTGGGTCACTTCGGTCTGGGTCAACACAGCTTTGGTTTTCATCGAATACTCCATGAGTTGTTGTTAAGGGAGGCTGTTAAACAATGGGCTGCAAAGCATCGTCAAGCAGTTCGATCCAGTGCCGCACCGGGGTTCGACCTGCTCCGGACAGATGGGTCTGGCAACCGATGTTCGCCGTGGCGATCACGTCCGGTTTGCCGCTTTCCAGCGCGTTCATTTTGTTGTCGCGCAACTGGCGGGACAGCACCGGTTGCGTGATCGAGTAAGTCCCTGCCGAGCCGCAGCATAAATGGCTGTCGGGCACGGCGGTCAGGTTGAAGCCCAGCCGCAACAATACACTTTCCACTGCACCGCCGAGTTTCTGCGCGTGCTGCAAGGTGCAGGGGCAATGAAACGCCAGGCGCAAATCGCTGCGAATGCCGAGGGTTTCCAGCGGCGCCTCGCGCAGCACTTCCACCAAGTCCTTGGCTAAGCCGCTGACCCGTTCCGCCTTGGCGGCATACTTCGGGTCGCCACTGAGCAGGTGCCCGTAATCCTTGACGAAAGCGCCACAGCCGCTGGCGGTCTGAACGATGGCCAGCGCACCGTTTTCGATGGCTGGCCACCACGCGTCAATGTTGCGCCGGGCGCGATCCAGTCCAGCGGCCTGAGCATCCAGATGGTAGTCCAGCGCGCCGCAGCAACCGGCCTCAACGATGGGCGTGACGCTGATCCCCAGGCGATCCAGCACCCGCGCCGTGGCGGCGTTGGTATTGGGTGACAAAGCGGGTTGCACGCAGCCTTCAAGCATCAGTACTTTGCGCGCGTGCCGTACGGCTGGGCGGGCTTTGGGTTGAGCGATGTGGGTCGGCAGTTTTACTTTCAAGCTGTCCGGCAACAGGGGCCGGAATGTCGTGCCCAGTTGCGTCAGCGATTTGAATAATCCGGCATTGGGCAGCACATGGCGCAGGCCTTCACGCAGAGCCCGCTGTCCCAGTGAGCGAGGCACGGCGGCGTCCACCACGGCGCGGCCGATGTCCAGCAGGTTGTGATAATCGACACCGGAAGGGCAGGTGGTTTCGCAGTTGCGGCACGATAGACAACGGTCCAGATGGAGCTGGGTTTTTTCGGTGACTTCGTTGCCTTCCAGCACCTGCTTGATCAGATAGATGCGCCCGCGAGGGCCGTCCAGCTCATCACCGAGCAATTGATAGGTCGGGCAGGTCGCGTTGCAGAATCCGCAGTGCACACAACTGCGCAGAATGCTTTCGGCTTCTTCGGCACGGGGCAAACTTCGGGCCTGGTCGCTCAGGGTGGTCTGCATGGTCAGATCTCCGCGTACATCCGCCCCGGATTGAATATTCCGTGGGGATCGAGTTGGGCCTTGAGCTGGCGGTGGTAGCGCATCAACGGTGCGGGCAGCGGCTGGAACGGGCTGTCTTGCAAGCCATGGTTGTAGCAGATGGCATGGCCGCCAGCGGCGCTGAACGTGGCGCGAATGACTGCGCCGTCGGCATCGGACTTCAGCCAGCGTTGGGCTCCAGCCCAATCGATCAATTGCTCGCCGGGCACATCCAATACGCCGGTGTTGTTGGGCAGTGATACGCGCCACAACGGTAAACCACTGGTGAAAAAATCCAGTTGATGTTCGTTCAGTTCCTGCCAATAACCGGGGTCGATACGTTCGCCGCCAAGCCGTTCATGGGCGGCCGCCACCGAGCCTTCTCCGCCTTCCAGACGCAGGCGCAGAACGTCGTTTTCAAAACTGGCAGCGCTGATGGGCAATGGCTGCTGGCCCCATTCAGCAAGGCGTGCCAAGGCGCGAGCACTGTCCATTTCCAGCGCGATGCTGCTGCATAAACGCGGCTTGGGCAGGACCTTCAGGGAGACTTCGGTGAGGACACCCAGACAACCAAAGCTTCCTGCCATCAAACGTGAAAGGTCGTAACCGGCGACGTTCTTCATGACTTCGCCGCCGAAGCGCAAATGTTTGCCCAGGCCGGTGATCACCCGCGTGCCCAGCACAAAATCCCGGACGGAGCCGGCCCAGGGGCGACGTGGCCCGGACAGCCCGGACGCGACCATGCCACCCACCGTCGCTTCGCCAAAATGCGGCGGCTCACAGGGAAGCATCTGCCCGGCGGCATCCAGCGCCGCACACAATTCCTGCAGCGGCGTTCCGGCACGGGCGGTGATCACCAGCTCAGTCGGGTCGTAGCTGACGATGCCGCGGTGTGCGCGTGTATCGAGTATTTCCCCGGCCACCTCGCGGCCGAGAAATGCTTTGCTGTTGCCTCCCTGGATTCGCAGCGGCGTCGCCGTCTGCAAAGCTTGATTGACCTGCTCCAGCAGCGCGGCGCTGGCGTCGTTGTCCGGGTGATGACCAAGCGAATCGGCGATCATCAGAAGCGCTCCAGTTCAGGGAAAGGCAGCTTGCCCATGTGCACATGCATCGCGCCGAATTCCGCGCAGCGGTGCAGGGTCGGGATGTTCTTGCCGGGGTTGAGCATGCCGCCGGGATCGAACGCGGCTTTAACGGCATGAAACAAGGTCAGTTCGTCGCTGTTGAATTGGGCGCACATCTGATTGATCTTCTCGCGGCCCACCCCATGCTCGCCGGTGATGCTGCCGCCGACTTTTACACAGAGCTCGAGAATCTTGCCGCCCAGTGCCTCGGCACGCTCCAGTTCGCCGGGCTGGTTGGCATCAAACAGGATCAACGGATGCATGTTGCCGTCACCGGCATGGAATACGTTGGCAACCCGCAGGCCGTATTCCTCGGACAAGGCCGCAATGCCTTGCAGCACGCCGGGCAGCTCCCGGCGCGGTATGGTGCCGTCCATGCAGTAGTAATCCGGCGACAGTCGGCCGACTGCCGGAAAGGCATTCTTGCGACCGGCCCAGAAACGCACGCGTTCGGCTTCATCTTTGGCCTGGCGCAACTCCGTCGCACCAGCTTTGGTCAGCACCTCGCGAACCCGTTCGCAATCGTCATGAACGTCGGCTTCAACCCCGTCCAGTTCACAGAGCAGAATGGCTTCGGCATCGACCGGATAACCGGCGTGAATGAAGTCTTCAGCAGCGCGAATCGCCAAGTTGTCCATCATCTCCAGGCCACCGGGGATGATCCCAGCCGCAATAATTTCAGCCACGGCGCGCCCGGCTTTTTCCACGGAATCGAATGCCGCCAGCAGTACTTTCGCCACCTGAGGCTTGGGCAGCAGTTTGACCGTGACTTCGGTAATGATGCCAAGCATGCCTTCCGAGCCAGTGAACAGGGCCAGCAGATCAAAGCCCGGGGAGTCCAGCGCCTCGGAGCCAAGCGTCAGATGTTCACCTTCGACGGTGAGTATTTCCACTTTGAGCAGGTTGTGCACGGTCAGGCCGTACTTCAGGCAGTGCACACCGCCCGCGTTTTCCGCGACATTGCCGCCGATAGAGCAGGCGATTTGCGAAGACGGGTCGGGCGCGTAATACAGCTCGTAAGGCGCGGCCGCCTGGGAAATCGCCAGATTACGCACGCCGGGCTGTACCCGGGCGAGACGTGCGGCGGGATCAATTTCGAGGATTTTATTAAAGCGCGCCATGACCAGCAGCAGTCCCTTTTCCAGCGGCAGCGCGCCACCAGACAAACCCGTACCCGCGCCGCGAGCTACCACTGGAACGTGGTGTTGGTGACAGATTTTCAGCAGGGTTTGTACTTCTTCAAGGTGCCGAGGCAGGGCCACCAGCATGGGCGTGGTGCGATACGCTGACAGCCCGTCGCACTCGTACGGGCGCAGTTCTTCCGGGCGATGGAGGATGTCCAGGTCCGGCAACTGGCGTTGCAACTCAGCCAGCAATTGTTGCTTGTCGACAACCGGCAGCACGCCATCGACGCGTTCGTCGTAGAGGATGTTCATGATCCGTCGTGACCCTGTGTTGTTTTTATAGGGCAGTCTTGGGACATCAGGCAGCTTGCATCATTAAGGGTTTCGGGCGGATCTGTCCATGTTTTCGACTCGGCCTTTAGTCTGAGGCGCGATTGACAGCTTGATCGTAATCGCGCAATTTACGCATAACGTAAATCGTTTACGTTATTTGCCAAGGGCTTTGGCGGGATGTGAATACGCGAGCCTCCTCCCGGCTAAAGCGGAACGCCGCCCGGCCGGTCCCACAGAATAATAAAAATGACTCAACCACTGGATCTGTTCACCTATTACCGTTCGACATCCAGTTACCGGGTGCGCATTGCGCTGGCGTTGAAAGGTCTGGAGTACACCGCGATCCCGGTCAACCTGATTCGTGACGGTGGTGAACATCTCAAACCTGAATACCGGGCTATAAATCCGCAGGGCCGTGTGCCCGCTTTGCGCATCGACGGTGGTCACGTCATCACTCAATCCACAGCGATCATCGAATACCTCGAAGAGCGTTTTCCCGAGCGTCCGCTGTTGTCTTCAAATAGAGAGCTGCGTGCCCGACAGCGTGCGGTTGCGTCGCTGATCGCCTGCGACATCCATCCGCTGCACAACGTCTCGGTACAGAATCATCTGCGAGGGCTCGGTCATAGCGAGGGTGAGGTCCATCAGTGGATCGGTCATTGGGTCGGCGAAGGTTTTGCGGCGGTGGAGCAGATGATCGACGACCAGGGCTACTGCTTTGAGAGGGAACGCCCAAGCGTCGCCGATGTTTATCTGCTGCCGCAAATTTACGCAGCCCGCCGTTTCAACGTCGATTTGACGCCGTACCCACGCATCCTGCGGGTTGAAAAGCTTGCACTGGACCATTGGGCATTTCAGGCGGCGCATCCCGATGCGCAACCGGACAAGCCGGAGTAGTCTGTCCCTTATGAAAATTCTTGGCCTGCAATTGATCTTTGGTGATTTTCTGGCACGCAGCGTGCGGGGCATCGCCTGTGCGCCGCCCGCTGGAAAGGGACGTTGAAGAAACGCTAATCCACTTTCCAGCACGGAGCCAGACCATGGCTGATTTATATGAGAACCCAATGGGCCTGATGGGCTTTGAGTTCATCGAGTTCGCTTCGCCGACGCCCAATACCCTTGAGCCTGTGTTTCAGATCATGGGCTTTACCAAGGTGGCGGTGCATCGCTCCAAGGATGTGGTGCTGTATCGCCAGGGCGATATCAACATCATCCTCAACAACGAGCCCAACAGCCCGGCTTCGTACTTTGCCGCCGAGCATGGGCCGTCGGTGTGCGGCATGGCTTTCCGCGTCAAGGATTCCCACCTCGCCTACCGGCGGGCACTTGATCTCGGCGCCCAGCCCGTGGAAATCGCCACCGGGCCGATGGAGCTGCGCCTTCCAGCCATCAAAGGCATTGGCGGTGCGCCGCTGTACCTCATCGACCGCTTTGGCGAAGGCACTTCGATTTATGACATCGACTTCAACTTCATCGAAGGCGTAGATCGTCACCCCGTGGGCGCAGGCCTGAAGTTTATCGATCACCTGACCCATAACGTCTATCGCGGGCGCATGGCTTACTGGGCGAACTTCTACGAAAAACTATTCAACTTCCGCGAGATTCGCTACTTCGACATCAAGGGCGAATACACCGGCCTGACCTCCAAGGCCATGACTGCGCCGGACGGCATGATCCGCATTCCGTTGAACGAGGAGTCGTCCAAAGGGGCAGGGCAGATCGAAGAGTTTCTGATGAAGTTCAATGGGGAGGGCATCCAGCACGTGGCGTTCTTCACCGACGACCTGATCAAGAGCTGGGATGCGCTGAAAGCCATCGGCATGCGCTTCATGACCGCGCCGCCGGAAACCTACTACGAAATGCTCGAAGGCCGCTTGCCCAACCACGGCGAGCCGGAGGCCGAACTGAAAAGCCGCGGCATTTTGCTGGATGGTTCTTCTGATGGGGGCGAGCGGCGTTTATTGCTGCAGATCTTCTCGGAAACCCTGATGGGGCCAGTGTTCTTCGAATTCATCCAGCGCAAGGGCGATGACGGGTTCGGCGAGGGCAACTTCAAGGCGCTGTTCGAGTCGATTGAGCGCGACCAGATCAAGCGTGGGGTTTTGGCGGTGGAGTAGGGCTGGAAAGTGTTTTAACTGTGGGTTCGAGGCTTGGCTGAGATTGGGTTAACACACCATCGCGGGCAAGCCTCGCTCCCACAAGTAGAATGTATTTACACGCTTCTTGAGTTGAAAATACGGCCCTGTGGGAGCAGAGCTTGCTCGCGATGATTTGCGAACCCAATCCAAGGCAACCACTGCTTTCCCAGTTAAAACCCATTCCAGATAACGCCCTGCATCCATCACTGGAACAATGAAACATCCCCACCCATCCGCGAGCTGATCACCCGCGCCGTCGCCCGCAGCCGCTGTGCTGCTTTAGCCTGGCGTTCGTCGGTAAACACTGATGCCGATCCCACCATGGTGATCACCCCGGCGAGCTTGTTGCCGACGCTGAAGAGCGGTGAGGACACCGCATTGACTCCCGCCATCAACAACCCGCGAATCTGATGCACACCGTTGCTGCGGATATCGCTGAGGTGTTGTTCGATCTCACGCAATTGCGCAGCGTTTAAATGAGCCGACTCCTGATCTTGCAGCTCAGCGGTTTCGCTGTTCGTGAGGAAGCTGTCGAACACCAGTCCTGTAGAAGAACCGAGTAACGGCAGCACCGAGCCGACCTGAGTCACCAGGGTCACCGCACCGCTTGAAGGTTCGACATAAACGACTGTCGGGCCCTTATTACCCCACACCGCCAGAAAGCAGGTTTCATTCAGCTCGTCGCGCAACACCGCCAAATGCGGTGCGGCGATTTTCAGCACATCCAGGTGACCCACCGCAGCCAGGCCCACATACAGCGCCTCACGGCCCAGTGCGTAGTGGTTGGTAACCGCATCCTGCTCGGCGAAACCACTGGCAATCAGCGCCTGCAGATAGCGATGCACTTTGCTGGCGGGCATGGCCACGTGTTCAGCCAGCTTCGACAGTGAAGTGGAGGGTGCCAGTTCGGCCAGCGCCTTGAGGATGCCCATGCCGACTTCTGCGGCCTGAACCTTTTGCTGACGCCCGCCTGCGGGGCTTTCGGTGTCTGTGGTCATTACGCTCATTTCAAAAAGGGACGAGCTACGCCGGTCTGAGGAGGCTGCTTTATAGCTTGACCGGCTTTCAAACTCAAATTACGTTATGCGTAATCGTTTTCTGTTAAATGTAATTTTTTGCCCGTGCTGCCCCTGAAAAAAGATGCAATTTGCGGAATTGAAATGCATTCCTGTAGGAGCTGCCGAAGGCTGCGAAACATTTATCCTGACACACCGTCATCGCAGCCTTCAGCAGCTCCTACAGGTCATTCGGTGTCATGGACACAACGCAATAACTTATAAAAACAAAAAGAGGTTCCGATGTTTACTCATCAGTCTCCCGAGCCGCTGGTTTATCAATCGGGCTTCGGTAATCAGTTCAGCAGTGAAGCGCTGCCTGGGGCATTGCCGTTGGGGCAGAACTCACCGCAGAAGCACACTTTGGGTCTTTACGCTGAATTGTTGTCAGGCACCGCGTTTACCGTACCCCGTGCAGAAGCCCGACGAACCTGGCTTTATCGCATCAAACCCTCTGCTGCCCATCCCCATTATCAGCGGCTGGATCGACAGATCATCGGCCAGCAAATGGGGCCGGTTACGCCTAATCGTCTGCGTTGGAATGCTTTTGACTTACCGTCCGAACCGACGGACTTCATCGATGGTCTGCAGGTCATGGCCAGCACCCACGCCGCCGATCAGACTGAGGGCGTGACGCTCTACAACTATGTCGCCACGGCCTCGATGCAGCGAGCTTTTTTCAATGCCGACGGTGAATGGCTGATCGTCCCGCAGATGGGCCGTTTACGCCTTGTCACTGAACTGGGCCTGCTCGATATCGAACCGCAAGAAATCGCTGTGTTGCCCCGTGGCATGCGCTTCAGCGTGCAGTTGCTGGATGCGACGGCCCGAGGTTACGTGTGTGAAAACCACGGTTGCGCGTTGCGCCTGCCTGAGCTGGGGCCGATTGGCAGTAACGGGCTGGCCAACCCTCGGGATTTTCTCGCGCCCATCGCCTGGTTCGAAGAGCGCGATGAGCCGGTAACCCTGGTGCAGAAATTCCTCGGCGAACTGTGGAGCACGCAGCTCGATCACTCACCCTTCGACGTGGTGGGGTGGCATGGCAACAACGTGCCGTACAAGTACGATCTGCGCCGTTTCAACACCATTGGCACCGTCAGTTACGATCATCCTGACCCATCGATCTTCACCGTGCTGACTTCTCCGGGCACCGTGCATGGCCAGGCCAATATTGATTTCGTGATCTTCCCGCCGCGCTGGATGGTGGCCGAAAACACCTTCCGGCCGCCATGGTTTCACCGCAACCTGATGAATGAATTCATGGGCCTGATCGAAGGTGCCTACGATGCCAAGGCCGAGGGCTTCATGCCCGGCGGCGCATCGCTGCACAACTGCATGAGCGCCCACGGCCCGGATAACGCCACGGCTGAAAAAGCCACGGCTGCGCAATTACAGCCACACAAGATCGATAACACAATGGCCTTCATGTTCGAGACCAGCAAAGTCTTGCGCCCGAGCCTGCATGCCCTGCAATGCCCGCACCTGCAAACCGATTACGACGCCTGCTGGACCGGCATGGCGAAGACCTTCACTAAGGGAATGCCGAGATGAATACGCCTGCACACAGCCGCAGTTGGGTGACTTCCGCCAACGGCCATGCTGATTTTCCATTGCAGAACCTGCCGCTGGGCGTTTTCAGTCGGGGCGATTCTGCCAGGCGTGGTGGCGTAGCGATCGGGGATTCTATTTTCGATCTGCAAGCGGCCCTGGCAGCGGGCTTTTTCAATGGCGCTGCGCGTGGGGCTGCCGAGGCTGCCAGTCGCGATCAGTTGAATGATTTTTTTGCCCTCGGTGCTCATGGCCGTCGAGCGTTGCGCAGTGAATTGCTGCATCTGCTGGACGAACACAGCCCACAGCGGGCGCGTCTGCAAGCGTCCAGCGAGTTGCTGCTGCATCCCATGAGCGAATGTCAATTGCACATGCCTGCTCGTGTTGGCGATTACACCGATTTCTATGTCGGCATTCATCACGCGATGAACGTCGGCAAGCTGTTCCGTCCCGACAATCCGCTGCTGCCCAACTATAAATACGTACCGATTGCCTACCATGGCCGCGCTTCGACGCTGTGTGTGTCCGGCAGCCCGGTCAAACGTCCCGATGGCCAGACGCTTCCGCCCGGTCAGGACGTCCCCCAGTTCGGCCCATGTAAACGACTGGATTACGAACTGGAAATGGGCGTCTGGGTTGGTCCAGGCAACCCTGACGGAGAGCCCATCGGGATCGCCGATGCGCAGCAGCATATCGCGGGGTTGTGCCTGCTCAACGACTGGTCGGCCCGCGATCTGCAAGCCTGGGAATACCAGCCACTTGGACCCTTTTTGTCGAAGAGCTTTGCCACGACCCTTTCTCCCTGGGTGGTCACGGCCGAAGCGCTGGCGCCGTTCCGCTGCCCGCAACCGGCGCGGCCCGAGGGTGATCCTCAGCCGTTGCCATACCTGCTGGATGAAGCCGATCAGCAGGGTGGTGCGCTGGATATCGAACTGGAGGTGCTTTTATTGACCCGGCAGATGAAAGCCCAGGGTTTACCGGCTCAGGTTCTGGCTCGCAGCAACACCTTGAACATGTACTGGACCGTGGCGCAGATGCTCACCCACCACAGCGTCAATGGCTGCAAACTGCAACCCGGCGACCTGTTCGGCACCGGCACCTTGTCTGGCCCGCAGCCGGGGCAATTTGGCAGCCTGCTGGAAATGACCGAGGGCGGTAAGCACACCGTCGAGTTACCGAGTGGTGAAGTGCGGCGTTTTCTGGAAGACGGTGATGAGGTCACCCTGCGTGCCCGCTGCCAGCGGGAAGGGCAGGTGTCGATCGGGTTTGGCGAGTGCCGGGGTGTGGTGGTGGGTTAGTTCTGGTTTGGAGTGGGTTTTAACTGTCAGTGTTTGTGCTTGCCTTAGATTTGGTAACCCAATCTAAGGCAAGCACAATTCTTACAGCTAGACCCCATTCCTATAGAAACCCCTCGATAAGCGACCCACTCCTCGGCAAAAACCTTCCTTGCCGCTCACCCTGCGCCTTGCCGTCTGCATAGCTCAATTGTCCATTGACCCAAACCCCGTCGATGCCTTCGGCGGCGCGTTGTGGGTCTTTGAAGTCGGCGACGTCGCGCACGGTTTCAGAATTGAACAACACCAGGTCCGCCCAGTAGCCTTCGCGAATCAGGCCGCGTTCATGCAAGGCAAAGCGCGCTGCCGATAGTCCGGTCATCTTGTGCACGGCGGTATGCAGCGGGAACAGCCCCAGATCGCGGCTGAAATGCCCGAGCACACGGGGAAACGCTCCCCATAGACGTGGATGCGGAAACGGATCTTCCGGCAGTCCGTCAGAACCGATCATCGACAGCGGATGACTCATGATCCGTTCGACATCCTGCTCATCCATGCCGTAATACACCGCACCTGCCGGTTGCAGCTTGCGGGCGGTATCCAGCAGCGACAGTTGCCAGTCGGCGGCGATGTCTTTCAGGTCGCGGCCGCTCTGATCCGGGTGCGGTGTTGACCAGGTAATAGTGATGCGAAACGCGTCAGTTACCTGCTTGAGGTCCAGTGTCGACGAACTGGCGGCGTAGGGATAACAGTCGCAGCCCACCGGATGAGTCTGAGCGGCTTTTTCCAGCGAGGCGAGTAACTGCGGGCTGCGTCCCCAGTTACCGGCGCCTGCGCATTTCATATGGGAAATGACCACCGGCGATTTGGCGTGGCGACCGATATCGAAGGCCTCATCCATGGCGTCCAGCACCGGCTCGAACTCGCTGCGCAAGTGAGTGGTGTACACCGCACCGAACGCGGTCAATTCTTCGGCCAGTTGCTTGACCTCGGTGGTCTCTGCGGAGAACGCGGAAGCGTAAGCCAGGCCGGTAGACAACCCAAGCGCACCGGCTTCAAGGCTGTCGCGCAACTGTTCGCGCATGGCGCTGATTTCTTCCGGGCTGGCGGTGCGCTGCAGATCGTCCATATGATTACTGCGCAGCGCCGTATGGCCGATCAGTGCGGCGACATTGACTGCAGGACGCGCTTCGTCCACGGCATTGCGATAGTCGCTGAAACGCGGGTAAACGAATGCGGCGGCGCTGCCGAGCAGGTTCATCGGATCAGGTGGATCCCCGGCCAGGGAAACCGGTGAGGCGCTGATTCCGCAATTGCCGACGATCACTGTCGTGACCCCCTGGCTGATCTTGGGCAGCATCGCGGGATGGCGAATCACGACCGTGTCGTCGTGGGTGTGCACATCGATAAAGCCTGGCGCCAGGACGCGGCCTGCGGCGTTGATTTCTTCTTTTGCCTTCGCGCCGTCGAGGGGGCCGACACGCAGGATGCGGCCCTCGTAAATTGCCACGTCGGCGCGGAAACCGGGGCTATCGCTGCCATCGATCACCAGCGCGTCGCGAATGATCAGGTCATAAAGCATGGTTCAGTCTCCAAGCGGCAAGCCGTCTTCACCGCCGCGATAGTCATCGAGGGCCAGCTTGATCCGCCGCAGTCGCTCCTGATTTTCTTCAGGGGCGAGCAGGGCCAGTTCGGTGGCGAGCACGTCGATGGTCAGCAGCATGCCGTAGCGGGCGGCGGTGGGTTTGTAGATGAAATTGGTTTCGGCAATCTGCAACGGCAACACCACATCGGCGATTTGCCCCAATGGTGAGTCGGGCAGGGTGATGGCCAGGATTTTAGTGCCATAGCTGCTGGCCAGTTTCACAGCGTCCAGCAGCTCCGGCGTCCGACCGCTGAGCGAACAGGTAATCAGGCTGTGTTCCGGCCCAAGCGTTGCGGCGATCAGGCGCATCATCACCGGATCACGGCTGGCGGCGATGGGATAACCCAGACGCACCAGTCGGGTCTGCAATTCTTCGCTGCACAGGCTGGAACAGCCGCCCATGCCAAACGCATGAATCATCCGCGCCTTGCTGACCAGTGCGACGGCGGCGGCAAAGCGCGACTCGTCAAACCCGGCCAGTTGCTGACGCAGCGTGGATTCAATATCGCCGACGATCTGCGTGAAAAACGCCGACTGCTCTGGCGCTTGCTCGGGCTTGAGAAAGCGGCTGCCGACGCCACTGGCCTGAGCCAGTTGCAGGCGCAGGTCGCGCAGGTCCCGGCAGCCGATGCTGCGAGCAAAACGCGAGAGGGTGGCACTGCTGACTTCAGCCCGTCTGGCCAGCTCGTCGAGGCTGGCGCTGGCGGCAAACGCCATGTCACTGAGGATCAGTCTGGCAATCCGGCTTTCTCCCGCGCTGAGTGAGTCCTGACGCGCGCGGATCTGGTAAAGAATATCCACTCAGAGCACCTGAGCCAGGCCGAGCGTCAGGGCGAATGCGACAATGGAAATCAAGGTCTCCAGCACCGTCCAGGTTTTGAAGGTTTGTGCCACGGTCATGTTGAAGTACTCCTTGATAAGCCAGAAACCACCGTCGTTGACGTGGGAAAAGATCACCGAACCTGCGCCTGTTGCCAGCACCAGCAACTCCGGATGGGGATAGCCAAGACCGAGCGCCACGGGGGCAACGATACCCGAAGCCGTGGTCATGGCCACCGTCGCTGAACCCGTAGCAACCCTCATCAATGCGGCGAACAGCCAGCCCATGAGCAGCGGCGAGAGATGAAACTCTTGAGCCAGACCGACGATTTCATTGGTGACGCCGCTGTCGATCAGAATCCGGTTCAAGCCACCACCGGCACCCACCAGCAGCGTGATGCTCGCCGTCGGCGCCAGACATTCATTGGTGAACTTCAGAATCGAGTCGCGGTTGAAGCCTTGGGCGATACCCAGTGTCCAGAAGCTTAGCAAGGTGGCCAGCAGCAGGGCGATCACCGAGTTGCCGATGAACAGCAGGAAACTGTTGAAGGCACTGCCCGGCGTGCTGATCAGGTTGGCCCAGCCGCCCAACAGCATGAGCACCACGGGTAACAGAATCGTGGCCATGGTCAGGCCAAAGCTTGGCAGTTGCTGACGCGGTTCTCGGTCCAGAAACTGCTTGCCCAGTGGGTTCTCGGCGGGCAACTGGATACGCGGCACGATGAACTTTGCGTACAGGGGACCGGCAATGATCGCGGTAGGAATGCCGATCAGAATGGCATAGAACAGGGTTTGCCCGACCGACGCCTGATAGGCCTGAACCGCCAGCATCGCCGCAGGGTGCGGCGGCACCAGCGCATGCACCACCGACAGACCGGCCACCATCGGCAGGCCGACCATGAGGATCGAAACACCAACCCGACGCGCCACGGTGAAGGCAATCGGCACCAGCAGCACGAAGCCGACTTCGAAGAACAGCGGCAGGCCCACAAGGAAGGCGATGCAGACCATGGCCCAGTGCGCATTGCGCTCGCCGAAGCGGTCAATCAAGGTCCGCGCCACCTGCTCTGCACCGCCGGATTCAGCCATCATTTTGCCGAGCATGGTGCCCAGTGCCACGACCAGAGCAATGTGCCCGAGGGTCTTGCCAACACCGGCTTCATACGACGCAACGACCCCCGTGGCAGGCATGCCGGCGACCAGAGCCAGGCCTACTGAAATCAGCGTGATGACAATGAACGGGTTGAGGCGATAACGGGCAATCAACACGATCAAGGCGATGATCGCGACGGCAGCGTAAACCAACAGTGAAATACCAGCGGACGGCGGCATAGAGCGGTTCCTTGCAGAGAGAGGTGATCGAATGGCTCAGCACAGGCAGGAGTAACCCGTCAGTGAAGAGGCGTTCCGGAAAAACTCGGCAGAGGTATCGCTAAAGGTTTGCACGCTGGAGCAGGGGTGGAGCAGCGGCGATCACAGGCAGTCATTATTGTTATCTCTGTTTTCGTGATGAAAATAAATTACACGAAATCAAAAATAGAAATCAATATATGAAAATAGTTTTCTTTTAAGGAGGGCTATGTTGTCAATGAGTTTGTGGGGGATTCCATGTTTGCCCGCAAGCTGACGTGGGACCGGCTTTAGCCGGGAAGGCTGCATTCCTGACGATAGAAATGCTGCGCCTGTACCGGCCCTTTCCCGGCTAAAGCCGGACCCACGACTGTTATTCCTGTGGGAGCAGAGCTTGCTCGCGATAAGGCTGGACGCGATCTGAAGTGAACCGCGTCCAGCCTTATCGCGGGCAAGCACCGCTCCCACAGGACCGCATTCCAAGCTGGAGTCTTGAGATTCATCACCCGCTAAACCGCTCCCGATAAGCCATCGGCGTCACCCCAAGCCCTCGCAAGAAGCTACGGCGCATGGTCTCTTCACTGCCAAACCCACAGCGCGCCGCCACGCGTTTGATGGGCAGTGTGCTGTCCGCCAATAACCGTCGGGCCGCTTCAACCCGCAGTTGTTCGATGGTCTTGGCCGGGGTGATGCCGGTTTGCGCGCGGTAGTGGCGGACGAAACTGCGTTCGCTCATGCCCACCTTTGCGGCCAGAGCGGCAACGCCGAGGTCGCTGGTCAGATTTTCGATGATCCAGCCATGCAGATCGGCAAAGCGTCCATCGTCCGTGACGCTGGCGTGTTGCATCGACAAGGTGGCGCTGAACTGCGACTGGCCGCCCGGTCGCTTGAGGAACACCACCAGATCACGCGCCACGGCCAGTGCCATGGCGTGGCCTAGATCCTCCTCGACCAATGCCAGGGCCAGATCGATACCCGCCGTTACCCCTGCCGAAGTCCAGAACCCTTGGTCATTGATGAAGATCGGATCGGGATCGACCCGTAGCGCCGGGTATTGCCGGGCCAGCGCCTCGCAACTGTGCCAATGGGTCACAACGCGGCGGCCGTCGAGCAAGCCGGTCGCGGCCAACAGAAACGCGCCACTGCACACCGAGGCGACGCGTCGGCTTGCACCGGCGCGCTCATGCAGCCAGTGCACCAGTTGAGGATCGCTGGCCGCCACCTGAACGCCACGACCACCCGCGACGATCAACGTGTCACTGCGTTCGCTGGCCGCAGGCAGAGGAAAGGTCAGCAAGCCCAGCCCTGCTGACGATTCGATGGTGTGGTCCTGGGCGGCGATGACCTTCATTTGATAAGGCACGGGGAGACCCTGTTGTTGGGCCTGAAGGTTAGCCGAGGCGAAGACTTGCAGCGGTCCGCAGACATCCAGCAACTGAACGTTGGGGAACGCAAGAATGTGCACGGATCGTGGCTGATCGCTCATTGGCTTTATCTGAAGTCGTTGGCGTGAAAAGTGGGTACTATGGCGTATCCGCCAAAGGCTAAACCGCTAGAGTTATCGCGTCTACCCCAACCTCAAGCGGACTTCATATGACTCTGCACATCGGCTTGCTCATATTTCCAAAAGTGCAACAGCTGGACTTGACCGGCCCTTATGACGTATTTGCCTCGACGTCCGACGTGACTGTGCACTTGATCTGGAAAGACCTTGACGCGCTGCATTCCAGTACCGGCCTGCAACTCAAGCCCACTCAGACTTTCGCCGGTTGCCCGCCACTCGATGTTCTTTGCATTCCCGGCGGTCAGGGCATCGACCCCTTGCTGGAAGACGAACAAACCCTGGCGTTCATCCGCAAACAGGCCCTGACCGTTAAATACCTGACGTCGGTCTGCACCGGCGCTTTGGTACTGGGCGCAGCCGGGCTATTGAAGGGCAGGCGGGCGACGACTCACTGGGCCTCGCATGAATTGCTGGAGAGTTTTGGCGCAATCGCGGTGCATGAGCGGGTGGTCCGCGATGGCAACCTGATGACCGGTGGCGGGGTGACCGCAGGAATTGATTTCGCCTTGACGCTGGTCAGCGAATTGTTCGGAGAGGTGCGGGCGCAGACCGTGCAGCTGCAGCTGGAGTACGCCCCGGCAGCGCCTTTCAACGCAGGTCATCCCTCAACCGCACCCGCCGAAGTCCTGGCATTGGCCAGCGAGCGACTCCGGGAATCCATTGAGCAACGCCGCGCAATCGTGGCGCGAGTGCTGGCAAAGTCTTAGGTTTTTGCTACCGGGATTTCGTACCAGCCAAGAAACATGTCCAGCGTCGATTCAATGACATCGGCTTGTTGTTCTGCACTCAATATCGGCCTGTTGAAAGTCACTTGAGGCCAGAACGCAAAGCCCTTGAGCAGACCATGCATCTGGGTGGCGGCGAACGTCGGGTCGGCGGCCTTGAGTCGACCATCGGCCTGGGCGGCGCGGATCCAGGCGGCGAAGGTTTCTTCACGCTCATCCAGGCGTGCCAGCCAGACTTGTGCACGTTCGGGTGAATGAATGGTTGCCCCCAGCGCCACTCGCGCAAGGTCCAGGCAGTTGGTATCAGAGAGCGTCTGCATTTTGGCCTGCAACATAACGCGCAACTGATGACGCAGTGTCACACCCGGCCGATAGATTGAATCCCGATTCTCGCCAATACGGCACCAGAGGCGCTGGAGGATTTCCGCGAACAGTTCTTCCTTGCTGGGGAAATGGTTGTAGACCGTGCGTTTGGAAACCTCGGCCCGTGCGGCAATGCGGTCCATGCTGGTCACTTCAAACCCGGTGTCGCGAAACTCGGCAATGGCTGCCAGCACGATAGCTTCGCGTTTTCGGTCGGTGAGTCGCAGGGGAGCAGTCATAGGTCTCGCTTCAAACAAGTGTTTTGATAAAAAGTACACCCGGCAGTTTACTTGTCATCAATGATGATGCAAGCTTAAAACTACACTGTGTAGTGTAAACGCAGGTTACACATTATTTGCCTTTTCCGCTATTGCAAAGCGGCGGCGATGATGAGCAGCGCGGCAAACTCCCGGAGTCAGCAGACCATGACCAAGATCACAGAACATTCGTCAGCTCAGCCTTTACCAACCCTGCAAAAGCACGAGGGCCGTTATCGCAACCCCGTGCCCATGAGTCGGATGGGCTTTTTCAAGACGCTGGGGATTTTCTGGAACATGGCTTTCAAGAAGCCCTCGGTTACCCGACCTTCGGGGGAAATTCCAGTGCAATCACTCTCGCGCCAACAGCTTCTGGCTGCGCCGGACTACACGGTCTACCGCTTGGGACACTCCACGGTCTTGCTGAAAATGCGCGGGGTTTTCTGGCTCACTGATCCGGTGTTCGCCGAGCGTGCATCGCCGGTGCAGTGGGCGGGGCCGCAGCGCTTCCACCAGCCGCCGATCAGCCTGGAAGAACTGCCGCCGATCAAGGCAGTGATTCTGTCCCATAACCATTACGATCATCTCGACCACATGACGATCAGGGCACTGGAGGCTAAAACCGAGCACTTCCTTACGCCGCTGGGCGTGGGCGATACCTTGATGGAGTGGGGCGTACCGGCGCACAAGATTCAGCAACTGGACTGGTGGCAATCCACCGAAGTGCATGGCATGCAGTTTGTCGCAACGCCTTCCCAGCATTTCTCCGGCCGTACGCTGCTGGACGGCAATCGCAGCCTTTGGGCGTCATGGGTTATGCACGATGAGCATCAGCGGATTTTCTTCAGTGGCGATACCGGTTACTTCGACGGCTTCAAAACCATCGGTGAGCAATACGGGCCGTTCGACCTGACGTTGATGGAGACCGGTGCCTATAACGTCGACTGGCCCGACGTGCACATGCAGCCTGAAGAAACCCTGCAGGCGCACATTGACCTGCGCGGTCGCTGGTTGCTGCCGGTCCATAACGGCACCTTTGACCTGGCCATGCACGCCTGGCACGAACCTTTCGACCGCATTATCGCGCTGGCCTGGGAGAAAAATGTCTCAATCACCACGCCGCAAATGGGACAGCCGTTTTACGTGCAATTCCCATGTCGCGGTACTGCCTGGTGGCTGGGCATGGAAGGCGTGCGGGAAGTGCCGTCGGAGAACATCCGCGGTTTTCAGTACGTGCGGCGCAATGCTTGAAGCCTGTCTGTGCAGGCGAACTCGCTGCCACTGACAACGCGCGGAGTCCTGTGGGAGCGGTGCTTGCCTGCGATTGGGTTTGCAAATTATCGCGGGCAAGCACCGCTCCCACATGAGATCACCGGTACTACCCTCAACCCTGCTTCGGATCCGCCGGCGTACCTGGTCTCGGCTGCTCACCCTGTTCATTCATCTGCTTGTTCTTCTCGCCAATCTTCCCGGCATTTTCCGGTTTGTGGTCGAGGTCTTCGCGGTTCGATTCCTGATCTTTCGTTTGCTCGGTCATCACGGCATCTCTTGTTGTCTGTGGGCTGGTTTGTAGTCGTTAGAGATTGGGCAACACAGCACGCGCAAGATTCGCAATATTTTCCGGATTGATCGCATCCGATCCAGACCGTTGAGCGTTATTATCAGCACCCCGCGGCCGCTGGGGGGGAGATACATATCGCAACGAATCAGTTGAATGGGGCAGCAGGGATGAAGAGTTGGAACGTTATCAGGGTTTTATGGGGCGCGATGATACTGGCCTCGTCCTCTGCTGTGCATGCCTACACGGTGAATGAGTGCACCGAAAAATGGTACCCACTGGCAAAGCCTGGTCAGCAAAACTTTAAGCAGCATCCTGAGAAGACCGTAACTTGCGTGAAACACAACATCAACATGAAAGGTCGCCAACTAGCCGAGATCGATGGAAAAGGGTATTACATCACTGACTCAAAGACGGAAAGCACGGCGTGCCCGCGCGCTGGCGTATACGTACCCGTCCCTGCGTGCATACTCCCATCAAAGATGCAGCGCAATGTGGTGCGTGAAGAGCGTGGTTATTATCTGTTGACGCCCCATGGCACCGACTTGCGACGCTTGGGTGATTCCTGGTATTCGACTGATGGCCGTAAGGTGTTTCTCCTGACTACTCCCATTGAAGGCGCGGACCCAGCCACTTTCGAGGCATTTGATACATCGGGCGCCGACGGGCACGAGGATTGGGCAAAGGATCGCAACCACATTTATCACGGTGACGAGCCGATGCCGGACATGGCGTTGGGGGAGATGCAGTTCGTCGGGCCCTTCGTGATCAATGCCGGCCGTGTATTCGAGGTTGGCCTGAGCAGCGTGAAGGAGAGACCCGATGTCCTGCCGACGCTGACTATGCTTGTTCCTGAAAACTCTCGTAGGAGTCTGGTCAGCGACGGGCGTCGTCTCTATCTGAGAGGAAAGGCAGTGGACAGCCTTAGCGAACTCGATGGCTTTAATGGCGCTGACATCAAAACCTTATCTCCAACCTGTCCAATAGCGGGCCATCCTGACCTTCGCTGCAAGGCGAATCACCCTCAGGTTTTCGATAACGGCCCGGAATCACGCCTCGCCCTTGCAGGGAATGATGTGCTGTATTTTCGTGGCGTGAACGATGTGAAGCGCATCTCGAGCGTGCCCGACCTGGTGTTCTTCCGGCCGGACAATACGCCGTATGTTCTTGGGATCAGTGGGCAGCGCTTGTACTACATCAGCGGTCCTGACACCTCTCCGGTTGCCGGTCCATCCTTTCGTGGACACCTCAGCGGTCCGATAGCCGGGGCGCTTGTCGACGAGGAGGGCTTCATCACCTCTTTCCCGCAGTCGAATCTGAAGAAGTGCTCTGCAAATTCTCGCGTGCCAGCCTGGCCGAAAGCGGGCGATTCGAGTCGTCTCGGCGCACTGCGTCAACTGGCTGAGACAGAAACACCCGAAGGCTTTGCAGTGGCGCTGGAAAACGACCGCTACCGTTACCTATTTGTCAGCCGCGAGAAACGAAGCGCTGGCGATACCGTGATAGATCGCAACGATGGCCGGCTCGTGCTTGCTGATTGCCGTCAGGACTAGGCGGGGTTCTATCGAACCTCGCCGTCGCGCAGCAGACATAGGACCTGTAGGAGCGCACGAGCACCGCGAGGCCGCGATAGCGATTTATCAGAAAGACCGCCATCGCTGGCCTCGTAACCTCGGTGAGCTCCTTATCTGTTAGCAATCTGTCAGATTAGGTGCCGAGAGTCGACGTGGACGATCGCTCGCTCCTCGATTTAGCCGATCGTTCTGTAGCAAGGTCTCCACGTCGATATCTCCTCACACACGCCC
>NZ_FYDU01000018.1:0-137999 GCF_900187575.1 Pseudomonas sp. Irchel 3A5 | reverse complement strand
GGGCAGGAGCACTATCTACAATAGAGGCTCTTGGCCTTAGGAGCTCAACAGCTTCCTGCTCTCCCTCGATGATCAGTCGAGAACTATGGCGCGGTGAGGCGCTAGAGTCGAGATACAAGGAGCTCACGAGCACCGCGAGGCAGCGATGGCGGTTTATCTGACACGCCGCTATCGCTGGCCTCGTAACCTCGGTGAGCTCCTACAGATCCGATGTTTGCCGCGAGAAACCGGGATGTTCCTACGCATATCCACCTTTGCGGTCCAAAGGCAGCCAATCAGCCAAGCTTGTTTGCCAGCCACGCGCCGATGTCAGAAATCTCCTCCGGTAACACTTGGTGTTCCATTGGGTATTCCTGCCATGTCACGGTTACGCCTTGAGCCTTTAAACACTCATAAGCTGCAAGCCCCATGGATTTCTGTACGACATTGTCGAAGGTGCCATGCAAACAACACACCGGGATGCGTCGCTGACTGTCTGAGAGCTGTAGCTGATCACCGAATGTCGGGGCGTAAGTGGACAGGGCAAGTACCCCACCCAATGGACCCTGCCAGCGTTTGAATGCGGTATGCAGCACCACCGCGCCACCTTGGGAAAACCCTGCAAGGAAGATCCGTGCCGGGTCGATTCCGCTGTTGCGCTGGCCTTCTATAAGGTCCAGAACGGTCTGCGCAGAAACTTCCAATTGGTCGTGATCAATAGCGCGGGCGGGGCTCATGGCCCTGATGTCGTACCAACTCGGCATCTCATAGCCGCCGTTGATCGTCACGGCCTGGGTCGGTGCCTGAGGCAGGATGAAGCGGGTTGTGAGCAGCGATTCCTGAAGCGCTTCAGCCACCGGCATGAAGTCATAGCGATCTGCGCCAAGGCCATGCAGCCAGATCACGCATGCGTCAGGAGTGTTTACAGGTTCGAGAATCAGCGGGTTGGTCATGAGTGCTCTATCCGGGTGCGCTCGCTCTTTTGCAGTGCGTTAATGCGGTGCGCGTGTTGTTAAAAATGAAAGAAGATGTCGCAAGGTTACAAGTTTTTCTCTTGACCTGTCGCTAATTCGACATCGCCACCATGCTGGTACGGCGTTTGCTATGAAAAACCGGGGAGTGAAGCGCTTACCTTGATCGGTAACACTATTGTGCTATTACCGATACTCAACAGGGGCAAGCACGGAGTCCATGCATCAGGATTTGCGGCACGGTTCATCCTGTACCGGATTGGTTCAGGAACATCATGGGGCTTGAATCCTGTAGGCCGTCTAAGATCATGAATGCGAGCGATGAGATGACCTCACGCCCGGCTTATGAACTGGCCTAAAGTCGGATGACCCAAAAATAAGCCAGCACGGGTTGTCAATGCCTCACAAGGGTGCGACGGGATTGAAGCGCCTAAACAACAAAGAGCAAAACTGGAGGTTTGAATGAAGATGTTGAAATCCACCCTGGCCGTAGTAGCCGCTGCAGCAGCCCTCGGCGTGAGCAGTTTCGCTCAGGCGGGCGCAACACTGGACGCCATTCAGAAGAAAGGCTTCGTACAGTGCGGTGTGAGCGACGGTTTGCCAGGTTTCTCCGTTCCTGATGCTACCGGCAAGATCACCGGTATCGACGCCGACGTCTGCCGCGCTGTTGCTGCTGCCGTTTTCGGTGACGCCACCAAAGTAAAATTCAGCCAGCTGAACGCCAAAGAGCGTTTCACCGCGCTGCAATCGGGCGAGATCGACATCCTGTCGCGTAACACCACCTGGACCAGCTCCCGCGATTCGGGCATGGGTCTGGTATTCGCTGGTGTGACTTACTACGACGGTATCGGCTTCCTGGTAAACAACAAGCTGGGCGTCAAAAGCGCCAAGGAACTGGATGGCGCGACCATCTGTATCCAGGCTGGTACTACCACCGAACTTAACGTTTCCGACTACTTCCGTTCGAACGGTCTGAAATACACCCCGATCACTTTCGACACCTCCGACGAAAGCGCCAAGTCTCTGGAAGGCGGCCGTTGCGACGTGCTGACCTCCGACCAGTCGCAGCTGTACGCACAGCGCAGCAAACTGGCCAGCCCGGCTGACTACGTGGTTCTGCCAGAAGTCATCTCCAAAGAGCCTCTGGGCCCAGTCGTACGTAAAGGCGACGAAGAGTGGTTCTCCATTGTGAAATGGACCCTGTTCGCAATGCTCAACGCCGAAGAAGCCAAGATCACTTCGAAAAACGTTGAAGCTGAAGCCAAAGCGACCAAGAACCCTGACGTTGCCCGTATGTTGGGTGCTGACGGTGAATACGGCAAAGACCTGAAACTGCCGAAAGACTGGGTAGTGCAGATCGTCAAACAAGTCGGTAACTACGGCGAAGTGTTTGAACGCAACCTGGGCGAATCGACCCCGCTGAAAATCAAGCGCGGCCAGAACGCTCTGTGGAATGCCGGCGGCATCCAGTACGCTCCACCAATTCGTTGATTGACCCGACGCCCGACAGCTTTTACAGGCTGTCGGGCGTCGTTTTGTTTCATTTTTCCTGGGGCACTTCATGGAAAAGCAAATCGTCGCACCCAAGCAAAAGCTCTCTTTGAGCGATCCAAAAGTGCGCGCGTGGTTATTTCAGATCATCACCGTACTGGCGGTGGTCTCGTTGGGCTGGTTCATGTTCGACAACACCCAGACCAACCTCCAGCACCGTGGTATTACCTCGGGTTTCGGATTTCTTGAACGCAGTGCCGGGTTTGGCATTGCGCAGCATTTGATCGATTACACGGAAGCGGACAGCTATGCCCGCGTGTTTGTCATCGGCTTGCTTAACACGCTGCTGGTGTCGGTCATCGGTATTTTTCTGGCCACGATCCTGGGCTTCATCATCGGCGTCGCACGCTTGTCACCCAACTGGATGATCAGCAAGCTGGCGACGGTCTACGTCGAAGTCTTCCGTAACATCCCGCCGCTGTTGCAGATCCTGTTCTGGTACACCGCTGTCTTCCTGACCCTGCCGGGTCCAAGGCAGGCGCACGGTTATTTCGACATGTTCTTCATCAGCAGCCGTGGTCTGAACATGCCGAGCGCTATTGCCGCTGAAGGTGCCTGGCCGTTCGTGACCAGCATCATCGTGGCCATCGTCGCTATCGTGGCAATGACCCGTTGGGCCAACAAGCGCTTTGAAGCCACTGGCGAGCCGTTCCACAAGTTCTGGGCCGGTCTGGCGCTGTTTCTGGCGATCCCGGCCTTGAGCATGTTGATTTTTGGCGCACCCGTGCATTGGGAAGTGCCAGAGCTCAAAGGCTTCAACTTTGTTGGCGGCTGGGTACTGATCCCGGAACTGATCTCCCTGACTCTGGCACTGACGGTCTACACCGCAGCGTTCATCGCAGAAATCGTGCGTTCGGGTATCAAGTCGGTCAGCCACGGTCAGACGGAAGCAGCGCGCTCCCTGGGTCTTCGCCCTGGACCTACGCTGCGTAAGGTCATCATCCCGCAGGCACTGCGCGTGATCATCCCGCCATTGACCAGCCAATACCTGAACCTGGCGAAGAACTCCTCGCTGGCGGCCGCTATTGGTTACCCGGAAATGGTTTCGTTGTTTGCCGGTACCGTGCTCAACCAGACCGGTCAGGCCATCGAAGTTATTGCCATCACCATGAGCGTGTACCTGGCGATCAGTATCAGCATTTCCCTGCTGATGAACTGGTACAACAAGCGCATTGCGCTGATTGAGCGGTGAGGAAACGCGCATGACTACTCATACTTTCAAACCTGACATGCCACCACCGGGCAAAGTATTCGGCCCGGTAGCGTGGATGCGGCAGAACCTGTTCTCCAGCTGGATCAACACGCTGCTGACCTTGTTCTCGCTGTACTTGATCTACCTCGTCGTGCCACCGATCCTGAGCTGGGCATTGCTGGACGCCAACTGGATCGGTACGACACGGGCCGACTGCACCAAGGAAGGCGCCTGCTGGGTGTTTATCCAACAGCGCTTCGGTCAGTTCATGTACGGCTACTTCCCGACCGAACTGCGCTGGAGGGTGGACCTGACCGCCATTCTGGCGATCGTCGGTGCGGCCCCGCTGTTTATCTCGAAGTTTCCGCGTAAAGCGATTTACGCCATTGGCTTCCTGATCATTTACCCGATTGTTGCGTTTTACCTGCTGAGCGGCGACGCGTTCGGTCTGACCCACGTGGCGACCAGCCAGTGGGGCGGCCTGATGTTGACGCTGGTGATCGCCACTGTCGGTATCGCCGGTGCGTTGCCTCTGGGTATTTTGCTGGCGCTGGGTCGTCGTTCCAACATGCCTGCGGTGCGCGTGGTGTGTGTGACGTTCATCGAGTTCTGGCGCGGCGTGCCGTTGATCACCGTGCTGTTCATGTCGTCGGTGATGTTGCCGCTGTTCATGCCGGAAGGGATGAACTTCGACAAACTCTTGCGAGCCTTGATCGGCGTGATCCTGTTCCAGTCGGCGTACATCGCCGAAGTGGTTCGGGGCGGTATGCAGGCAATCCCTAAAGGTCAGTACGAAGCTGCCGCGGCCATGGGCCTCGGGTACTGGCGCAGCATGGGCCTGGTGATTCTGCCGCAGGCGTTAAAGATGGTTATTCCCGGCATCGTCAACACCTTCATTGCCCTGTTCAAAGACACCAGTCTGGTGATCATTATCGGCCTGTTCGACCTGCTCAACAGCGTCAAGCAAGCCACCGCCGACCCGTCGTGGTTGGGTATGGCCACCGAGGGCTACGTCTTCGCGGCCCTGGTGTTCTGGATCTTCTGTTTCGGTATGTCCCGCTATTCCATGCACTTGGAACGTAAGCTGGACACAGGCCACAAGCGTTAGGAGTTTTGACATGAGTGAAGTTATCACCAAGCCTCTGGGCGCCGAAGGCATGATCCGGATGGAAGGCGTCCATAAATGGTACGGCCAGTTCCACGTGCTCAAGGACATCAACCTGAACGTGCGTCAGGGCGAGCGTATCGTGTTGTGCGGCCCGTCGGGCTCGGGCAAATCCACGACCATTCGTTGTCTGAATCGCCTGGAAGAGCACCAGCAAGGCAAGATCATCGTCGATGGCACCGAACTGACCTCGGACCTGAAACAGATCGAAACCATCCGCCGCGAAGTCGGCATGGTGTTCCAGCACTTCAACCTGTTCCCGCATCTGACCATTCTGCAGAACTGCACACTGGCCCCGATGTGGGTGCGCAAGATGCCGAAGAAGAAGGCTGAAGAAATCGCCATGCACTACCTGGAGCGCGTACGCATTCCAGAGCAGGCGCATAAATTCCCGGGCCAGCTATCCGGCGGTCAGCAACAGCGTGTGGCGATTGCCCGTGCGCTGTGCATGAAGCCGAAAATCATGCTGTTCGACGAGCCGACCTCGGCACTCGACCCGGAAATGGTGAAAGAGGTTCTGGACACCATGGTCGGCCTGGCAGAAGAAGGCATGACCATGCTTTGCGTAACCCACGAAATGGGCTTCGCCCGCACCGTGGCCAACCGCGTGATCTTCATGGACAAAGGCGAAATCGTCGAACAGGCTGCGCCGAACGACTTCTTCGACAATCCACAAAGTGACCGTACGCGTCTGTTCCTGAGCCAGATTTTGCATTGATTGGTTGAGTGACGGACTGAAAAACCCGGACCTTGTGTTCGGGTTTTTTATGGGTGTCAGGGAAAGGATGGAATTGGCATTCAACAGGTAGGAGCGAACTTGTTCGCGAGGCGGTGTATCTGTTCACACCGACCCCAGAGTTTTTTACCGATCTCTTCAGCCGTCTTATTGGTCTGTTGCTTGGTTTTAGACATAGAGTGTCGGCAGATAAGATAAGTGGCAGCCAAAGACGAAAAGTAGATTAAATGTCAGGCTGGTCATGATTGTTTATCCTTCGCTCGTATGAAAGTACTTTGATAAGTGCGGCGGAAAAGTTATTTTAGTTTTTTCATTTCTGATTTTCTCTTGATTCCATGATGAACAACTGTCCCGAAAAGCCACATAGCCAAGAAAAATATATAGATTATCGCTTTTGCGAGATTTCGCCATGGTGACGTTTGGACGTCGAAATCGGTAAACCTATCAAGTAAAACTATTGTCATGATGGCGCAGTAGATAGTAATAACCAGCAAAATCCAATTTGGGCGTAAGCCTCGTAATATGTTTCGGAGTTTTTTTCCAGCTGGGTTTAATACGCGATGGCGTTCTTTTAAAAAGTTAGGGTTGTAACGCTTAGCTCTATGGTGTTTGTACGTGATGTAGGTTCCAGTTGCTACTAAAGTCAAATATAAGGTCGCTACCAAGAATGTATGTGTAGGCATATCTACCGATTCGGTAGGAATTACTTGGATTAGGAGGGCGACAATTATTACAGTGTAGAAAACGGAAGTCGCCAGTATGATTGTCGTCCATTTTGCGAAAAAAAGGCCTCGATTTATAGTAACGTCAAGTAAAGTCATGAAGCTGTTGCTGAATGCAAATGAGGGAGATGTGTCGTGGAAAGCTTTGGAGTCGAGCATGCCAATATAACGGCAGTGAAAAAAAGAAAAGACAAGGCCTAAAAAAACTATCCAGGAATTTTCGAAAGTTTCTATTAGCGGGAATTTTCCTACCATGAAAAAATTCACCTGTACCAGCGCTAATGTAATGTTGTAAATAAAACCCAGCTTGAACAGAAGTCCGCGGTGACGAGCTTTTGATATGTATCCTGATAGCAGGAGTGAGGGTACGAAGCACGTTATGCTTAGGCATAAATAGCTTAGGTGTTGAAGTGTTGAACTCATTTTATTTTGCCACTCGTCTAGCATGCCTTTCGTCGTGATTGTGCCGGCCGCAGCATCAATTCCCAGTACTGTTTTAGAGGCATGATGCGGATAGTAGCACGGTTATCGATACGTACAGGATGTAGAACCACAGGTGTTCCATTGTATATCTGTTTTTTAAAGTGGCCTTCCAGGCTTATTGGGGTTTTTACGTAAGGCTATTTTTTTTTGGTCCAAAACCAAATGTCGCCTTCAGTGGGGAGTGCATAAGCGTGTGCCAAAACCATGAATAGCGACAGCCATCCCATGGGCTCGCGCTCGTATACCCCAAGGAACGGCAGAGCCCCTGTTTCGAGGAAGCGCCAATGTGAATAGCTAAAAAAAATACTATATATAACCGCGGCAACTGATTTTGCCTGAGTGTAGTTTTTTCCACTGAAAGAAAATTTCGCCCATAAGGCGGGCAAATAGACTGCCAAGCAACCAGTGACGAAAACGAGATTGAATGTCAAGCTAGTCATTTTGTTTCTTCTTCTCCTCACGCATGTTGTGTGTGGTCGATATGTCCGCGCCGACATCAATGCCCAAGATTCCCTTGTGGGTTTGTTTTAATGCGATTTCTTTGTCAGCTCGAATATAGCGGTACAGTCGCCAAGACTCTTTTTTGGGTAGCGTCTTAAATAATCCCCAGCCAGACATTATCAAGTCTGCACCCCCGTAAGCCATGTTGCCCTCATAGTCACTACCGCCAAAGATGCGCGAGACTGCCTGATAGCCGTCTCTCACGGGGCCCTCGGTATCGGTTCTACCCTCTAGTATGTTATTCCCGCTTTCGTAGATGTTGTTTGCACCTTGGGCTGCGATCAAAATTCCGAAGCCACATCCAAATCCGACGGTCCCACCGCACATAGCCGCGCCGCCTGCGACTTGTAAGCTCCCTGCTAACAAGCCAAAAACCTGTTTGCTATATGTTCCAACCTGACTGAGCAAACTCTCCTGCTCACCCTCCAGCGCCTTCACTCCCTCCGCAACACTCTTCCTCCCACCCTCAACATCCCGAACAATCCCCTGAGCGTAATACGCCACTTCCCGATTAAATTGCAGCCGCAACATACCGTCCTGAATATGCTGCATGCTCAACGTGCAAGCGTGATTCGTCAGCGCAACAGCCGCCTGTCTAAGCTGCTTATTCTCGGAAGTCTTTGATTTGGGATCTGCCATCAGGACTCGCCCCAATAGCTATAACCACTGGTCCCTGCGGCGTGGTGGGTCCAGCTGATGTCGCCGTAGCGGATGGCGAGTTGTTCGACGGGTTCGGCGTCATTATCGAGGGTGACGTGAGGCGTCTGGACAAGCAGATTTTCAATGACCGCTTCCTTGATCTCGACGCTGTAGAACTTCTCTTGGCTGCCATTGGGCGTGGTGCGGTAGAAATCGATCTTGCAGGTGATGGATTCCCGCTGCGCCAAGGCCTGGGCCAACAAGGGCGAGGACTTGTCGATATTCTTGGTGATGACGACGGGCATATGCGTGGCGCGGTCGATGTTGGCGACGTTGGCCATCTGGTGCGTGTAGGACAGCACCATGATTTCGTTCAGGTGTGCTTCCTGGCATTTATTACCCATGGACTCCGGGGTCGAACAGCCTGCGGAGATATCGCCCTGTTCTTTGCCCTTGATAGTCATGTAGATGGGATGAGCCATGATTGATCGTCCTGAAGTAAATGGACGACCATTTTATGGAGGGGGGGGCAAGGGTTATGTAGGGCGTTTCTGTGATTGTTGAAGGGCGTTGCGCGTAGGCGTCGCCCTGGTGTTCCTGACACCACGCTGTCGCGAAGCAGCATGAACCTTGTAGGAGTGAGCTTGCTCGCGATTCGATTTTTGTTTCGATAAATTGTTGCCTGACCTTACGCAATCGCGAGCAAGCTCACTCCTACAGTAAAAAGTATTCCAAATCAGGTAGTTATATTTTGTTTGATAGGAGTTGCCGAAGGTTTCTCGGTGCTGAGCAGGGATTTCTCCACCGCCCCACGGGCCATATCAATCAAGTGCACCACCGAAAACGCCAAGTCACGTTTGCTGCCGCTCAGGTGGTCGGCGGATTCATAGGCAGTGGCGGATGCGCAACGTAGCAGGTCGGCGGCGTGGGCCATGGATTGGGTGGCTGAATCGGTGTTGGTGTTGGGCATGTACAACTTCTATTGGATACGGAGCCAGCACACCTCGCTACTAAACGAAGGGTGGCGGCTGTGCAGCAGGTTAGTAGACCGGACAATAGGAAAACCGGCGCACCCGAAGGTGCCCTGCGCACAGCCACCGTAAAGGTGAACACCTGTGCGCCTATTGGTCCGGGCTACTAAACCCGATCGCTGATGTGCAGCGACGGAGGCAGCCTAGTGAGCCGGATTGACAGGCGCAAGTGAGGGACAAGTTTCTCGGAAAGGTCTAGCAGGGGGAAGGGATCAGGTCTGGCAAATGTGTTGCGGCAAGTGGCTTCAGGGCAGAAGCAGGGCTGATGATGTTTCCAGTGGCGCGCAAATCTGTGGGAGCTGGGCTTGGTCTGGGCGGCATTCCGACGATGAACGATAATTCATTGTAAGGCTTGACACCTTATCGCCCATATCGCGGGCAAGCCTCGCTCCCACAGGTTCTCTGTTTAGCGCTCTATAGTGCTGTGTCAGAGACATCTCACAGGAGATCGCATTTCAGTTCAGGGCTGTATTCAATCCGCGCGAAACTTGTATTCGTTGCTGTTCTCCAACACGATGCACCTTTTTGGCGCTCTGCGCCGCTCCACCACCTGCCCCGAGAAAACAATGACGACCAAGGCGCCATCGGCGAGCACGACCCCGCACAACCCTTCCTCTGTAATGAATCGGCCATGGCTGTTGCTGCTCGGGCTGGTGCTGGTGGCGCTGAACCTGCGTCCGGCGCTGGCAAGTATGGCGCCGCTGCTCAGTAGTGTTTCCAGTAGCCTTGGGCTTTCATCTGCTTCGGCGGGGCTGCTGACCACTCTGCCGGTGTTGTGCCTTGGGTTGTTCGCGCCGTTGGCGCCTCGACTGGCACGGCGCTTTGGCAGCGAGCAGGTGGTGCTGGGGATTTTACTGACCTTGGCCGCCGGTATCGTGTTGCGTAGCCTGTTCGGTGAGGTCGGGCTTTTTGCGGGCAGTGTTCTGGCTGGCGCGAGTATCGGAGTGATTGGCGTGCTGCTGCCGGGGATCGTTAAACGCGACTTCCCCAGGCAGGCCGGTACGATGACCGGCGTGTACACCATGGCTTTGTGTCTGGGCGCAGCCTTGGCGGCAGGTTCAACGGTGCCGCTGACTCAGTATTTCGACGATAACTGGGCCGTCGGCCTGGGCTTCTGGATGATTCCAGCATTATTGGCGGCATTGATCTGGTGGCCCCAGGCTCGGCAAAAGCACGACGTGAACCAAGTGACCTACCGCGTGCGCGGCCTGCTGCGCGATCGCCTGGCCTGGCAAGTCACTCTTTATATGGGCCTGCAATCTTCGCTGGCCTATATCGTTTTTGGCTGGTTGCCTTCGGTGCTGATCGGCCGGGGCATGAGCCCGACGGATGCCGGATTGATGATGTCCGGGTCGATCATGGTCCAGTTGATCAGCGCATTGACCGCCCCTTGGCTGGCGACTCGCGGGAAGGATCAGCGCCTGGGCGTGGTGTTGGTCATGTCCATGACGCTAGCCGGGTTGTTTGGCTGTTTATATGCGCCAATCGACAGCCTGTGGGGCTGGGCTATTTTGCTGGGCTTGGGGCAGGGTGGTGCTTTCAGTATCGCGCTGACGCTGATCGTGTTGCGGTCTCGTGATTCCCATGTTGCGTCGAACCTGTCGGGTATGGCCCAAGGCATCGGGTACACCATCGCCTCCATCGGTCCTTTTGCTGTGGGGATTGTGCATGACGTCACCGGTGGTTGGGATTCCATTGGCTGGATCTTCGCAGTGCTGGGCCTGTCGGCCATCGTCGCGGGTCTTGGTGCCGGGCGAGCGCTTTATGTGCAGGTCAGTAGCGAAAAAGTCTGAGTCGAGCCATTTGTCTCGCTTATGCCCATGGCAAAACCCGCGATTGCCGCTTATCGTGCAGGCACCTTTTGCTCCAATGGACCTGCATGCATGAGCGACGAAGACAAACGCCTGATCAATAACGCGCTGATTACCCGCTTCTACGAGGCCTTCAACCGCCTGGACGCAGAAGCCATGGCCGCGTGTTATACCGATGACGTGCTGTTCAGCGATCCGGTATTTGGTGAGCTACGTGGTCAGCAAGCCTGTGACATGTGGCGCATGCTCGCTTCGAGAGCCAAAGACTTCTCCCTGACCTTTGATAGCGTCCGCGCTGACGAACGCAGCGGCGCAGCGCATTGGGTGGCGACGTACCTGTTCAGCCAGACCGGCAACACCGTGGTCAACGATATACAGGCGCGCTTCGTGTTTCGCGACGGCAAGATCGCCGAGCATCACGATCAATTCGACCTGTGGCGCTGGTCCCGACAGGCACTGGGAGCCAAAGGCTTGTTGCTGGGCTGGACGCCGTTTGTCCAGAACGCCATCCGCGCCCAGGCACAGAAGGGCCTCAAGGCGTTTCAGGCCGGGCGTTGAGCCTCTGGTAGAATCTCGTCTTTCGCACCCTTTGATCTGTTGTCATGCCTGAAGCCTTGTCCTCATCCGTCAACGAGACACCCGAACCAGCGGTCAGCAAACCCTGGTTCGTGTACTTGGTGCGCGCTGAAAACGGCTCGTTGTACTGCGGCATCAGCGACGATCCGCAACGCCGTTTCGCCGCCCACCAAAGTGGCAAAGGCGCGCGCTACTTCTATTCCAGCCCTGCGGTGGCGCTGGTGTATATCGAGCAGTGCGTCAGTAAGGGCGAAGCGCTACGGCAGGAGCGCTTGATCAAGAAGTTGAGGAAGAGTGCGAAGGAGTGTCTGGCCGCGGGGTATTGCCCTGCGCCTTGACCATAATTCTCCGGACTTACGTAATCTGTAGAAGTGAGCTTGCTCGCGATAGCAGTGCATCAGATAAATGATGGGTGTCTGACCCACTGCTATCGCGAGCAAGCTCACTCCTACAGATTTATATCTTTTCAGGCATTCCAGCTGGAGGTTACGACAGCGGTTGTCTGACACATGGTTGTTCGCATCCTGCGGCAGCTCCTACAAAAGCCTGCGTTTTCGATCACTCGCTGTGATGATTTGCCATCATTGTTGTCGGGTAGGCTCGCTGCCTGGACCCGGTTAAGCTGCTGGCTTACCTTCTGCCGGAAAGCCAGCCATGACCGACATCATCCTCCACCATTACCCCACCTCGCTGTTCGCTGAAAAAGCGCGCTTGATGTTGGGTTTCAAGGGCCTGTCCTGGCGCTCGGTGAACATCCCTTCGGTCATGCCAAAACCCGATCTGACAGCGCTGACGGGTGGCTACCGCAAAACGCCGGTGCTGCAGATCGGCGCTGACATCTATTGCGACACAGCGCTGATGGCTCGTCGTCTGGAGCAGGAAAAGACCTCGCCTGCATTTTTCCCGGAAGGACAGGAGTTTACGGTCGCCGGATTTGCCGCGTGGGCGGATTCGGTGATGTTCATGCACGCCGTGAGTCTGGTGTTTCAGCCTGAGTCGCTGGCGGTCCGCTTCGCCAAAGTACCGCCTGAAGCAGTGAAAGCCTTCGTCGCTGATCGCGCTGCGTTGTTCCAGGGGGGCAGTGCAACTCGTCTGCCCGTCGAGCAGGCCAAACATCAATGGCCAACGTTGATGGCTCGGCTGGAGCAGCAACTGGAGCGTCGCGGCGACTTCCTGGTTGGCGTGCCCTCGATTGCCGATTTTTCGGTTGCTCATACTCTGTGGTTCCTCAAGCAAACTCCGGTGACTGCGCCGCTGGTTGATGCCTACCCTGAGGTGGCGGCCTGGCTGGGCCGCGTGTTGGGCTTCGGTCATGGTGCGCCGAGCGAGTTGAGTTCGGCTGAGGCGGTTGAGATTGCTTTGAACGCGACGCCTGCTGCATTGCCGGATGAGCAGTTTGTTGATCCTAATGGCTTCAAGGCGGGGGATTCGGTGACGATTTCAGCCATCGATTACGGCGTTGATGCGGTCGAGGGTGAGCTGATATTCAGTGGGCTTGAAGAGCTGATTCTGCGTCGTGAAGATGAGCGGGCGGGAGTGGTGCATGTGCACTTTCCGCGGTTGGGGTTTCGGATCGAGAAGCGCTGAGAGCTTGGCTTGAATCTATCTGTGGGAGCGAGGCTTGCCCGCGATACTGGCACCTCGGAGGTCAGGGTAAACCGCGTCGATTTTATCGCGGGCAAGCCTCGCTCCCACAGGGATTTATTTAGCCCTGGATTTCTGCGATCACTTCAACGCCGCCAATATCGCCTCTTCGCTGAATCCCTGATGATCGTGCCATTCACGTCAATCAACGGGATGCCACGCCCACCCAGTGCCTCGTAAGCCTTGCGGCCCTCGTCTGACTTCTCGATGTCATATTCCTTGAACGGAATACCTTTGCTGTTGAGAAAACGCCGCGTCTGTTTGCAGTAACCGCACCACTCGGTGGCGTACATCACTACTCGGGCCTGCGTTTGGTACTTAGCAGATAAAAGGTTATGCAGGTGGCGCATAGCTATAAAATATATAACAACTCGCAGTTAATGTAAGTCCAAAATAGTATATTGGTTGTTGTTGGCGGCAGTGGACAGGGGGGCGGGTGTAGGCGTAATTTTAGATTGTAGAGATGGGTAAGAAAGCTAGTAAGTCCAAGTGCGGGTATGTA
This sequence comes from Pseudomonas sp. Irchel 3A5, assembly GCF_900187575.1. Classification (NCBI taxonomy): domain Bacteria; kingdom Pseudomonadati; phylum Pseudomonadota; class Gammaproteobacteria; order Pseudomonadales; family Pseudomonadaceae; genus Pseudomonas; species Pseudomonas sp. Irchel 3A5. The sequence continues at coordinate 124,496 of NZ_FYDU01000018.1, read as the reverse complement.
TAAAATGAAAGCAGGAAACTGGCAAGTCGTTACCGAAAATACTATTTCTTACGTAGAGTTTTATTTTGAAGAGCCTCAGCCCTTATTTGATTCTGATCCAAGTTTGTTCGTTGATGGGATTCGGTATGAGGCTGAATGGTTGCACGACCGTCAATCATTGAGGGCACCCGTCCCCGATCAGCAGCTCTACGGGATAAAAGAAGTTTTGCCCCCCTCTTTATATTTTCGTTCCCTTCGGAAGGCGCGTAAGTTAACCCCAAAAAAACGGAAAGTGAGTGGTGATATCCTGCCCCGCGTGATCGCGCCGGATGCGCTTTCGCACGGAAAATATAATGTTATTCGTCACGATTACGACTATGGTGATGAGGTGTTGTTGTTGCCCGGCGGTACTACGCCTGTGGAGTTCCGTGCAGCGGTATATATGCCCGAGGATACAGTTGAGGCTCATTCTGTAATAGTCTTTGTTCATGGAGTGCATTGGGCATGCTACAACGAGGAAAGCCATGATTTTTTCCAATGGCCCTGCAGAGCAGGCTTTGTACCTAAGCCTAGTTATGAAGGTTACGCTGAGTTAGCTTATGCGCTTGCCAGTCAGGGTTACGCAGTTGTATCTGTATCTGCCATCGGCCTGTTGCGTGAAAGTCAAGATGACAGCCTTCGTCGAGGACACCTGATTTTGGCCCACCTTGATTTATTAGCCGACGCCAACAATGGTACTCACCCTGAACTTTCCTTCCTGACAGGTAAACTGGATCTACAAAATATAGGCCTCATGGGGCATTCCCGCGGTGGGGAAGGGGTCGCGAGAGCGATTACCCTGAATAAGGTTCTTGATAAAGGCTACGGTATACGTGCTGCTGTGCTGCTGGGCACCACTGCTTTACAAGACATCGCTATACCTGACACGCACACAGCGTTCATTCTTCCATTTTTAGACGGTGATTGTATCGAGCTGGATGGCCAGTGGGTATCTGACCTGTCTCGCTATGCTTTTGACGATGATGTATTGCGCAGCTCCGTTTTGATGTTGGGGGCAAACCATAATTTTTACAATTCGATGTGGTCCCCCGGGATTGTTGGAGGTTTCGATGATGCAGATGAAACATGGGGCGAAGTTGAGGTAGAGCGGTTGACGCAAGTAGAGCAGCGTCTGCTAGGCTCTTTTTACATGGGGGCTTTTTTTCGGCTGATCTTGGGGAGAGAGCAGCAATTTCTCCCGTTATTTGATGGTTCACTTGTAAGGTTACCCATATTGCCAACAGCAGAAGTGCGCAGCTCTGCACATTTTCCAGCCTCAAGTCGATACGTGATTCAAAGCTTTGAAACCCTTTACGGCGAAGACACTTCCCTGATGCCTGGAAACTGGATGTGGGATGTTAAACAAGGAGTCGGTGAAATAAAAATGAAAGCCCCCATCGGGAGTGCTCCCTACAGATTACGATACGCGCACGATAATTTACATAGTTATCTAAATCTCAAAAGTGAGACCCCGCTAGCCCCTGCAGAACTCGAATTGCATACCCCTGAGGGCGGCGATCCTGTAGATATCTCGATCTATACTCATCTGAATTTTCACGTTGCGCTTTTGCGGGGAGAAAATCCTGAAGAGTATGTTGAACTTAATCTGAGTGTAGGGGGGGCTACCGTTGATCTCACCAAAACCATATCTTACATTCGGTCAGTTCCTGAAATAATTCCAGGTGTAGAGACCTTTCTTCAGCAGCAGGTTTCGGTACCGCTCACAGATTTCCCTATTGATCTGTCCAAGCCAGTTGATAGTGTGTTAATCACATTGCCTCAGGGTGGGAATATTTATCTGTCTGATATCGTCTTCGTGAAACCTTCCTTGGGAAGTATTTCATCCATTGATCTACCCTTTATCAGTCTCATGGGGGATATGCCCATTGTAGCAACGGGAGATGAGCAAGAGTTGGAAGTTCAAGTTTTTCTGTCAGGGCGGGCGTTGTCAAGAGTCTCGTTTCGAATTGAGTTTAATATAGATCATAGCAGTGAAGGGATGATGCATTTTTCTGAACGTGGGGAACTGCAGCCTGGAGAGCAATCTACAACGGTGACTTTTACAATACCCGCCGGTGGTTTCGGATCCATGTATGTCGGAGTGGGTGAAGATGGAAGTTTTCATTACATTGCAACAGTTAGTTTACGTGCCTTGTCGAACGCCGTGCTTGATCGTGCTTCTACGAGATTCATGATAACGCCTTTTCCCTAAGCTCTATGAATTGTCTTTTTCACCAACAAGATACCGCTTTGGCCTATAAGGCGCGATACATCCAATACACAGGTTTTAAATGGCCGGATACTAGTAGGCGACGAAGTATTATCTCTCATGGTTGCAGGTACCATGGGGCTCTCGAATCACTTCAACGCCGCCAATATCGCCTCTTCGCTGAATCCCCTGATGATCGTGCCATTCACGTCAATCAACGGGATGCCACGCCCACCCAGTGCCTCGTAAGCCTTGCGGCCCTCGTCTGACTTCTCGATGTCATATTCCTTGAACGGAATACCTTTGCTGTCGAGAAAACGCCGCGTCTGTTTGCAGTAGCCGCACCACTCGGTGGCGTACATCACCACTCGGGCCTGCACCTGAGTTTGCGCAGGGATCGCATCCGAGGGATTGAAGAAGTGCTCGATCTTGCCCCAGTTCTGATAAACCACGACGACCAGCATGATCAGGGCGAACTTCTTCAATGTGCGTAGCAACATGCTCGTGTGTCCTTATCGGCGCTTGAGCTGATCAGTCAGTTGCGTCGGCAGGCCCTTGATGATCAGCGTACCGGCTGCTTCGTCGTATTCGATCTTGTCGCCCAACAGGTGCGCTTCAAAGCTGATCGACAGGCCTTCTGCGCGGCCTGTAAAGCGGCGGAACTGGTTTAGGGTGCGCTTATCCGCAGGGATTTCCGGCGACAGGCCGTAGTCTTTGTTGCGGATGTGGTCGTAGAAGGCACGCGGGCGCTCTTCGTCGATCAGGCCGGAGAGTTCTTCCAGGCCCATGGGCTCGCCCATTTTGCTCTGGCTGCTGGCGTAGTCGACCAGCGTTTTGGTTTTTTCACGTGCAGAATCTTCCGGCAGGTCTTCGCTTTCGACGAAGTCGCTGAACGCCTTGAGCAGGGTGCGGGTTTCGCCCGGGCCGTCGACGCCTTCCTGGCAGCCGATGAAGTCGCGGAAGTATTCCGAAACCTTCTTGCCATTCTTGCCCTTGATGAACGAGATGTACTGCTTGGACATCTTGTTGTTCTGCCACTCGGACACGTTGATCCGCGCTGCCAGATGCAACTGGCCAAGGTCCAGATGGCGCGACGGGGTCACGTCGAGGGTTTCGCTCACGGCCACGCCTTCGCTGTGGTGCAGCAGAGCGATGACCAGGTAATCAGTCATGCCCTGTTGGTAGTGAGCAAACAGTACGTGGCCGCCGACGGAGAGGTTGGATTCTTCCATCAGCTTTTGCAGGTGTTCTACTGCAACCCGGCTGAATGCCGTGAAGTCTTTGCCACCGTCCATGTATTCCTTCAGCCAGCCGCTGAACGGATGCGCGCCTGACTCGGCGTGGAAGAAACCCCAGGCCTTGCCTTGTTTGGCGTTGTAGCTCTCGTTGAGGTCGGCCAGCATGTTCTCGATGGCTTGAGACTCAGCGAGTTCGGAGTCACGTGCATGGAGAACTGCGGGCGTACCGTCGGGTTTCTTGTCGATCAAGTGGACGATGCAATGACGGATCGGCATGGGTTTCTCGGCTGGTTGTGAGCGGGATACTGACGAGCGGCGCTGCTCGATTTACGGCGGGCAGTGTAACGCACCCGAGGCGTGAAACGAGGCTGTAACCCTTGGTTTTAGCTCTCATGGGGTGTCCGAACCGCTTTTTTTCGGTTCAAACGGGAGAAACCTGTCCAATCGGGTAGGTTAGTGCGGATATTTGCTCGGCTCTGTGCTAGTTTTGCCCCGTCTTGCGCAGCATAGCGCGCCAAGCACCGCAGTTTGTGTGCGTTTGGGCCGAACCAATGCCCGGTTTCAGTATCTACACTTCGCGATTAATCGTGGCTGCTACTGGAGGGTCGGGTTCATGATCCGGCTCCAGGCCGACGCTGCACTCTGCAATCCAAATGAATTTGATAGGGAAGGAACACCACCATGGCTCTGACTAAAGACCAATTGATCGCCGATATCGCAGAAGCTATCGACGCGCCAAAAACCACCGCGCGTAATGCTCTTGAGCAATTGGGCCAAATTGTTGCCGACCAACTGGAAAACGGCGCTGAAATCACTCTGCCGGGCATCGGCAAACTGAAAGTAGCCGAGCGTCCAGCTCGCACTGGCCGCAACCCTTCGACTGGCGCTGCCATCGAAATCGCTGCCAAGAAAGTCATCAAGTTCGTACCAGCTAAAGTGCTGAACGACTCGATCAACAAGTAAGCCTACGCTTGCTGTTGAAAAAGCCGTGCACCGGTTAACCGGGCACGGCTTTTTTGTGGGTCAGATTTGCAAATGCTGGAGTGGAATGCATTCCCTGTGGGAGCGGTGCTTGCCCGCGATAAGGCTGGACGCAATTCACTTTAGATCGCGTCCTGCCTTATCGTCGGAATGCCGCCCAGACCAAGCACCGCTCCCACAGGGGATTGCGTTACAGCAGGCTCAGTTTCTTTACACCCAACGCTCTTGGCGCCACGCCTCTTGTCTGGCCTTGTCATGAAAGGTCCACGCTACGAATCGGCTCTGCTTTTGGCCCTGGCCCATCTCGATCACCTGGCTTTCAAACACGCCTGCTTTCTTCAGTGTGCTTTGAATCATCGGCAGGTTGGATGCCTTCGACACCAGTGTGCTGAACCACAACACCTGCTTCGCCACTTGGGTGCTTTCTTTGATCAACTGCGTGACGAAGCCGATCTCGCCGCCTTCACACCACAGTTCCTGCGATTGCCCGCCGAAATTGAGCACCGGCAGTTTGCGTTTCGGATCTGCCTTACCCAGTGCGCGCCATTTCCGCTGGCTGCCGCGCTGTGCCTCTTCCAGTGAGGAATGGAAGGGCGGGTTGCACAGGCTCACGTCGAAGCGTTCATCGTTGTTGAGCAGGTCCAGCAGGATTTGCTTGCGATTGCTTTGCTGACGCAGGCTGATGGCCTTGCTCAGGTTGTTGGACTTGATGATTGCAGTGGCAGCGGCAACGGCGGTCGTGTCGATCTCCGAGCCCAGGAACTGCCAGCCATAGTCGCTATGACCGATCAGCGGGTAGACGCAGTTGGCACCGGTGCCGACGTCCAGTGCCTTGATCGACGCGCCGCGAGGAATTACGCCTTCGTTGCGCGCTGCCAGCAGGTCGGCGAGAAAGTGCAGGTAGTCGGCGCGGCCTGGAATCGGCGGGCACAGGTAGTCGGCCGGGATATCCCAGTGGGCGATACCGTAGAACGACTTGAGCAGCGCCCGGTTGAACACGCGTACGGCGGCAGGGTTGGCAAAGTCGATGCTTTCCTTGCCGTACGGGTTGGTGATCAGGAACTGACCCAGCTCCGGGCTGCTTTTGATGAGCTTGGGAAAGTCGTAATGGCCTTGATGGCGATTGCGCGGGTGCAAGGTGGCCTTTTCACGGGGCTCGGCAGGTTTGCCTGGCTGCGCCGGTTTGGGCTTTTTGCGGGGTGGTTTTGGGGTGTTCGGGATGGTCATGGGGTCAGATTCTGTGAGGAAGGCGACCCCTGTAGGAGCTGCCGAAGGCTGCGAATGGGTCTAAACCCTTGCAGCACCTTTGAAGCTACCACCGCTTCGCAGCCTGCGGCAGCTCCTACAAAAAATATGCGATAAAAAAGGGAGGTCGCGATGGACCTCCCTCTTTATTCATCGCTGTGTTTACAAACTCGCAATCCGCGCATGCTGCTCGGCCAGTTTGCCCAAAGCCTGTTCGGCTTCGGCCATTTTGGCGCGTTCCTTGGCGATGACTTCCGGCGGCGCCTTGTCGACGAACGCGGCGTTGGACAGCTTGCCGCCCACCCGTTGCACTTCGCCTTGCAGACGCAGGATTTCCTTGTCCAGACGCGCCAGCTCGGCATCTTTGTCGATCAGACCCGCCATTGGCACCAGCACTTCCATTTCGCCTACCAGCCCGGTGGCTGACAGCGGAGCTTCAGCGCCTGCTTCCAGTACGGTGATGGATTCCAGCTTGGCCAGTTTCTTCAGCAGGTAATCGTTTTCCTGCAGGCGACGCAAGTCTTCGGCGTTGACGTTCTTGAGGAACAGTTGCAGCGGCTTGCCCGGACCGATGTTCATTTCGCCACGAATGTTACGGGTGGCGAGCATCAGGCCCTTGAGCCACTCGATGTCGTCTTCGGCGGCCTGATCGATGCGTGCTTCGTTGGCCACTGGCCAAGGTTGCAGCATGATGGTTTTGCCTTCCGCACCTGCCAGCGGCGCAAGGCGCTGCCAGATTTCTTCGGTGATGAACGGCATGAACGGGTGCGCCAGACGCAGCGCAACTTCCAGCACGCGAACCAGCGTACGGCGAGTGCCGCGTTGACGTTCCACCGGCGCATTCTCGTCCCACAGCACTGGCTTGGAGAGTTCCAGGTACCAGTCGCAATACTGGTTCCAGATGAACTCGTACAAGGCCTGAGCGGCGAGGTCGAAACGGAACTGATCCAGTTGACGGGTCACTTCGGCTTCGGTTCGCTGCAGTTGCGAGATGATCCAGCGATCAGCCAGGGACAGCTCGACTTCTTCGCCGTTCTGGCCACAGTCTTCGCCTTTGTCCAGCACGTAGCGTGCGGCGTTCCAGATCTTGTTGCAGAAGTTGCGATAGCCTTCAACGCGGCCCATGTCGAACTTGATGTCACGACCGGTGGATGCCAGTGAGCAGAAGGTGAAGCGCAGGGCGTCGGTGCCGTAGCTGGCGATGCCGTCGGCGAACTCGTCGCGGGTCTGCTTTTCAATCTTCTTCGCCAGTTTCGGCTGCATCATGCCGGAGGTGCGTTTCTGCACCAGATCTTCCAGCTCGATGCCGTCGATGATGTCCAGCGGGTCGAGGACGTTGCCCTTGGACTTGGACATCTTCTGGCCCTGGCCATCGCGGACCAGACCGTGCACATACACCGTCTTGAACGGTACTTGCGGCGTGCCGTCTTCGTCTTTCACCAAATGCATGGTGAGCATGATCATCCGGGCAACCCAGAAGAAGATGATGTCGAAACCGGTGACCAGTACGTCGGTGGAGTGAAAAGTCTCCAGCGCCTTGGTTTTTTCCGGCCAGCCGAGGGTGGAGAACGTCCACAGGCCCGAGCTGAACCAGGTGTCGAGTACGTCGTTGTCCTGTTGCAGCGCAACGTCGGGACCGAGATTGTTCTTGGCGCGGACTTCGGCTTCGTCGCGACCGACGTACACTTTGCCGGACTCGTCGTACCAGGCCGGGATACGGTGGCCCCACCAGAGCTGACGGCTGATGCACCAGTCCTGGATGTCACGCATCCACGAGAAGTACATGTTTTCGTATTGCTTGGGCACGAAGGCGATGCGGCCGTCTTCGACAGCAGCAATGGCCGGTTCAGCCAGAGGCTTGGTGGATACGTACCACTGGTCAGTCAGCCACGGTTCGATAATGGTGCCGGAACGGTCGCCTTTCGGGACTTTCAGGGCGTGATCGTCAACGCTGACCAGCAGGCCTGCAGCGTCGAACGCAGCAACGATCTGCTTGCGCGCTTCGAAACGGTCAAGGCCTGCGTATTCGGCAGGCAGGGTGCCGTCCACGGTTTCGTTCAGGGTGCCGTCGAGGTTGAACACCTGCGCAGCGGCCAGCACGTTGGCGTTCTTGTCGAAGATGTTCAGCAGCGGCAGATTGTGGCGCTTGCCGACTTCGTAGTCGTTGAAGTCGTGGGCCGGGGTGATTTTCACGCAGCCGGTGCCGAATTCAGGGTCGCAGTATTCATCCGCAATGATCGGAATACGGCGGCCAACCAGCGGCAGCTCAACGAACTTGCCGATCAGTGCTTTGTAACGTTCGTCTTCCGGGTTAACGGCGACGGCGGCATCACCGAGCATGGTTTCCGGGCGAGTCGTGGCAACGATCAGGTAATCCAGGCCGTCAGCGGTTTTCGCGCCGTCAGCCAGTGGATAACGCAGGTTCCACAGGAAGCCTTTCTCGTCGTGGTTTTCCACTTCGAGATCGGAAATAGCGGTGTGCAGCTTGGTGTCCCAGTTGACCAGACGCTTGCCGCGATAGATCAGGCCATCTTCATGCAGGCGCACAAAGGCTTCTTTAACCGCATCGGACAGGCCGTCGTCCATGGTGAAGCGCTCACGGCTCCAGTCGACGGACGAGCCCAAGCGACGGATCTGACGGCTGATGTTGCCGCCGGACTGATCCTTCCATTCCCAGATTTTTTCCAGAAACTTGTCGCGGCCCAGATCGTGGCGGTTCAGGCCTTGAGCTTCGATCTGACGCTCTACCAGCATTTGTGTGGCGATACCGGCATGGTCGGTGCCCGGCTGCCACAGGGTGTTGCGACCCTGCATGCGGCGGAAACGGATCAAGGCGTCCATGATCGCGTTATTGAAACCATGGCCCATGTGCAGGCTGCCGGTGACGTTCGGCGGCGGGATCATGATGGTGTACGAGTCACCCGCGCCCTGCGGGGCGAAGTAATTCTCGGATTCCCAGGTTTGATACCAGGAAGTTTCAATAGCGTGCGGCTGGTAGGTCTTGTCCATGCGCGGCGGGAACCTATTGCTGTAATTCAGGAAAGCCGACAAGTATAGCGGGGATGAACGGCTGGGCGTAGAGCGGGGCGATAATGGGCTGTAAAAATTAGAAGGCAATTGTCGGGCGCGGACTGCTGCGGTGTCTGTGACACCGCGCTGTCGTGAAATTAACGCAGTCGTATGTGGGAGGTTCTATGTTTGCCCGCAAGTTGACGTGGGACCGGCTTTAGCCAGGAAGGCGGCGTTTCTGACGACAAATATCTAGTGAATGTACTGGCCTCTTCCCGGCTAAAGCCGGTCCCACGTCATCAGTGTGTCCTGTGGAGTGGGGTTAATTATGATACTGGCTCAGCAACCGTTCCATCCGGGCTTCAAGGCGACGCTTGATTTCGGTCTCGATATGCGGGGCGAAGTCGTCGATGACGTCTTGCATGATCAATTGGGCGGCGGCGCGCAGTTCTGAGTCCAGATGCAACAGAGCATCTTCTTTGGATCTTGCCTGCACCGGAGCAGCAGCCACGGGCGGCTCGACAGGTTGTGCGACAGGCTCGGGCGTCAGGGTTGGAATATCGGCATCATCTTCATCGCCAAAATCCAGTTCCTGGTGCAGTACCGGTTTTGCGCCCACCACATCGAACAGCAAAGGGATCTGGCCCTCGCCATGAGCCGGCGGTTGCTGGGAGTCATCGCCAAGCAGTTGTCGGATCGACTCAAGGTCGTCCAGCAAGTGGGCGGAGTCTTTCAGAGGTTTTGAATTATCCATCGTGTGCTCAAAGCCGCTGTAGTCGGTGATCTTGCAGAGGATAGCCCTGTTCACGATAGAAACGAAAACTCTCTCGTGCGGCCAGTCGTATGGCGGGATCTTCCACCACTATTTCCGCCACGCGGGCGAAACGTTTGAAAAAATCGGGGATGCGCAGGTCCAGATTGACCAGCAGATCCTGATGTTGCCCCGGGTCTTCACCCAGGCCCAGCACCACAGGCGCGACCTGATCGTCTTCGGCGTCACCGTGGGGAATGAAGGTTTCACCCTTGAAGCGCCACAGCCGGGCATCCAGGTCTTCACGCTGCGCGGCATCGCTGCAATGCAGGTAAATCCGGTGACCCATACGCCAGGCTTTTTCCGTGAGCTTGCAGGCGAAATCCAGACGTGCCGAAGGATCCGGGCTGGGGAGAATGTAGAAGTCGACTTGTGTCATGTAGGTTCCAGGTCGCGGGGCGCTTGTTTCTCATCAACATCACATCAATCATGGATTTGAAATGCATATCCCTGTAGGAGCGCACGGAGGTTACGACGCCCGCGATAGCGGTGTATCAGGAAAACCGCCATCGCTGCCTCGCGTTGCTCGTGAGCTCCTACAGGGCTGCGTTTTTTTCCATATGACTGCAACCGCCCCGGTTTTCCTTATGCGCCTGCGCGGTCCAGCAGGTATTGGGTCAGCAATGGAACCGGACGGCCAGTGGCGCCCTTGTCCTTGCCGCCGCTCAGCCAGGCTGTGCCGGCGATGTCCAGGTGCGCCCATTCGTAGGTTTTGGTGAAGCGCGACAGGAAGCAGGCTGCGGTGATGGTGCCGCCTTTCGGGCCACCAATGTTGGCGATGTCCGCAAACGGGCTGTCCAGTTGCTCCTGATATTCATCGAACAACGGCAACTGCCATGCACGGTCGTCGGCAAACTTGCCCGCGTCGAGCAATTGATTGATCAGCGCATCGTTGTTACCCAGCAGACCGGACGTGTGACCGCCCAATGCGACGACACAAGCGCCGGTCAGGGTGGCGATGTCGATCACGGCCTGAGGCTTGAAGCGCTCGGCGTAGGTCAGCGCATCACACAGCACCAGACGGCCTTCGGCGTCGGTGTTGAGGATTTCCACCGTCTGCCCGCTCATGGTGGTGACGATGTCGCCAGGACGAGTCGCGGTGCCGCTCGGCATGTTCTCGGCTGCGGCGATGACGCACACCAGGTTGATCGGCAGTTGCAGTTCCAGCACGGCGCGCAGGGTACCGAACACGCTGGCAGCGCCACACATGTCGAACTTCATCTCGTCCATGCCCGCAGCAGGTTTGATGCTGATGCCGCCGGTATCAAAGGTGATGCCTTTACCGACCAGTACGAAAGGCTTTTCGCTTTTCTTGCCGCCGGAGTAGTTCATGACGATCAGGCGTGGCGGCTGAGCGCTGCCCTGTGCCACGGCAAGGAACGAACCCATGCCCAGTTCGGCGAGTTTTTTCTCGTCGTGAACTTCAACCTTGAGGTTTTTGTGCGCTTTGCCCAACGCCTTGGCTTGTTCGCCCAGATAAGTCGGGTGGCAGATGTTCGGCGGCATGTTGCCCAGATCGCGGGTCAAGGCCATACCGGTAGCGATGGCCTGAGCGTGAGTCGCTGCACGCTCTACATCGGCGACGCTGATTTTGTCGGTCAGCAGGGTGACTTTTTTCAGCGCTTTGGCTTCGGCTTTCTGGCTCTTGAAACGATCAAAAACATATTCGCCGTCGGCCAGGGTTTCCACCAGCAAGCGTGCCTTGCCGTAAGTGTCGCGATTTTTGACGACGACCTGATCCAGAGCGATGGCGGCGTCGCTGCCGCCCAGACCTTTAAGAGTCGACAGCACGGCGCTGATGATTTTCTTGAATTGACGGTCAGACAATTCGGGCTCTTTACCAGTGCCGACCAGCAAAACGCGCTCGGCTTTCAAATTGGGCAGGTTGTGCAGGAGCAGGCTTTGCCCCACTTTGCCGATCAGATCACCGCGTTTCAGCACTGCGCTGATGGCACCGCCGCTCAGGGCGTCCACGGTTTTTGCGGCATCGCTGAGCGCGCGACCTTCGCCTACGGCGACTACCAGGGTCGCGGTTTTCAAGGTTTCTGGGCTTACGCTTTTAACAACCAATTCCATGTCGGGGTCCCCGAATAAACGATGAGCTATCGCGAAATGAATGACGTGCGCGGCAGGGAGCGTGTGTTTCGCATCAACATGCCAACGACAAGGCCCGCAGTTTGACCCCGCCACGGGACCGCTGACAACCCCGGAAAACATGTGAGTGTGGCTCTGTGCAGGACGTTTCCGAGAGAACTATCCGGGTGACGCAGTGACAGAGGACCTCATTCACAGGATAATGCCGCATATTTTTTGGCAGACCCGTGTTGAATCTGCCGCCACTGCTAGTACCTTTTCTTGTCTGGCTGCCTGAGCCTGGCGACCCTGGAGTGTCTGGTTTGATCGTCTTTCGTTATCTGTCCCGAGAAGTGCTGGTTACCTTGAGCGCTGTGAGCGCTGTGTTGTTGGTAATCATCATGAGCGGACGCTTCATCAAGTACCTCGCGCAGGCCGCGTCCGGGGCGCTGGATCCGGGCGTTCTGTTCATGATCATGGGCTTTCGTATGCCCGGCTTCCTGCAACTGATCCTCCCGCTGGGTCTGTTTCTGGGGATTCTGCTGGCTTACGGTCGGCTTTACCTCGAAAGCGAAATGACCGTGCTTGCCGCCACCGGCATGAGCCAGCAGCGTTTGCTGTGGATGACCATGGCGCCAGCGACCGTGGTGGCGCTGCTGGTTGCCTGGCTGAGCTTCAGCCTGGCACCGCAGGGCGCGACGCAGTTTTCCCTGCTGATCAACAAGCAGGACGCGATGACTGAATTCGATACGTTGGTGCCAGGCCGCTTCCAGGCCCTGCGCGACGGTACTCGTGTCACTTATACCCAAGAGCTTTCTGATGATCGTTCGAATCTGGGCGGTGTATTCATTTCGGAAAAGCGCGTTTCTTCCGACAAGAGCAAGGATCGCGGGATTACCGTTCTGGTGGCAGAAAAAGGTCACCAGGAGATCAAGCCTGACGGTAACCGCTTCCTGATCCTGGAAAACGGCTATCGCTACGACGGCAATCCGGGTGAGGCCGACTATCGAGCGATCAAGTACGACACTTACGGCGCGATGCTGCCCAAGCCTGACATCAGCGACGAAATCACTGACCGCGAAGCCATACCGACGTCCGAGCTGTTCGGCAGCGATGTCCTGCGCAACAAAGCCGAACTGCAGTGGCGTATCTCGCTGCCGATTCTGGTGTTTATCGTGACCTTGATGGCCGTGCCGCTTTCCCGGGTCAATCCGCGTCAGGGCCGTTATCTGAAACTGCTGCCTGCGATCCTTCTTTATATGGCTTACCTCACTATGCTGATCGCGGTGCGCGGTGCACTTGAGAAAGGCAAGCTGCCCATGGCGCTCGGTATCTGGTGGGTACATGTACTGTTTCTGTTGATCGGCCTTGGTCTTTTGTACTGGGAGCCGCTGCGCTTGAAGATGGCGAGTCGCCGCACCGCGTCGGAGGTGGCTCATGGTTAAGCTCGATCGTTACATTGGTAAAAGCGTTTTCGTTGCCATCCTGGCGGTTCTCGGGATCATTCTCGGTCTGGCTTCGTTGTTCGCCTTTATCGATGAAATGGGTGACGTCAGCGACAGCTACACCTTGCTGGACGCCAGCAGTTTCGTATTGATGACCGCGCCACGGCGTGTGTATGAAATGCTGCCGATGGCTGCGCTGATTGGCTGCCTGATCGGCCTGGGTAGCCTGGCCAGCAGCAGCGAATTGACCATCATGCGTGCTGCGGGTGTGTCCATTGGACGTATCGTCTGGGCGGTCATGAAGCCGATGCTGGTGCTGATGATTGCCGGTGTGCTGATTGGCGAGTATGTGGCCCCGGCAGCCGAGAACCAGGCCCAGGCCAACCGTTCTCTGGCGCAGGGCAGTGGTGATGCACAAAGTGCTCGCCATGGTATGTGGCACCGTCAGGGCGATGAGTTCATTCACATCAACTCGGTGCAACCTAACGGCATTCTGTACGGCGTGACCCGTTATCGCTTCGACAATGAGCGTCACATGCTCAGCGCCAGCTTCGCCAGGCAGGCCAAGTTCAACGAAGATCACTGGTCGCTGAGCGACATCTCCACCACCTTCTTCCGCGATGGCAGCACTGAGGTGATCAAGACAGCTGACGAGCGTTGGGACGTTGCGTTGAGCCCGCAGTTGCTCAGCACGGTCGTGATGCCGCCGGACTCGCTGTCGATTACCGGCTTGTGGCAATACGCGCACTACCTGGCTGATCAGGGGCTGAGCAACGGTCGTTACTGGCTGGCATTCTGGACCAAGGTTCTGCAGCCGCTGGTAACGGTCGCGCTGGTGTTGATGGCTATCTCCTTCATCTTCGGTCCGCTGCGGTCCGTGACGCTGGGCCAACGGGTGTTTACCGGCGTGCTGGTGGGTTTCACCTTCCGCATCGTGCAGGACCTGCTGGGGCCATCGAGCCTTGTGTTTGGCTTCTCGCCGTTGTTTGCAGTGCTGGTGCCAGCGGGCGTCTGTGCGCTGGCCGGGGTGCTGTTGTTGCGCAGGGCCGGGTAAGGTTCTACTGCTGTGAAAAAGCCGACTTCGTGTCGGCTTTTTTGTGTGCGCTGTAAAGTACCGTGGCGGACATACCAAGGCTATCGCGGGTAAGCGAGCTCCTACATTACTGCGCTAGCCGGTAGGAGCGAACTTGTTCGCGAGGCGGTCAACCTGAATTGCCGCATCAAGCCCTCTCGCCAACAAGTTGCCTCCTACCGGATCGCGATCCAGCTGTAGGAGAGCGCCCGCGATGGCGATGTAAAGCCCACGCAGCAGCGGGTAGGAGCGAACTTGTTCGCGAGGCGTCAGGCCTGAATTGCCGCATCAAGCCCTTTCGCCAACAAGTTGCCTCCTACCGGATCGCGATCCAGCTGTAGGAGAGCGCCCGCGATGGCGATGTAAAGCCCACGCAGCAGCCGGTAGGAGCGAACTTGTTCGCGAGGCGTCAGGCCTGAATTGCCGCATCAAGCCCTCTCGCCAACAAGTTGCCTCCTACCGGATCGCGATCCAGCTGTAGGAGAGCGCCCGCGATGACGATGTAAAGCCAACGCAGCAGCGGGTAGGAGCGAACTTGTTCGCGAGGCGTCAGGCCTGAATTGCCGCATCAAGCCCTCTCGCCAACAAGTTGCCTCCTACCGGATCGCGATCCAGCTGTAGGAGAGCGCCCGCGATGACGATGTAAAGCCTACGCAGCAGCGGGTAGGAGCGAACTTGTTCGCGAGGCGGTGTGCCTGAATAACCGCGTCAGCCCCTTTCGCCAACAAGTTGCCTCCTACCGGATCGCGATCCAGCTGTAGGAGAGCGCCCGCGATGACGATGTAAAGCCAACGCAGCAGCGGGTAGGAGCGAACTTGTTCGCGAGGCGTCAGGCCTGAATTGCCGCATCAAGCCCTCTCGCCAACAAGTTGCCTCCTACCGGATCGCGATCCAGCTGTAGGAGAGCGCCCGCGATGACGATGTAAAGCCTACGCAGCAGCGGGTAGGAGCGAACTTGTTCGCGAGGCGGTGTGCCTGAATAACCGCGTCAGCCCCTTTCGCCAACAAGTTGCCTCCTACCGGATCGCGATCCAGCTGTAGGAGAGCGCCCGCGATGACGATGTAAAGCCCACGCAGCAGCGGGTAGGAGCGAACTTGTTCGCGAGGCGTCAGGCCTGAATTGCCGCATCAAGCCCTCTCGCCAACAAGTTGCCTCCTACTGGATCGCGATCCAGCTGTAGGAGAGCGCCCGCGATGACGATGTAAAGCCCACGCAGCAGCGGGTAGGAGCGAACTTGTTCGCGAGGCGTCAGGCCTGAATTGCCGCATCAAGCCCTCTCGCCAACAAGTTGCCTCCTACCGGATCGCGATCCAGCTGTAGGAGAGCGCCCGCGATGGCGATGTAAAGCCCACGCAGCAGCGGGTAGGAGCGAACTTGTTCGCGAGGCGTCAGGCCTGAATTGCCGCATCAAGCCCTCTCGCCAACAAGTTGCCTCCTACCGGATCGCGATCCAGCTGTAGGAGAGCGCCCGCGATGACGATGTAAAGCCCACGCAGCAGCGGGTAGGAGCGAACTTGTTCGCGAGGCGTCAGGCCTGAATTGCCGCATCAAGCCCTCTCGCCAACAAGTTGCCTCCTACCGGATCGCGATCCAGCTGTAGGAGAGCGCCCGCGATGACGATGTAAAGCCCACGCAGCAGCGGGTAGGAGCGAACTTGTTCGCGAGGCGTCAGGCCTGAATTGCCGCATCAAGCCCTCTCGCCAACAAGTTGCCTCCTACCGGACCGCGATCCAGCTGTAGGAGAGCGCCCGCGATGGCGATGTAAAGCCCACGCAGCAGCGGGTAGGAGCGAACTTGTTCGCGAGGCGGTCAACCTGAATTGCCGCATCAAGCCCCGTTCGCCAACAAGTTGCCTCCTACCGGACCGCGATCCAGCTGTAGGAGAGCGCCCGCGATGACGATGTAAAGCCCACGCAGCAGCGGGTAGGAGCGAACTTGTTCGCGAGGCGGTGTGCCTGAATAACCGCGTCAGCCCCGTTCGCCAACAAGTTGCCTCCTACCGGACCGCGATCCAGCTGTAGGATCTAATGGCACCACCCAGCCGCAAAGATGAGCTGTTCTACCTCTGCTTCGGCACCCGCACCAACTGGCTGTTGGAATAAAGGTCATGCCAGCTGCGATTCTGCTTATCAAACAACGCCCAGATAAACCCCAGGCCTAAACACAGCCACGATGCGATGGACACCATGAAGCGCAGCAGCGCTTGCAGCAGGCTGATTCCGCTGCCATCGGCGTTTTGCACGCGGATACCCCATACCTGCATGCCCAGCGTTTGCCCTGAGTGAGTCCAGAACTTGGCGAAGAATCCAAATATTACCAGCAGCAAAATCGTAGACAGGAAAGGGTCGCCGTCCAGCGAGCCTGATTCCGATAGCGCCTTCAGCCGAGCCTCGCCAATAAACGCCATCAACACCAGCTTGTAGACAAACGCCGTCACCAGCAGCAGAGCAAAGCACAGCAGCGCGTCATAGCAGATCGCAGCGAAGCGGCGGCCCAGGCTCGCGGGCGGGAAGTCACCTGACGGGCTAAGCATGTGTCGGGGCATGGCAGCGGCTCTCAGTCATTGAAAGAGCGCATGTTACTGACTCGCGCCCACAAAAAAGCCCCCTGATATCAATACCAGAGGGCTTTTCATGTTCCAAGGCTTACGCTTCGGGATTAACTTCGTCAGCCTGCATACCTTTCTGGCCTTGCACAGCAACGAAAGTCACCTTCTGACCTTCTTTCAGGCTCTTGAAGCCATTACCCTGAATAGCGCGGAAGTGTACAAACAGATCCGGACCGCTTTCTGGAGTGATAAAGCCAAAACCTTTCTCGTCGTTAAACCACTTGACGGTACCGCTCTGACGTTCAGCCATTTTCTTATTCCCTGGAACTTGAATTGATGACAGCCTCTTTCACATGAAAGAGTACTGGGCTGGTTGCAGGAATTTAAGAAGCGTAGAGCGGGTTGTAGCAAACTTGGCGCTACTGCCCAGGTCCCGATTCAGCGACCCATGCAAACACAGTTGGGAAACTCTACGCTAACTCTTGTTACAAACACAAGCCCCTGTCTGGCGCCCGTATTCAGGAGGTTTTGCGGCGTTTTAAAATATTTACCACTTACTGTGAATCGATAGTTTTTTACTGTTAAGCGCACTCTTCGAGTGCGCTATTTTAGCTGTTACGCTGCTGTTTAGTGCGTGTAATACAGGCGGCCGAACTCGGTGTCAGCCGCCCTGTTTTTTTGACGCCGTTAATCAGCCACTTTCGTCCTTCTGCCGCGACCGTCACTTACCCGCGATAGTAACGTTGTGCAACGAAAGGCATTTTACTGACAAGCATCGGTACTTGCTTGCCGCGCACTACCGCCCAGACTTGAGTGCCCAGTGCTGTAAACGCGCTGTTCAAATAACCCATCGCCAAAGGACCGCCAAGGCTGGGTCCGAAGCCACCGCTGCATACAGTGCCAATGGAGTTACCATCGGCATCAACGATGTCTGTGCCTTCGCGCACCGGGGTGCGTTCCTGTGGCAGCAGGCCAACGCGTTTGCGGGCGGGGGCTGTCTGCTGTTGAGCGAAGATCTGCTCTGCGCCCGGGAAACCACCCGCTCGTGCGCCATCTGCGCGCCGAACCTTGGAAATTGCCCACAGCAGGCTGGCTTCGACAGGCGTGGTCTCGGTATTCATGTCGTGGCCGTACAGGCACAAGCCTGCTTCCAGACGCAGTGAATCACGTGCACCCAGGCCAATCGGGGCCACTTCCGGTTCGGCCAACAAGCGTCGGGCCAGTGTTTCAGCCTGATCAGCCGGAACGGAAATTTCGTAGCCGTCTTCGCCGGTGTAACCTGAGCGGCTGACGTAGCAGTCAATACCCAGCAACTGCGCGCTGGCGAAC
Source organism: Pseudomonas sp. Irchel 3A5 (assembly GCF_900187575.1). Classification (NCBI taxonomy): domain Bacteria; kingdom Pseudomonadati; phylum Pseudomonadota; class Gammaproteobacteria; order Pseudomonadales; family Pseudomonadaceae; genus Pseudomonas; species Pseudomonas sp. Irchel 3A5. Next base: position 106,517 of record NZ_FYDU01000018.1, on the reverse strand, counting down.
TGCATGAAGGTCATTTCAGCGACTTCCGGAGCCAGACGCGCCAACACCGTTACCGCTTGCGGACCTTGCAGGGCGAGCAGGGCGCGTTCTTCAAACAGGGGCTGTATTTCACAGTGGCTGCCCAGGTGTTTCTGCAGGTGAGCCAGGTCGTCGTTCTTGCAGGCGGCATTGACCACCAGCATCAGTTGATCATTGCCAAGGTTGGCGACCATCAAGTCGTCGAGAATGCCGCCGGTTTCATTGGTGAACATGGCGTAACGCTGCATGCCGACGGGCAAGTCGATGATGTCCACCGGCACCAGAGCTTCCAGTGCTTTGGCTGCATCGGCACCCGTCAGGCGAATCTGGCCCATGTGCGATACATCAAACAACCCGGCTTTTTCACGGGTATGCAGATGTTCTTTCATCACGCCAGCCGGGTATTGCACCGGCATGTCGTAGCCCGCGAAAGGCACCATCCTGGCACCGAGTTCACGGTGCAGGCCGTGGAGCGGGGTGGTGAGAAGTTGTTCGGTTGTCATGATCGATTCCTTTGAATAGATGGCGCTGATGCCCGGGACGTGGGACCGGCTTTAGCCGGGAAGGCTGCATTCCTGACGCAATAAATGCACAGGATGTACTGGCCTCTTCCCGGCTAAAGCCGGTCCCACGACGATTCCCTGTTAATGAATCACGCCTCTTGATAGCTCTCGATGGACGGGCAGGCGCAGATCAGGTTGCGGTCGCCGAACACGTTGTCGACGCGGCCAACCGGTGGCCAGTATTTGCCATCGATCAAGGACTCAACTGGATACACCGCCTGCTCGCGGCTGTACGGGTGGGTCCATTCGCCGACGATTTCCGCCGCGGTGTGCGGGGCGTTTTTCAGCGGGTTGTCTTCCTTGTCCAGTACGCCGCTTTCCACTGCACGGATCTCTTCGCGGATCTTGATCATGGCGTCGCAGAAACGGTCCAGTTCTTCTCTGGATTCGCTTTCGGTCGGCTCGATCATCAAGGTGCCAGCAACCGGGAAAGACATGGTTGGCGCGTGGAAGCCGAAGTCGATCAGGCGTTTGGCGACGTCATCAACGCTGATGCCGCTGGTTTCTTTCAACGGACGCAGGTCAAGGATGCACTCGTGAGCCACCAGACCGCTACTGCCGGTGTAGAGCACTGGATAGTGTTCTTCCAGGCGGCGAGAGATGTAGTTGGCGTTGAGGATCGCCAGTTGCGAAGCGCGTTTGAGGCCTTCGCCGCCCATCATGCTGATGTACATCCAGGTGATCGGCAGGATGCTGGCGCTGCCGAATGGCGCTGCGCAGACCGCGCCTTCCTTGCGTGCCATGGTGGCGTGGCCCGGCAGGAATGGGGTCAGGTGCGACTTGACGCCAATCGGGCCAACGCCCGGGCCGCCACCGCCATGAGGGATGCAGAAGGTCTTGTGCAGGTTCAGGTGGGAAACGTCACCGCCGAACTTGCCTGGTGCGCAGAGGCCGACCATGGCGTTCATGTTGGCGCCGTCGATGTAAACCTGACCGCCGTTGTCGTGAACGATGGCGCAGATTTCACGGATGCCTTCTTCAAATACGCCGTGAGTCGACGGGTAAGTGATCATGATCGCGGCCAGATGATCGCGGTGCTCGATGGCTTTGGCGCGCAGGTCTTCGATGTCGACGTTGCCACGGGCATCGCACGCAGTCACAACAACGCGCATGCCAGCCATGTTGGCGGTGGCCGGGTTAGTGCCGTGAGCCGATTGCGGGATCAGACAGATGTCGCGGCGCTCGTCGCCACGGCTCTGGTGATAGGCACGGATCGCCAGCAGACCGGCGTATTCGCCTTGGGAGCCAGCGTTAGGCTGCAGCGAGATCGAGTCGTAACCGGTCGCCGCGCAGAGCATCGCTTCCAGTTCGTCGGTGAGTTGCTGATAGCCCGCGCTTTGTTCGGCAGGAGCGAACGGGTGCAGGTTACCGAATTCAGCCCAGGTCACCGGGATCATTTCGCTGGCAGCGTTGAGTTTCATGGTGCACGAGCCCAGCGGGATCATGGTGCGATCCAGCGCCAGGTCCTTGTCGGCCAGTTTGCGCAGATAGCGCATCAGCTCTGTTTCAGAGTGATAGCGGTTGAACACCGGGTGGCTGAGGATCGCCGACTCACGCAACAGTGCTTGCGGCAGGCGGGATTCAGCATTTTGTTCCAGTGCTGCGAAGTCCGGCAGGGTTTGCCCGTCACCGGCGAAGATCGCCCACAGGTCTTCGACCGATGCTTGCGAGGTGGTTTCGTCCAGCGACAGGCCAAGACGCTGAGCGTCGATTTCCCGCAGATTGATCTGCTTGGCGCGAGCCTTGGCATGCAGCGCTGCGGTATCGGCGCCGGTGTTCACGGTCACGCTGTCGAAGAAGTACTGCTGCTCGACGTTCAAGCCCAACTGGCTCAGGCCTTTGGCGAAAATGGCCGTCAACTGATGCACGCGGTTGGCGATTTGCGTCAGGCCGCGCGGGCCGTGATAAACAGCGTACATGCTGGCGATGTTGGCCAGCAGCACCTGGGCGGTGCAGATGTTGCTGGTGGCTTTCTCGCGACGGATATGTTGTTCGCGGGTCTGCATCGCCAGGCGCAAGGCCTGCTTGCCATGACGGTCCACGGAAACACCCACCAGACGGCCCGGCATGTCGCGCTTGAACGCATCTTTAGTCGAGAAGTAAGCGGCATGCGGGCCGCCGAAACCCAGTGGAACGCCAAAACGCTGGGCGCTGCCGATGGCGACGTCTGCGCCAAATTCACCGGGTGGGGTCAGCAAAGTCAGCGCCAGTAGGTCGGCCGCTACAGCCACCAGTGCATTGGCGGCGTGGAAGCGCTCAACCAGTTCGCGGTAATCAAACAGGTCGCCATTGCTGGCCGGGTATTGCAGCAGAGCGCCGAAGAACGGGCTGACATCGGTCAGCTCTGCTTCGTCAGCCACTACGACGGTAATGCCCAGTGGTTCGGCGCGGGTGCGCAGCACGTCCAGGGTTTGCGGATGGCAGTGGCTGGACGCGAAGAACTGGTGGCTGCTCTTGTTCTTGCTCAGGCGTTTGCAGAAGGTCATGGCTTCGGCAGCAGCGGTGGCTTCGTCGAGCAGCGAGGCGTTGGCGATCGGCAGGCCAGTCAGGTCGCTGATCAGGGTCTGGAAGTTCAGCAGCGATTCCAGACGGCCTTGGGAAATTTCTGGCTGATAAGGCGTATAGGCCGTGTACCAGGCCGGATTTTCCAGCAGGTTGCGCAGGATCGGCGCAGGCGTGTGGGTGTTGTAGTAGCCCTGGCCGATGTAGGTCTTGAACAACTGATTCTTGCTGGCGATGGCTTTGATCGACGCGAGTGCATCGGCTTCGCTCAGGCCGGGCTCCATGCCCAGTACGCTGGTGCCTTTGATGCTTTCCGGGATGACGCTGGCGCTCAAGGCTTCCAGCGAATCAAAGCCCAGGGTTTGCAGCATGGCCTGCTCGTCAGCGGCGCGTGGGCCGATGTGACGGGCGATGAATTCGTTGGCGGTGCTCAGTTGAATGCGGTCAGTCATGGTCTGCTCCTCAGGCTTCGGCGTTGGCTTTGATCAGGCGGTCGTAGGCGTCCTGATCAAGCAGGCTATCGATAGCGCTGGCGTCTTGGGGAATGAAGCGGAAGAACCAGCCAGCGCCGAGGGCGTCTTCATTGACCAGTTCTGGAGTGGCGTCGAGGGCCTGGTTGACTTCAACCACTTCGCCATCGAGCGGCATGTTGATGCTGCTGGCTGCTTTTACCGATTCCACCACAGAAGCTTCGGCGTCTTTGGCGTAGGTCTGCAGTTCAGGGAGTTGCACATAAACCACATCACCCAGAGATTCTTGCGCATAGGGCGTGATGCCTACAGTGACACTGCCATCGGCTTCGGCTCGCAGCCATTCGTGATCGACAGTGAATCGCAACTCGCTCATAAATACTCCTAAGGTGATGTAACGCTCGCGACAGGCGCGATCATTGATGATAATCACTTAGCAAATATGCGGCCAATAATTTATTTTCTTTATAAATCAATTGGTTGATAGGCTTCCGGAAAGCTGCTTTGCGTTTCCCTGTAGCGAAATCGATACGGCATGTATCAGATTACAAATTCTCGGTGGATCAAAGCCTTGGCGGCTGGGGATATGCCAATGTCGTATTGAAATCGTTACGGTGTATTGGTTTCGATACGGACGAGGGTGGTGCTCAACAGTCCCCTGTGGGAGCAGTGCTTGCCCGCGATAATGCTGGGTGCGATCTAGTGTGAATCGCGTCCAGCCTTATCGCGGGCAAGCACCGCTCCCACAGGATCGCATTACCAAGGTGAGAGCTTGTTTGCCCCTATCGCTACCGCACCGCACTCACCCCATCCAGCGTCGAGAACGAGGTGTCCTTGGCGGTGAGCAAAAAGTCCCGCATATAGGGCGCGTCCAGCATGTCGGTTCGCACTCCGGCATAGAGTGTAGCGAACAATCCTTTTTCGCCCAGGCGCTTGCCTTTCACATAGCCCCGCGAGCTGTATTCATGCAGCGCCCAGTGGGGCATGCCACAGACGCCGCGGCCGCTGGCGACCAGTTGCATCATCATCACAGTCAGCTCCGATGTGCGAACCTGCGCCGGTTCGATGTCGGCGGGCTCCAGGAAGCGAGTGAAGATGTCCAGCCGATCACGCTCCACCGGGTAAGTGATCAGGGTCTCCTTGATCAGGTCTTCTGGCACGATGTAGGGCTTGCTGGCCAATGGGTGCTGATTGGCAACCGCCAGCATCGCTTCATAGGTGAACAACGGCACGTAGGTGATGCCCACCAGTTCCAGCGGATCGGAAGTCACCACCAGATCCAGGTCGCCACGGGCCAGGGCTGGCAAGGGGGCGAAGGCAAAGCCGGAGGCCAGGTCCAGTTCAACTTCCGGCCAGGCGTCGCGGAATTGGTCGATGGTTGGCATCAGCCACTGAAAACAGCTATGGCACTCGATCGCCATGTGCAAACGTCCGGCGGTACCGCCTGCCAGCCTTGCAATGTCTCGTTCAGCGCCACGCAATTGTGGCAGCACTGAGTCCGCCAGTTGCAGCAGGCGCAGCCCGGCGCTGGTGAAACGAACCGGTTTGGTTTTGCGCACAAACAACTGCATGCCCATCCGCTCCTCTAGTTCCTTGAACTGGTGGGACAGCGCTGATTGCGTTAAATGCAGGCGCTCGGCGGCCTCCACAAGGCTGTCAGCCTCGCGCAAGGCATGCAGGGTTTTCAGATGGCGTATCTCAAGCATTTCGTCTCGCAGGTCAATCTGCGCTCCATGAATGAATTTTGTGATCAACACGAAAACAATGAGTTTGTCTCACGTTGGTCCGGCTGTCGACAATAGCGTCATATTTCGACAGGAGCTTCATCATGGCCTTGGCCCACAATCTTGGTTTCCCGCGCATCGGCGCTGACCGTGAACTTAAAAAAGCGCTGGAAGCGTACTGGAAGGGCGACCTTGATCAATATGGTCTGCGTACGGTAGGTCGGGATCTGCGGGCCGTGCATTGGCAGTTGCAAAAAGATGCCGGTATCGACCTGCTGCCAGTGGGCGACTTTGCCTGGTACGACCAGGTATTGGGCCACTCGCTGGCGTTCGGCGTAGTGCCTGAGCGCTTTGCTGATACCCGGGATTTCCGTGGTTTGCCGACGCTGGATACCTTGTTCGCCATGGCTCGTGGTGCTGAAAGCTGCTGCGGTGCTCTTGGTCATGGTCATGGTCATGGTCAGCAGCAATATGCTCAGGAACTGACCAAGTGGTTCGATACCAACTACCACTATCTGGTCCCGGAATTTACCCAGGATCAGCGCTTCCAGCTGAGCTGGGAGCAGTTGTTCGAAGAAGTGGACGAAGCGAGGGCTCTGGGCCACAAGGTCAAGCCGGTATTGATCGGGCCATTGACCTACCTGTGGCTGGGCAAGGCCAAAGGCGACAACTTCGACAAGCTGGAGCTGCTGGAACGCCTGCTACCGGTGTACGGCGAAATCCTCGGTCGTCTGGCCGGGCAGGGCGTGGAATGGGTACAGATCGACGAGCCTATCCTTACGCTGGATCTGCCCCAGGACTGGAAAAATGCCTTCGAGCGCGCTTATCACAGCCTGCAATATTCGCCGCTGAAAAAGCTCATCGCGACTTACTTCAGTGGCCTCGAAGACAATCTCGGGCTGGCGGCTTCTTTGCCGGTGGACGGTCTGCACATTGATCTGGTGCGTGCGCCGGACCAACTGGCTGCGGTGCTGGATCGCTTGCCGACTTATAAAGTGCTGTCTCTGGGTGTGGTTAACGGGCGCAATGTCTGGCGCTGTGATCTTGAGCAAGCGCTGGATCAATTGCGTGAAGCGCAGCAGCGTTTTGGCGACAATCTTTGGGTGGCCGGTTCCTGCTCCTTGTTGCACAGCCCGGTTGATCTGAGCCGTGAAGACAAGCTCGATGCCGAACTCAAGAGCTGGCTGGCGTTTGCCGTGCAGAAATGCGACGAAATTTCGCTGCTCACCAACGCTTTGAATGATCCAGACAGTATAAAAAATGCGTTGGCCGAAAGCCGTGCCGTGCAAGCCAGCCGCCTGCAATCGCCGCGCATTCACAAGCCCGAGGTTCAGGCGCGTATCGCTGCGATCACGGCGCAGGACAGCCGGCGCCAGTCCGCTTTTGCCGAACGTATCGAGCGGCAACGCCAGCGTTTGAATTTGCCTGCGTTTCCGACGACAACTATTGGCTCATTCCCACAGACTGCGTCGATTCGTCTGGCGCGACAGGCTTTCAAACAGGGCAAGCTGTCCGCCAATGATTACCATGACGCGATGCGCCATGAGATCCGCCATGCCGTGCAGATCCAGGAGCGTCTGGGGCTGGACGTGTTGGTACACGGTGAGGCCGAGCGTAACGACATGGTCGAATACTTCGCCGAGCAACTGGACGGTTATGCCTTTACCCGCTTTGGCTGGGTGCAGAGCTATGGTTCTCGCTGCGTCAAACCGGCGGTGATTTTCGGCGACCTGAGCCGCCCGCAGGCCATGACCGTGGACTGGATCAGCTATGCGCAAAGCCTGACTGACAAATTGATGAAGGGCATGCTGACCGGTCCGGTGACCATGTTGATGTGGTCATTCCCACGGGAAGACGTGTCTCGCAAAGTGCAGGCGCAACAACTGGCACTGGCGATTCGCGATGAGGTCGTGGACCTGGAAGCAGCAGGAATCAAAATCGTGCAGATTGATGAGGCCGCTTTCCGCGAAGGCTTGCCGCTGCGCAGGGCGCAATGGCAGGAGTATCTGGATTGGGCGGTTGAAGCCTTTCGCTTGTGTGCCAGCGGTGTGCGGGACGAAACGCAGATCCATACCCATATGTGCTACAGCGAATTCAACGATGTGATCGAGTCCATAGCGGCGATGGATGCCGATGTGATCACTATCGAAACCTCGCGCTCGGACATGGAGCTTTTGGAAGCCTTCAAAGCCTTCGACTACCCGAACGACATCGGCCCCGGGGTTTACGACATTCACTCGCCACGAGTGCCGGGCACGGATGAGATGGTGCGATTGATGAGCAAAGCCGTGCAACACGTGCCTGCCGAGCGGTTGTGGGTCAACCCGGATTGCGGCCTGAAAACCAGAGCCTGGCCCGAGACCGAGGCGGCACTGGTGAATATGGTGGCCGCGGCGCGGGCTCTGCGCAGCGAGTTGGCATAAGCCAAGCTCCGCACACCTCGTGGGACCGGCTTCAGCCGGGAAGGCGGCATGTCTGACGCAACAAATGCATTGGATGTCATTGCCTCTTCCCGGCTAAAGCCGGTCCCACGTCAGCGGCAACCTGAAAACGACCGCTCAGCCCCCTTCATCAAACTGTCACGCAACTGTGGCAGCGCGCTTTGCAAAACTTCATCACACTCGCTGCCTACTGGGGATCTGTTTGTCGGTGTTTTTCAATGCGCGTTCTTCTTTTTCTGGCCGCACTCTTGTGCGGCTTGCCGTCTTTTGCGGCCTCCAAATGTGATGTCAATGTTCCTGTGCAGATAGCCGCGCTCAAAGAAGTGCGGCTGGCCTATCAGAGTATCGGCAATGAATCCGACCCTGCGTTGCTGCTGGTCATGGGGCTGGGTGGTCAGTTGATTCACTGGCCTGACGAAGTCGTGGCGGCGCTGTGTCAGCAAGGTTATCGGGTCATTCGCTATGACAACCGTGACGTCGGTCTGTCTACCTGGAACGCTCCGCCAGCCAACGCCAATCTCGCCTATGAAGTGCTGCGCTACAAGCTTGGCTTGCAAGTGTCCGCGCCGTATTCATTGACCGACATGGCGGATGACGCGCTTGGGTTGATGGATGCTCTGCAGATTCGCCAGTTTCATGTCTTGGGCGCGAGCATGGGCGGCATGATTGCGCAGCATCTGGCGGATCTCGCGCCGCAGCGCATTGAAAGCCTGACCCTGATCATGACCAGCTCTGGAGCACAGGGTTTACCGATGCCCAGTCCAGCGTTGCTGCAGTTGCTGGCCAAGCGCGGTGCGCCTAATCGCGAAGCCGCGCTGGAACAACAGGCTGACCTGCTCGCCGCGCTGGGCAGCCCGGAAGTCAAAGATGATCGTGCCATGCTGCTGCAACAGGCCGCCGCTTCCTACGACCGGGCGTTCAATCCTGAGGGCGTAAAGCGTCAGATCCTGGCGATTCTCGCCGAGCCGAGTCGTGTGGAATTGCTCGACCGTCTTCGTTTGCCGGTGCTGGTCGTGCATGGCACCGCCGATCCCCTGTTGCCGGTGATGCACGGTGTGCATGTGGCGGCGCATATTCGGGGTAGCCAGTTGCGGCTGATTCCGGGCCTGGCGCACCGTTTTCAGGAGGCCTTCAAAGCGCCCTTGCTGGCGGCCGTGTTGCCATACCTCCGAGCGCAGCACGACGACGGCCGGAACATGGCTCAGCTTTGAACAACGTTCCAACTTAGGCGTATCGTGGTGGCTTTCTTTATCCAGAGAGAGCCTGTCATGAGCACTCCGCTAAAAATTGATTTCGTTTCCGATGTGTCCTGCCCCTGGTGTGTGGTCGGCCTGCGGGCTTTGAACGAGGCGTTGGCTGAGCTGGGCGATGAAGTGCGCGCACAGATTCATTTCCAGCCTTTTGAGCTGAACCCGAACATGCCTGCTGAAGGGCAGGACCTGAACGAGCACATCTTCGAGAAATACGGTTCGACGCCTGAGCAATCTGCCGCCAACCGGGAAAACATTCGTCAGCGCGGGGCCGAGCTGGGATTCACTTTTACCCAGGGTGACCGTCGTATTTACAACACATTTGACGCCCATCGGCTGCTACATTGGGCTGAGCTTGAAGGCAAGCAAAAGGCGTTGAAGGAAGCGTTATTTGCGGCTTATTTCACAGACCTTGCCGATCCTTCCAGCCATCGCGTGTTGGCGGATGTTGCGCAAAAAGTCGGCCTTGATCGAGTGCGTGCAGAAGCGATTCTGAGCACCGATCAGTTTGCAGCCGAAGTTCGCGAGCAGGAGCAATTGTGGGTCTCACGGGGCATCAGTTCGGTGCCGACCATCGTTTTCAACGACCAATATGCAGTGTCGGGTGGGCAGCCGGTTGAAGTGTTTGTGGGTGCCATTCGTCAGATATTGGGTGAGGGGAAATAACCCCCCCGTCCTTTTGCTGACCTCCAGTGGGAGACTCTATGTTGTCCGCAAGCTGATTGACGACGTGGGACCGGCTTCAGCCGGGAAGGCGGTGTTTCTGCAGAAGAAAATTTAGCGTCCGTGCGGGCCTCTTCCGGCTGAAATGGAACGCCGCCCGGCCGTTCCCGTCATCAGCGATTCCTGTGAAAGCAGAGCTTGGTCTGAGCGGCATTTCAACGATAAGACCCATGCAATCTAAGGTGAATTGATTCCAGCCTTATCGCGAGCAAGCTCTGCTCCCACAATTGCTCACTGCTTCTTCATTGAAATATATGTTGCTGAGTGAGGCCACTATCGGTTATCAATTTGTACATGATTAGACATGTCCGATTTGATAAAAAACAACGCGTGGTGGATGAGCTTGCACGACGCATCGAATGTGGCCAGCTGGAGTCGGGCAATCTGTTGCCGGGCGAGCATCTGCTGGCGCAGGAATTCGATGTCAGCCGCGGCACGTTGCGTGAAGCCCTCGCCGAACTCAAACGACGCAATTACATCGCCACCCAATCCGGTGTCGGTTCGATTGTGACCTACGACGGCATCAGCCTCGATCAGCGTAGCGGCTGGGCGCAGGCGTTGGCCGATACCGGGGCGAGGGTTACCACCGAAATCCTGCGCATCCAGCAGGTCGAGCGGGCAGACCTGCACAGCCGTTTCGGTACCGCCCATTTCATCGCCATCGATCGCCGCCGCAGTGCTTCCGATGGCAGTGTGGTTTCCCTTGAGCGGGCGTTGATCCCGGCCATCGAAGGGCTGGAAAACCTGCCTGACATTGGTTTGATCGAAGATTCCCTGACCATCACTTTGGCCGCTCACGGCTTCGTCGGTGATCGCGGAGATCAATGGATCGGCGCCGAGCCGCTCAGCGCTGACGATGCATTGTTGATGATGCGCAAGCCTGGCAGCGTTTTTCTCAAAGCCATCCGCACGACTTACGATCGCCATGAGCGCTTCATGGAGCACGTGGAAAGTCTGCTGGACCCGGTGCATTTCCGGATGCATCTGGCGTTCGGAGGTCAGTCATGACTGTTGTCGACAAAACCGATCGTGCCTTGGGGGCGTTCTACGGGCTGGCCTTGGGCGACGCCTTGGGCATGCCGACCCAGTCGTTGAATCGTGCACAGATCCAGGCGCGTTTCGGTCGAATCCTGACGTTGATGGCCGCCGATGCTGATCAACCCATTGCGCCGAACATGCCAGCCGGGTCCATCACCGATGACACCGAGCAGGCGGTGCTGGTCGGCGAATTGCTGGTGGCCGGGGCAGGGCGCATCAACCCTTCTGATCTGGCTCAAAGCCTGATCGACTGGGAGGCGGTGATGCAGGCCAAGGGGTCACAGGATTTGCTCGGTCCTTCCACCAAGCGTGCTATCGAAATGATCCTCGCTGGCCACAGCCCTGAAGAGTCTGGTCGATTCGGCACCACCAATGGTGCCGCCATGCGCATCACCCCGGTAGGCATTGCTGCCGACATCGCCGACCCGCAGCGATTTATTGCTTCGGTAGTCCAAGCCTGTCAGGTCACCCACAACACCACCCTGGGCATTTCCAGTGCAGCTGCTGTGGCCGGTGCCGTTTCCGCCGGGATCAACGGTGCGAGCCTGAGCGATGCGCTCAAGCTCGGCATCGTCGCCGCCAAACTGGGCGAACAGCACGGCCATTGGGTGGCGGGCGGGCGCATCGGCGCACGTATCGAGTGGGCGCAGCAGTTGTGCGCCGATTGCGCTAACGAGGCACTGCCGGATTTGCTCTATGACGTCATCGGCACGTCCGTCGCATCGCAGGAGTCGGTGGTCGCGGCCTTCGCTCTGGTTCAACAGGTCGCGGCGGATCGTTTGTCGGCATTTGACGCGCTGTGCATGGCGGCCAGCCTGGGCGGCGACACCGACACTATCGCGGCAATTCTAGGCGCGATTCTGGGGGCCAGTCAGGGCTTGCAAGCCTGGCCACCGGCGCTGATTGATCAGGTCAAACGTGTCAACGGGCTGGAGCTGACAGCTCTGGTCGAGGGATTGCTGGCCTTGCGTTCAGCCTGAGCTTGTTGATGTGAAGAATGCTGACGCCACGCGGGTAACCGTCGTGGTGCCAGGCATCCGGCTGTCCCGACGGCCACACATGACACGGACGTGTTACTGATTCCGCACTGCCCACAACCAAAATAACCGGCATTGGAGCTAGGCTCATGACTTCATCGAACAGCACACAAAGCGCAGGACAACTGGAAACACGCGGCATCGAGCCGGTCCCCGAAAGCGAATGCAATGGTCATCCGTTGCAGCTGTTCTGGGTGTGGTTTGCCGCCAACATCAGCATTCTCGGCTTGCCATTGGGTGCGACGTTGGTGGCCTTTCGAGGCTTGTCGATCTGGCAGGCAATCATTGTGGCGATTCTCGGTGCGGCGGGTTCGTTTGCCGTGGTCGGGGTGATCTCCATCGCCGGTCGCCGTGGACGTGCGCCCAGCCTGACCCTGTCTCGCGCCATCTTCGGCGTACGCGGCAATATCGGCCCGACCATTGTGTCGCTGATGTCGCGCCTGGGTTGGGAAACAGTCAACACCACCACGGCAGCCTTTGTGCTGCTGTCGCTGTCCGCGATCCTGTTCGGTACTCCGGTTGAAGCGAAAAACACCCCGGCCCTGACCCTAGTGTTTATCGCCATCTTCGTGCTGATGACGCTGTGCGTTTCCGGTCTTGGCCACGCTACGTTGCTGGTCATTCAGAAATGGGCGACGTACATCTTTGGCGCGTTGAACGTGGTGGTCGGCGGATTCCTGATTGCCCATATCGACTGGAACGCCGTGTTCAGTGCGGCGCCTGCACCGCTGAGTGCGATGATCATTGGCGTGGGTATCATGGCGGCGGGCACCGGTATTGGTTGGGCCAACGCCGGTGCGGACATGTCCCGCTATCAGCACCGTAGCGTCAAAGCCACGCGATTGGTGGCTTCGGCGGCGTTTGGTGCAGGCATTCCGCTGGTGTTGCTGATTACCCTTGGCGGTCTGTTGTCTGTGGGTAATGATCATCTGGCTTCGGCCACCGACCCGATCATCGCGATCCGCGAACTGTTGCCGAACTGGATGGCGGTACCGTACCTGATCACTGCGTTTGGTGGCCTGCTGCTGTCGAATAACCTCTCTGTATACTCGGCGGGTCTGACCACATTGACTCTGGGTTTAAAGGTCAAACGGGTTCACGCGGTCATCGTCGATATCGTCGCGATTTTCATCGGCTCGATCTATTTCATGCTCATCGCCGAGAGTTTCTACGGCCCGTTCATTACCTTCATCTCGCTGCTGGCAGTGCCGATCACGGCTTGGGTCGGGATCTTCATTGTCGACCTGATCCATCGCCAGGTGTACTCGGGCAAAGACCTGATGGATGTCTCGCCGAGCAGTGCCTATTGGTACAACGGCGGCGTGGAGTGGCGTGCGCTGGGGGCGTGGGCATTGGCCATCGTGCTGGGCTTCAGCTTTACCACCGTCGCCACTACCGCGGACAACGTGTTGTTCACCGGTTTCATCTCCGATTCATGGCTGGGTCATAACGGCCTGGGCTGGATCGTGACCTTCCTGGTGGCGGGTGGTGTTTACGCCGTCCTGGGCGGTGCCCGAGATCGCCGAATGTTTTCCGAAGAGGCCCAACATGCCCGCTAGATTGCTGCACACCGGCCAGGTCGTCGTCGACCTGGTCATGGCGCTGGATAAGCTGCCCGCCTCGGGCGGCGACGTGCTGGCCAGTTCCGCGCGGTTCGAAGCCGGTGGTGGTTTCAACGTCATGGCTGCGGCCCGTCGCAACGGCATGCCGGTGATCTATCTGGGTCGCCATGGCAAAGGCCAGTTCGGTGACCTGGCACGTCAGGCCATGACAGTTGAAGGTATTCAGTTCAGCGCTCCGTGCAGCGAGGAACAGGACACTGGGCTGTCTGTGGCGCTGATCGAGCCGTCGGCTGAGCGCTCATTCATTTCTTATGTGGGGGCCGAGGGCGGCTTGTCGGCGCAGGATTTGAACAACGTGATGGTGCAAGCCGATGACTATGTTTACGTCAGTGGCTACAGCTTGTTGCACGAAGGCAAGGTGCAGAGCCTGCTGGATTGGCTGGGGTCGTTGCCGACCAGTGTGACCGTGGCGTTCGATCCCGGCCCGCTGGTGCATTCGCCCGATGCGCCGCAGGTCAGGGCGTTGCTGCCTCGGCTTGATTTGTGGAGCAGCAATTGCGAAGAGGCGTTGCGTTTCACTCAGTGCGAAAACATTGCACAGGCGCTTGACCGGCTGGATGAGCTACTGCCGGATGACGCGTTGATCGTGGTCCGCGACGGGCCGAAAGGCTGCTGGGTTCGCCAGCATCGGGAGACGCGGCATGTAGGCGGTTTCCCGGTTCAGGCCATCGACACCAATGGCGCAGGTGATGCCCATGCAGGCGTGTTACTTGCCAATCTGGCGGCGGGCTGTTCGTGGGAGCAGGCGGCATTGCGAGCTAATGCTGCGGCGGCAATTGCTGTGACTCGCTGGGGGCCGGCGACATCGCCGGATGCGCAGGAAGTGGAGGCGTTGGTGAGGGCCGGGTAAACGGACGTGGGACCGGCTTTAGCCGGGAAGGCGGCATTTCTGATGATGAAAATGCAGTGACTGTACTGGCCTCTTCCCGGCTAAAGCCGGTCCCACGACATGCACCCCACATGTGTGTTCAACCGTGAAATCTTACCCATAACGTCACCAGCAACGTCGCCGCCACCAGCCACGCAACGGCGGCCAGCGCGAGGGAAACCTCCAGCCGCCAGCGGTCGACCAGCAGATACAGAGTGCCCAGATAAATAAAGTAGGGAATGATCGACCACATGCCAAACAGGATGGTGGTCTTCAGGTCGTCCAGTGAGCGGCCTTTGCCAACGATGTAATGAGCGATCAAGGCGAAGGTCGGGAACAGCGGCACCAGGCCTGCGATGTAGTAATTTTTGGTCTTGGCCAGTGCGGCGAGAATGACCACGACGGCTGCGCCGATCAGGGCTTTGAACAACAGGTCCACAAATTTCTCTTTCTTAGATTGAAATGCAGTCCCTGTAGGAGACAACATAGAGTCATTGAACAGCTGCGATTCATGTGGGAGCGGTGCTTGCCCGCGATAAGGCCGGACGCGATTCACTTTAGATTGCGTCCAGCCTTATCGCGGGCAAGCACCGCTCCCACATGAAACCGGGGCGGCACCTACCGAAGCGATTTACCCCAGCCCATATTTCTTGACCTTATCGAACAGCGTGGTCTTGGCCATACCCAGTTCCTGACTGGCCTGGCTCAGGTTGCCGCCGCTGCGTTGCAGGGCTTCGCTGAGCAGGTTTTTCTCGAAGGCTTCCACGGCTTCGGCGAAGCCCAGGCTTTGAGGTTCTTCCGGGTTGGCGCTGGGTTTCTTGAAAGCGGGCAACCCCAGGGCGTAGCGCTCGGCGACGTTACGCAATTCCCGCACGTTGCCCGGCCAGTCGTGGCTCATCAGGCTCGATAACGTATGCGGGTCCAGCTCCGGTGTCTCGCGATCAAAACGCAACGCCGACAACTGCAGGAAATGTTCAAACAGTTGCAGGATGTCTTCACGACGCTCCCGCAACGGCGGCAATTCCAGCGTGACCACGTTCAGCCGGTAATACAGGTCGCTGCGAAACTGTCCCGCTTTGCTTTGCTCATCGAGATCGGATTTGGTGGCAGCGATCACCCGGC
Organism: Pseudomonas sp. Irchel 3A5; assembly: GCF_900187575.1. Classification (NCBI taxonomy): domain Bacteria; kingdom Pseudomonadati; phylum Pseudomonadota; class Gammaproteobacteria; order Pseudomonadales; family Pseudomonadaceae; genus Pseudomonas; species Pseudomonas sp. Irchel 3A5. The sequence continues at coordinate 91,139 of NZ_FYDU01000018.1, read as the reverse complement.
AATCCACTTCGACACTCTGATTGGAGCCGAGACGTTCCAGCGTTCGCTCCTGCAACACCCGCAGCAACTTGATCTGCAGGTTGATCGGCATGCTTTCCACTTCATCGAGAAACAGCGTGCCGTTGTGCGCGTGTTCGATCTTGCCGATGCGCCGCTTGCCCGCGCCTGTGAAGGCATTGGATTCGTGGCCGAAGATTTCCGTCTCGAACAGTGTTTCCGGCAGACCACCGCAGTTGAGTGCGACGAACTGTTGCTGATGACGACGACTGAAATCGTGCAGGCAGCGGGCGACCAGTTCCTTACCGGTGCCGGTTTCACCTTCGATCAGCACGTTGGCGGAGGTATCGGCAACGTTGGCGATCAAGGCGCGCAGATTCTGCATGGCGGGGGAGCGGCCGATGATTTTGCCTTCAAGGGAATCGCGCTCGGCCAGTTGCTTGCGCAGGGACCAGACTTCCCGCGCCAGACCCCGTTGCTCAAGGGCGCGCCGGGTGACCTCTACCAGGCGTTCAGGGGAGAAGGGTTTCTCCATGAAATCGTAAGCGCCGTCGCGCATGGCATTTACTGCCATGGAGATATCGCCATGACCGGTGATCAACACCACCGGCAGGCTGCGGTCGCGGGCCTTGAGACGACTGAGCAGCTCCAGTCCGTCGATGCCCGGCAGACGAATATCACTGATCACAATTCCGGCAAAGTTATCGCCGATCCGTGCCAATGCTTCTTCGGCACTGCCCACGCCTTCGCTGGGAATGTCCTCCAACGTCAGCGCCTGCTGGCAGCCAAGCAAGACGTGAGGGTCGTCTTCGACGATGAGTACGGTCAGGTCAGTGGTCATTTGAAGGTCTCATCAGGCGCGACGAAAATTTTTGATTGGAATGATGCCCTGTGGGAGCGGTGCTTGGTCTGGGCGGCATTCCGACGATAAGGCTGGACGCAATTCACTTTGGACCGCAGCGTACTTATCGCGGGCAAGCACCGCTCCCACAGGTTCGCGGCGATCATCCAGCCACCACCGGCAACCACAACACAAACTCGGTACCGCCACTCTCCGGCTGTTCAGCGCTCAGGCTGCCACCGGTTGCTGCAGCGAGGCTGGCGGAGAGGGTGAGGCCCAGTCCCAGACCTTGTTCGCCGGGTTTGGTGGTGAAGAACGGTTCGAACAGATGCTTGCGGGTTTCGTCATCTATGCCGTGGCCGTTGTCCCGGACCCGCAGGCAGTAACGACCTTCGATCACTGAGCCTTCAAGCCAGATCTCCGGCAAAGGCTGCGCGTGCATGGCGTCCAGGGCGTTGCCGATCAGGTTGACCAGTATCTGCTCAAGTCGGGTCTGGTCAATCATCAGCTCGGCGTCGGCACACAGCTGGTGCAATTCAAGAGAAAAGTTTTCCAGGCGGGGCGCCAGCAGTTGCAGCGCCGCATCGATAGCTTTGCTCAGCTTCGCCTGGCCCTTGTCATCGCCTCGACGGGCGAATGCGCGCAGGCTGGCGGTAATGCGGCCCATGCGGTCGACCAGATCGTTGATGGTGCGCAAGTTGGTGCTGGCGGTATCCAGCGCGCCCCGTTCGAGGAAGCGCACGGTATTGCCGGACAAGGTGCGCAGCGCGGCGAGCGGCTGGTTCAGCTCGTGGGCAATGCTGGTGGACATCTGCCCGATCGCCGCCAGCTTGCCAGCCTGAACCAGCTCGTCCTGAGCTTTGCGTAAGGTGTCTTCAGCCTGCCGACGTTCGCGAATCTGACCCTTGAGGCGTTCGTTGCTGGCGCGCAAATGCTCGGTGCGTTCGGCAATCTTGCGCTCCAGTTCGTCATTGGCCGCCTGCAGCGCTTCCCGTGCGGCAAGTCGCGTCGAAAGGACTTTGCGACGCTCATTCCAGGCGATCAGCAGGAACGCGACTAATGCACAGGCCACTGCGACCAGCATGCCCTGGCTACCGGCTTCGCGGCGCAGGTCTTCGAGGGGCGTCAGCAATGTCAGGTGCCAGGGTGTATCGCTGAGCTGGCGGGTCTGGGCCAGATAGCTGACCTGTTTGTGTTCAAGGTCAACGCTGACGTTGGCGGGGAAGGTCAGCTTCTCCACTCCCTCCGAAAGCAACTCGCGCTCCAGCGGCACCAGTTCGTTGAGTGGCCACCAGTAATATTGCAGGCTGCGGGCCAAGCGCTCTTTGATTTCCGGCGTGAGCGGGCGTACCGATTTCAGACGGCGGGCCGGGTCGCTGGAGAGAATGATGATGCCATTCTCGTCACTGACGAAGGCCTCCAGTCGCGCACGTTGCCAGCGTTGCTCCAAGGCTTCGAGCTGCACTTTGATCACCGCCACGCCGACGATCTTGCCTTTCTCTTCCAGGCCGTGCGCCAGGTAATAACCAGGTTCACCGGTGGTGCTGCCGATACCGTAGAAGCGTCCCGGCAAGCCGCGCACGGCATCCTGAAAATAGGCGCGGAATGACAGGTCTTCACCCAGATAGCTGTCGGCATCGCGCCAGTTACTGGTGGCCAGTACCCGGCCAGAGGTATCGAGTACGTAAATTGCCCGGCTACGGCTGCGGCGGTTCAGGCCTTCGAGGTAATCGTTGACCTCACTGCGCAGCTCGGGCGTTGGGTCGTTGAGCAGTGCTGAAACACTGGACTCCAGCTCCAGCACGCTGGGCAAATAAGTGTATTTGTTGATTTCACTTTCGAGGGTGCGGGCGTGCAGCTCAAGCTGGCGTTCGCCGCTCTCGCTCAGGGTCTTGATGCCGTAGTGTTCACTGATCAAATAGGCGACGTAGCCCAGTCCGAACATCAGCACGATGATCAACGGCGGCAGAAACAGGTGACGAATCAGACGGGGTTTCACGGCAAGTGATGGCGGCGCGGCGCGATAAAGATTGGGGTCGCATTTCATCACAGTCGTCCTGAGCCGAACAGCAGCCCGATGCGTCAAAGCACCGGGCCGCCGCCAGGTGTCGCTTTTAGTGCTGAAGGATTTTGGCGAGGAACTGCTGCGCACGTTCGGAACGGGCGCTGACATCACCGAAGAACTCTTCTTTCTCACAGTCTTCAACGATCTGGCCCTGATCCATGAAGATCACGCGATTGGCCACTTTGCGAGCGAAGCCCATTTCGTGGGTCACGCACATCATGGTCATGCCTTCCTGAGCCAGTTGCACCATCACGTCGAGGACTTCGTTGACCATTTCCGGATCGAGTGCCGAGGTCGGTTCGTCGAACAGCATCACGATCGGGTCCATGGCCAGTGCGCGGGCAATCGCCACACGCTGTTGCTGACCGCCGGACAGTTGGCCGGGATGCTTGTTGGCGTGGGCGGAAAGACCGACGCGATCCAGCAGCTTCAGGCCTTTTTCAGTCGCTTCTTCCTTGCTGCGCCCCAACACTTTGATCTGCGCAATCGTCAGGTTTTCAACGATGCTCAGGTGTGGGAACAGTTCGAAATGCTGGAACACCATGCCAACCCGGGAGCGTAATTGCGGCAGGTTGGTTTTCGGGTCGGCAATCGAAGTGCCGTCCACAATGATGTCGCCTTTCTGGAACGGTTCCAGGGCGTTCACGCACTTGATCAGGGTCGATTTGCCGGAGCCCGACGGGCCGCAGACGACGACCACTTCGCCTTTTTTGACCTCGGTGCTGCAATCAGTCAGCACCTGGAAGTCGCCATACCACTTGTTAACGTTTTTGATGGAAATCATACGGCGAACCTTTTTTGCAGACGCTTCACCAGCAACGAGGCGGCAAAGCTGATCGTGAAGTACACCAGACCGGCGATGATCAAGAACTCATTGGCGCGGCCAATGATGTCGCCACTGGCCCGCGAGGCGTTGAGGAAGTCCACCAGGCCTACGGTGTAAACCAGCGAGGTGTCCTGAAACAGGATGATGCTTTGCTGCAACAGCAACGGGGTCATCTTGCGAAAGGCCTGAGGCAGGATGATCAACCGCATCATCTGCCCGTAGGTCATGCCCAGCGCCTGGGCTGCACCCATCTGGCCCTTGGAAATCGACTGCACACCGGCGCGGACGATTTCGCAGAAGTAGGCTGCCTCGAACATCATGAACGCAATGACGCAGGAGGTGAACGCGCCGATGGGCGTGTCTTCGCCGGTAATCCAGCGCAGCACGAACGGCACCGCCAGATAGAACCAGGTGATGACCAGCAGCAGCGGAATGGAGCGGAAGTAGTTGACGTAGGCACCGGCCACGTTGGCCAGCAACTTGCTCGATGACAAGCGCATCAAGGCCAGAATGGTGCCCAGCACAAGACCGCCGATGATCCCCATGACCATCAATTGCAGGGTCATGACCATGCCGTTCCACATGCCGGGAATGGCTTGAACGACTCCAGAGAAGTCCATATCCATTATTTGCCCCCCAGGGAGATCAGTCCGGGCACAGCGACTTTCTTCTCGACCAGGCGCATCAGCAACATCAGGCTCATGTTCAGGGTGAAATAGATCAGTGTCGCCAGGGTGAAGGCTTCGAACAGGTTGGCGGAGAACTCGGCGGTCTGTTTAGTCTGCGCGAGCAATTCCATCAGGCCGATCAACGATGCCACCGACGAGTTCTTGAACACGTTGAGGAATTCGGAGGTGAGCGGCGGAATGATGATCCGGTACGCCTGTGGCAACAGCACGTTCCAGTAGATCTGCGGCAGGCTGAAACCCATGGCGCGGGCCGCAGACTCCTGGCCGCGAGGCAGCGCTTCGATACCGGTGCGCACTTGTTCACACACTCGTGCAGCGGTGAACAGACCCAGACAAACGATTACGCTGAGAAATGCGGAGGTCGTCGGGTTCAGGTCTTGCTTGTACCACTCCTGCATACCTTCAGGCAGCAGGTCCGGTACCAGGAAGTACCAGATGAACAGCTGCACCAGCAGCGGCACATTACGGAAGATTTCCACATAGACCGTGGCAATGCCAGCCACCACACGGTTCGGCACAGTGCGCATGACACCGAGCACGGAGCCCAGCAGCAGGGCAATGATCCAGGCAACGACAGCAATGGCGATAGTCCAGCCCAGACCCGAGATGAACCAGTCCAGATAGGTTTCGTTGCCAACGCCAGCGGACTTGAAGAATACGCCCCAGTCCCAGTTGTAATTCATCAGGGTCTCCCCTCTGATCGATCCAGATGCATGCACGGCATCCTGAAACCGCGCGCTGCGGTCTCAGGCTTTTTTATTGACGATTAGGTTATTGGCGATTAAGCCTTTTTGTCGTCAGCCGCTTTATCAGTCGGTTCAGCGATCAGTTTTTTCAGCTCGTCGCTCATCGGGAAGTTCAGGTTCAAGCCTTTTGGCGGGATCGGAGCCTGGAACCACTTTTCGTAGATCTTGTTGATCTCGCCCGACTTGTAGGTCGCAACGATGGCGTCATCGACGGCTTTCTTGAACGGCTCATCGCCTTTACGCACCATGCAGCCGTAAATCTCGTACGACTGAGGCGTACCGGTGACAGCCCAGTCAGTCGGCTTCTTGGCTTTGGCCATTTCACCGGCCAGCAAGGCGTCGTCCATCATGAACGCTACTGCGCGACCCGATTCCAGCATCTGGAAGGATTCACCGTGGTCTTTGGCCGAGATCACGTTCATGCCCATTTGCTTGTCAGCGTTCATGGACTTGAGGATGCGCTCGGACGTGGTGCCCGCGGTGGTCACGACGTTCTTGCCTTTCAGGTTATCGAAATCCTTGTATTCCGAAGTCGCTTTGGACAGCAGACGGGTACCGATCTCGAAAATGCCGACCGAGAAGTCGACCTGTTGCTGGCGCTCAACGTTGTTGGTGGTCGAGCCACATTCAACGTCAACAGTGCCGTTCTGCACTAGCGGGATACGGGTTTGCGAAGTGACCAGGTTGTACTTGACCTTCAGGTCCGGCATGTCCAGGTCTTTCTTGATGGCTTCGACGATTTTCAGCTGGATGTCGTGGGAGTAGCCAACCGGCACGCCGGAAGCGTCAGCGATGTAGGAGAAGGGGATCGAAGCGTCGCGGTGACCGAGGGTGATAGTGCCGGACTCTTTGATTTTCTTCAGGGTACCGGTCAATTCGGCGGCAAAAACTGGAGAACTGATCAGAGCAGCAGCAATTGCTGCGCCCAGAAGATGGGGAACGATGCGCATCGGTTATACCTCGGATTATTTTTTTTATGGGGCCTGCTACCTGGCGGCCGCCTCTTCGGTCCATGCTCCAACAGCGGCCGACAGGAAACAGGCTACGGTCAAAGCGATCGACTGCTTATTACAGAGCAGGAGGCGTGCCAAGCTGTTTATTGGGGGTTAACGTCTTGATTTGTAAGGTTTTAACAAGGCGTCGTGTTTGGCGGGGTAGTGGCTGGCGTCCGGGATGCCGAACTAATGGGGGAGGGGTGTTCGGAAATCCGAATGGGGCGAAGTCTCTGGGTTTTGAAACCGCGTCGCAATTGGCACCGCTCTGTCGCGTGGCAAACATAGCAACTGTAGGAGCTGCCGAAGGCTGCGATCACGGTGTGTCAGGATAAATGATTCGCAGCCTTCGGCAGCTCCTACAGAAAATGCATTTCAATCCTGTAGTTTGCATGCTGGTTAATGAGAGTGACGAGACGTTAAACCTGCGTACACAGATATAACGCTTCGCCAACAAGCAAAAAACAGAAAGCGCTTATCAAGCCGCTGCGAACGCGCCTTTATTATGGGTTACGGTGTCCAGATACCGTTGAACGCCTTCGCGCTCTTCAGCGGTCATGAACAGGCCGAGCTTGCTGCGGCGCCACAGGATGTCATCGGCAGTCGTCGCCCATTCAGTGCTGCACAGGTAATCGACTTCCCGGGTGTACAAGCCTGCGCCCAAATTGTCACCCAGGTCGGCAATGCTCTGTACGCCTTCCAGCAGGCGCCAGGTGCGGCTCCCGTAAGTGCGAGACCAGCGTTGTGCGATTTCGCCAGGCAGCCAGGCAAAGCGGCTGGTCAATTGGTTAGCCAGTTCGGCCGGGGTGGTCATGTCTTCACCACCTGGCAGACTGGCTTTGGCTGTCCAGCTCGGCTTCATCTGTTTGAAGAATGGAGCCAGTTGCGCCATCGCCGACTCTGCCAGCTTGCGATAGGTGGTCAGCTTGCCGCCGAATACCGAAAGGATCGGTGCTTCATCACCGCCACCGGACAGCGACAAGGTGTAGTCGCGGGTGATGGCGGAAGGGTTGTCAGACTCGTCATTGCACAGCGGACGAACACCGGACCATGTGCTGAGAACGTCATCGCGGCTCAGTTGCTTCTTGAAGTGGTCGTTGGCCACTTTGAGCATGTAGTCCATCTCGCCGTCGGTGATTTCGACTTTGTTCGGATCGCCTTGATATTCGCGGTCCGTGGTGCCGACGATGGTGAAGCGTTCCAGATAAGGAATCGCGAACACAATGCGCTGGTCTTCGTTCTGCAGGATGAACGCGTTTTCACCCTCGTACAGTTTCGGCACGATCAAGTGGCTGCCCTGAATCAGGCGAATGCCGTAAGGCGAATCCAGCTTCAGATCATCGCGAATGAACTTGGCCACCCATGGACCGGCAGCATTGACCAGCGCCTTGGCGCGGATCGAGAACAGCGTGCCGTCGGCGCGCTCCATGTGCAGGTGCCACAGGCCGTTGGTACGGCGGGCATTCAGGCAGCGCGTCTGAGTATGGATGTGCGCGCCTTGCTCACGAGCAGCCATGGCGTTGAGCACCACGAGGCGGGCGTCGTCGACCCAGCAGTCGGAGTATTCGAAACCATGGGTAATGTTCGATTTCAGCGGGCTGTCACTGCCAAAACGCAGACTGCGGGAACCCGGCAGCTTCTCGCGCTTGCCCAGGTGGTCATAAAGGAACAGACCGGCGCGGATCATCCACGCGGGGCGCAGGTGTGGGCGGTGTGGCAAGACAAAGCGCATCGGTTTGACGATGTGCGGTGCCTTGGCCAACAGCACTTCACGTTCTGCCAATGCTTCACGCACCAGACGGAATTCGTAATGTTCCAGGTAGCGCAGGCCACCGTGAATCAATTTGCTGCTGGCAGAAGAGGTGTGGCTGGCCAGGTCGTCTTTTTCACACAGGAAAACCGACAGGCCGCGACCGGAGGCATCCGCTGCGATCCCGACACCATTGATCCCACCACCGATAACGGCGATGTCGTAGACCTCGGAAAGTGGCGGTGTAGACACGTTGGAATGGGGCATCGGTGGCCTCCTGAGTTTATTGTTCGGATAACGAATTCGAACATTAATGTTCATTTCCGAAAATCATAGCTCAATAACGCAGGGCCTTCCAGTCAGTTGTCATTGAAAATACTGATTGGGAAGAGAGAAAGGAACAAAAGTGAACATGATGAGGTGCGCGGAGGGGAAGGGAGGCGCTGTTCCTGTGGGAGCGGTGCTTGGTCTGGGCGGCATTCCGACGATAAGAACACCCCGACCTGAAGTGAATCGCGTCCAGCCTTATCGTCGGAATGCCGCCCAGACCAAGCACCGCTCCCACAAGGAAATGTGTGTTTTCAGGAAAGTTAACTAAACCACTTCCAACCGAATCTTGTTCTGCGCCAGCAACTGCACCAGCGCCGGAGCGGGGGCTTGATCCGTTACCAGGCAGTCGATCAGGGTGATCGGGCCGAGGCGCACCATGGCATTGCGGCCGAACTTGCTGGAGTCGGCGGCCAGGATGACTTGCCGGGCGTTGGCGATGATCGCCTGGGAGACGCGTACTTCCTGATAATCGAAATCCAGCAGGCTGCCGTCCTCGTCAATCCCGCTGATGCCCACCAGTGCGAAGTCGACTTTGAACTGGTTGATGAAATCCACGCTGGCCTGACCCATCACACCGCCGTCGCGGCGCACGTTGCCGCCCGCCAGCAGGACGTCGAAGTCCTCTTTGGCGCTGAGCATCGAAGCGACGTGCAGATTATTGGTGATGATTTTCAGGTTGTTGTGGTTGAGAAGGGCGCGGGCGATCGACTCGGTCGTCGTACCGATATTGATGAATATCGAAGCGTGATCCGGGATTTGCGCGGCGATGGCTTCGCCAATGCGCTGTTTCTCGTCGCGCATCTGATCCGCACGCATGGCGTAAGCGGTATTTTCGATGCTTGAGTCATAAGCTGCGCCGCCATGGTAGCGGCGCAACAGGTTCGATTCCGCAAGCTGATTGATATCGCGGCGGATGGTCTGCGGGGTCACGACGAACAGCGTGGCCATTTCCTCGATGCTGACGTAGCCGCGTTCGCGGACCAGTTCGAGGATCTGCTGCTGACGGGGAGGCAGGTTCATTATTAGGGAGTGTCCTTCAGGCTGCCAAATGCGGCCCATGATGCCGCAGGCGTGTAGTGCCTGTCAGCCGGAAACTCACTCCCCCATGATCCTGCGCCCCGTCGCGAGCGTGGCGGTTACTCGTTGTTGTCGTGCGGTTCCCAGTCGCGGGTACGTGCGACGGCCTTCTGCCAACCGGCGTAGAGCTTTTCCTTCTCTTCTTCGGCACATTGCGGCTCGAACTCGCGCTCGATAACCGCCTTATTCTTCAGCTCGTCCAGGCTGCTCCAGAAACCAATGGCCAGACCGGCCAGATAGGCGGCACCCAACGCAGTCGTCTCACGCATTTTCGGGCGTTCAACCGTCGTGCCGAGGATGTCGGCCTGGAACTGCATGAGGAAGTTGTTGGCCACTGCGCCGCCGTCAACCCGCAGCGATTTCAGGCGTTCGCCGGAATCCTGCTGCATGGCGTCCAGAACGTCGCGGGTCTGGTAAGCGATGGACTCCAGCGCTGCGCGGATGATGTGATCGACTTTCACGCCGCGTGTCAGACCGAACAATGCACCACGGGCATACGGGTCCCAGTACGGAGCACCCAGACCGGTAAATGCCGGGACCAGGTAAACACCGTTGCTGTCTTTGACCTTGCCCGCGAAGTATTCGGTGTCGACGGCATCAGTGATGATTTTCAGCTCGTCACGCAGCCATTGCACCGTTGAGCCACCGTTGAAAACAGCGCCTTCAAGGGCATACGCCACTTCGCCACGCGGACCGCAACCAATGGTGGTCAACATACCGTGAGCGGATTTCACGGCTTTCTTGCCGGTGTTCATCAGCAGGAAGCAGCCGGTGCCATAAGTGTTTTTCGCCTGGCCTGGCTCAACACACATCTGACCGAACAGCGCAGCTTGCTGGTCGCCTGCGATACCTGCAATCGGAATACCGCTTTTGCTCTGACCATAAACTTCGGAAGAGCTTTTCACTTCCGGCAGCATCTCACGAGGAATGTCCAGCACGTCGAGCATGCGCTGATCCCATTCCAGGGTATGGATGTTGAACAGCATCGTGCGCGATGCGTTGGTGTAGTCGGTGACGTGCACCTTGCCGCCAGTGAATTTCCAGATCAGCCAGCTATCGATGGTGCCGAACATCAGCTCGCCTTTGCGGGCGCGTTCACGACTGCCTTCCACGTGGTCGAGGATCCACTTGACCTTGGTGCCCGAGAAGTACGGGTCGATCACCAGGCCGGTGGTGTCCTTGATGTATTCTTCCATGCCGTCACGCTTGAGCTGCTGGCAGATTTCGGTACTGCGACGGCACTGCCAGACAATGGCGTTATAAATAGGGCGACCGGTGTCCTTTTCCCAGATAACCGTGGTTTCACGCTGGTTGGTGATACCGATGGCGGCAATCTGATTGTGGTGTAGATCAGCCTGAGCCAGTGCTTTGGTCATGCACGCGGTTTGAGTGGCGAAGATCTCCATAGGATCATGTTCAACCCAACCCGCTTGCGGGTAATGCTGAACGAATTCGCTTTGCGCGGTGCTGACCACATTGGCGTCGCGGTCAAAGATGATTGCACGAGAGCTGGTCGTGCCCTGATCGAGGGCAATGATGTAGTTCTTGTTCTGTGAGTCGGTCATGTCGATTGCCTTGTGCTAATGGGTGAAGTTAAAAGCAGACGCGCGAGATTCAAGATGAAATCTGGGCTTTGCCTGGAACAACGTCAGCGTCTTTTACAGCCACAGTCTCTACAGCAGGAACGGCGCGTGGCAGATGGCGCGCAATCAGCGCGCGGTAGCCAGCGGCACCGAGGCACGCACCGAGAATCGGCGCGAAAATCGGAATCAGAAAATACGGTATGTCACGGCCACCGGTAAACGCGACTTCATCCCAGCCTGCAAGGAATGTCATCAGTTTAGGACCAAAATCACGAGCTGGATTCATTGCGAAACCGGTCAGTGGGGCAGTCGATGCGCCGATCAGTGCAACCAGCAAACCGATCAGCAGTGGCGCGAGCGCGCCCCGTGGCAGGCCGTTGTTGTCGTCAGTCAGGGACATGATGACGCACATCAGAATCGCGGTGATGACACACTCCACCAGCGCAGCCTGACCTACGGAGATGGCCGGGTTGGGGTAAGTGGAAAATGCTGATGCGAGTTCGAGGCTGGCAACTGAACCACGAATCATCTGGTGCGTTTGTTCGAATTCGAAGAACAGGCTCGTGTACAGCAGATAAACAAGACCGGCACCACAGAAGGCTCCTGCGATTTGTGCGGCTATGTAGAAGGGTAATTTCCGTTTTTCAAAACCGGCAAAGATACTCAGCGCGATGCTGACGGCCGGATTGAGGTGCGCCCCGGAAACGCCTGCGCTCAGATAGATGGCCATGGCGACTGCCAGACCCCAGATGATGCTGATTTCCCAAAGTCCGAACGTGGCACCCGCAACCTTGAGCGCTGCGACACAGCCGGTACCGAAAAAAATCATCAGGGCAGTGCCCAGGAATTCGGCCACACATTGACCTTTCAGCGTTGGTTCTTGCAGTGCATTTGTCATGGAAACCTCTTTTTTGTTCTTGTGCGGCTCTGTGTGAAATCCACCAGTGCGCGTCTTTTAACGAGCTCGAGGAAACCCCATCCTCGACCTCTGGATTCGACCTTAAATGGAACTAAAGTTCCAGTGAATATTCGCAAACGAAAAAAAATAAACAGGAACGAATGTGGTTGATAGTGGAAGCGAACCTGCAGGCGATGCAAGGCGCAGGGCTTTTTACGCGGATTGATCGATGTTGTGTACACCTTCTTTGGTTTTTTTCAGCGCTTCACGTTTTGCCCGGTAAAGACGGGGTGTACAGACGGTTGATCGCCTAGAATAATCCACCTGGATTGGTCGCTTTGGCCTTGGAGCGCTGCATGACACCTGCACTGGATCTATTGAAAAAAGTTCGCGCTGAACACCGTATACACAGTTACGAACATGACCCGAAAGCTGCCTCCTACGGCCTTGAGGCGGCGGAAAAGTTGGGGCTCGAACCGGCGCAGGTCTTCAAGACACTGCTGGCGAGTACCGAAAAAGGTGAGTTACTGGTCGCCGTGGTGCCGGTTGTCGGCACCCTGGACCTCAAGGCGCTGGCGACCGCTGCGAAGGCCAAAAAAACCGAAATGGCTGACCCGGCTGCAGCGCAACGTTCGACTGGTTACTTGCTGGGCGGCATCAGTCCGTTAGGCCAGAAGAAGCGACTGCGTACTTTTATTGATCAAAGCGCTGAGCAATTCACGACGATTTACGTCAGCGCCGGACGTCGTGGTCTTGAGGTAGAGCTAGCGCCGACGGTACTTGCTGAACATACCGGCGCGATGTTTGCGCCGGTGGGACGAGGCTGAAAGCTGCGCGCTGTCTCGCAGCAAACATTGGATTTGTAGGAGCGCACGAGCACCGCGAGGCCGCGATAGCGGTTTGTCTGACACTCCGCGATCGCTGGCCTCGTAACCTCGGTGAGCTCCTACAGGATTTGGGCCATATCGGAAGAGCGCGTTTTGTTTGAAAGGATCAAACCTTTCGTCTTGCGCTGTGGATGTATGGTCGGTTATCGGGCCATCTGTCTCTGGTGAACACGGCTGCAGGCAGGCATTGTGCAATGCATCAATCGCACTGGAGCATCACTTATGTATCTCGAATTCCATCAGGTCGACGCCTTCAGTGACCACCCGTTCAGTGGCAATCCGGCGATGGTTTACCGTCTTGATGCATGGCTGGCTGACGAGTTGATGCAGCGCATTGCCGCCGAACACAATCTCGCGGAAACCGCGTTCGTGGTTCGTGAAGCGCACGGTTGGCACATTCGCTGGTTCACGCCCAGGACTGAAGTCCCTTTGTGCGGGCATGCGACGCTGGCTGCTGCCCATGTGCTGTTTACTGTGTTCAGCGAGCCTTCGGAGCAGCTCGATTTTTTCAGCAAGTCAGGTGCTCTGAGCGTCACGCGTGAGGAGGGCCTTTTGCTGCTGGATTTCCCGGCGATGATCCCTCATGAAGTGGGCGTTACCGTTGAACTCGAGCGTGCCCTGGACACCAGTATTGTTGATGCGCTGGGGTCGGCGGAGTTGATGGTGGTGCTTGAGTCCGAACAGGCGGTGCGTGAGTGCAAGCCTGACATGGCGGCACTGGCGCGGTTGCCTTGGCCTGGCGTCATCGTGACTGCCAAGGGTGAGCACGCTGACTTCGTCTCGCGCTATTTCGCTCCGGCAATTGGCATTCCCGAAGATCCGGTAACCGGGTCGACGCACTGTATTTTGATTCCGTACTGGGCCGGGCGACTGGGCAAGGATGTGCTCAATGCTTATCAATGTTCTGAACGAGGCGGCGCGTTGTTCTGTCGGCTGGAAGGGGATCGGGTGAAGATAGGCGGGCATGCCACGCTGGTGGCGAGCGGGACGTTGATGGTTAGCCTGGGCTGAATCATGCGGCCTCCAGTTGGAATGCGATCTTATGTGGGAGCGGTGCTTGCCCGCGATAAGGCTGGACGCGATTCACTTTAGATCGCGTCCAGCCTTATCGCGGGCAAGCACCGCTCCCACATTCATCCAGGCTAAACCGCCTGCTGCACCGCCACGCTACCTGCCGCCGGGAACAGCACCAGATGCTCTGCCAACACCCGAATACCCACCTGTTCGCCGGGTTGATAGTCCGCATGGCTGGGGAAGACTGCTTCCAGTTGGCTGCCGGTCGGCAGCTGCAGGCGATACAGCGTTGCTGCGCCCTGAAAGGTTTTGCTGGTGACGCGGGCGTTAAGATTGCTATTGGCGTCGAAGACGATGTCATCCGGTCGCAACAGCACGTCTACTGCGCTGCCTTTGGTGCTGGAGTAAGCGCGGTTGCCTTGCAGAACGCCCAACTCAGTCTGGACTGTCTGTGGATCGATCATCACGCCGCGGATGAAATACCCCTGACCGATAAAGCTGGCGACGTAAGGCGTCAGCGGTTCGTGATACAGGTTATAGGGCGTGTCCCATTGTTCCAGGCGACCCTCCTTAAAGACACCCACATGATCACTGACCGCGAAGGCTTCTTCCTGATCGTGGGTAACCAGTATCGCACTGGTGCCTCGGGCTTTTAGGATGTCGCGCACCTCGTGGCTGAGGCGGCGGCGCAATTCGCCATCCAGGTTCGAAAACGGTTCGTCGAGCAGCAGCAGCTGCGGCTCCGGTGCCAAGGCTCGTGCCAGCGCGACGCGTTGCTGTTGGCCGCCGGACAACTCATGGGGCAGGCGTTTGCCTAAAGCGCCCAGATTGACCAGCTCCAATAGCTCATCGGTCACTTGCTTGAGGCGTGGATGTTTGCGAATGCCGAAGGCGACATTCTCGGCAACGCTCAAATGCGGGAAAAGTGCGTAATCCTGGAACACCATGCCGATCCGGCGTTTCTCAGGAGGCAGGGTAAATCCCGGTTTGGAGATGACTTCGCCAGCCAGGGTGATTTCCCCGGCGTGAACCGGCTCAAACCCGGCAATCGCGCGCAAGGTCGTGGTTTTGCCACAGCCCGATGAACCCAGCAAACAGCCGATATCACCTGCGTTGAGGTGCAGGTTCAGATCCTGCACCACGCGTTGTTCCTGATACCCACAGGCCAGATTGCGCAGGTTCAGCAGCAGTGGCGAACTCATGCGGGCTGGCAGGAGGGCGCAACCAGAAACTCCAGCAGCGCCTTCTGTGCGTGCAGACGATTTTCAGCCTGGTCCCACGCGACCGAGCGCGGGTCATCAAGCAGGTCAACGCTGATTTCTTCGCCGCGATGTGCTGGCAGGCAGTGCATGAACAACACGTCCTTGTCGGCAAGATCGAGCAGGGCGCGGGTGACCTGGAACGGGGTAAACAAGGCAATGCGCTTGGCGGTTTCTTCTTCCTGGCCCATGGAGGTCCACACATCAGTGCTCACCAGATGCGCGCCCGCCACTGCCGCCCGCGGGTCACGCAGGACAGTCACGCGATCACCCGCCAGCGCCAGAAATTCCGGATTTGGCTCATAGCCTTCAGGACAAGCCACGCGCAACTGGAAGTCGAACTGGATCGCCGCTTCTATATAGCTGTTGCACATGTTGTTGCCGTCGCCGATCCAGGCAACGGTCTTGCCCTTGATCGAGCCGCGATGCTCAAGGAAGGTCTGCATGTCGGCCAGCAATTGGCAGGGGTGCAAGTCATCGGACAGGCCATTGATGACAGGCACACGGGAATTGGCGGCGAACTCGGTCAGATTGCTGTGGGCAAACGTACGGATCATCACGGCATCAAGCATGCTCGAAAGCACTTTCGCGCAATCGGCAATCGGCTCGCCACGACCCAATTGGGTGTCGCGAGGTGATAAAAAGATGGCCTGACCGCCCAGCTGGATCATGCCGGCTTCGAACGAAACACGGGTCCGAGTCGAAGATTTCTCGAAGATCATGCCCAGAACCCGACCTTTCAACGGTTCGAAAAGCACGCTTCGGTTTCGCAGGTCTTTGAGCTCTACGCCTCGACGGATCAAGCGCAGGAGTTCTTCTGGCTTGTAATCCATCATCGAGAGAAAGTGCCTGGCGTTCATTATTAACTACCTTTTTTGCAACAGACCGCAGATGCTCAAAGCCGGGTTTTATCGGGAAAACGGGCGAGACCTGCGGCGGAGGCCGCACGGGGCGACGAATAGGAAAGGCGCGATGGTATAAAAAAATGTCGCTTCTTACCAACAGGATGCTCATGGTCGAATGTTTTTTATTCGCAACACAGGCATTTTTTGCATTGAGAGTTTGGCTGACCTTACAGACAGACAATGCTCTAGGTGGCGGCAACTGGCCATTTCCGGACACCTGAGGCAGGTATTTGTACACTGCCGTGATATGACATTGCAATTGGTGCGGTTTCTGCAACAGTTTTACTTTCGAGCGGTCATATCGTTGGCTTATGCGATCTGCTTCACGCGGTGCGCTGTTAGCCCGTTCCATAAATAATCGCCGTAGGTTATAACTGCGCATCGCGTATGAGGGGGTGGGGAATGGAATCTAAAGAAAAGCAGCTGACGGAATTACTCGGGCTCACGGCTCGTACCCTTACGCACCTGACGGCTTCGATGACGTCCATGTCCTTCGAGCTGTTGCGCAGCAATGATGAAGTCACCCGGGCTGCCGGGCGGCACATGATCGACCGAATGGCGACAATCAGTTCCGGCCTCGACGAGCACTGGCGTCTGATCGGTGAGTTGACCGGCGTCCATCTGGCTCAAGAGCAGATCGAAACGGTCCATGAAATCCAGCTGCAGCGCAAAATCACCCCTATCGGCGGTTGATCTTTTTTCGTCATCGGCCCGCTTGATGCCTGCCGATTCATGAGACGAACGTCTCTGGCGCAGTCGCGAGCCACGCCCCATAGTTTCGTTTGAGCGATCGCTTCAGGTCGTCATGACAAAAATATGAGGCTGGCCATGACCAAGACCCTCCATCACCGTGCCTGCCATCTTTGTGAAGCCATCTGTGGCTTGAGCATCGAAACCACCACCAGTGCCGAAAATCAGGTGTCGATCACTTCGATCAAGGGCGATCCGCTGGACTCGTTCAGCCGCGGCCATATCTGCCCCAAGGCGGTAGCGCTGCAAGACATCCAGAATGATCCTGACCGGCTGCGCCAGCCTATGCAGCGCGTGGGCAATCAGTGGCGGCCCATTGAATGGCAGGCGGCATTTGACCTGGTCGCCGAGCGGTTGCTGGATATCCAGCAGCGCCACGGGCAGAACGCTGTCGCGGTTTATCAGGGCAATCCGAGCGTGCACAATTACGGATTGATGACCCACAGCAACTACTTTCTGGGTTTGCTGAAGACCCGCAATCGCTACTCCGCCACCTCTGTCGACCAGCTTCCCCACCACCTGACCAGTTTCCTGATGTATGGCCATGGTTTGCTGCTGCCCATCGTTGATATTGATCACACCGATTTCATGCTGATTCTGGGCGGGAATCCGCTGGCATCCAATGGCAGCATCATGACGGTGCCGGATGTCGAAAAACGCCTGAAGGCTATTCAGGCCCGCGGCGGAAAAGTAGTCGTAGTGGATCCTCGGCGCACTGAAACAGCTGCGATCGCCGATCAGCATTTGTTCGTGCGACCCGGTGGAGACGCAGCTTTACTGTTTGGTCTGCTGAATACGTTGTTCGAGGAAGGCCTCACCCGCGACAGTCACTTGCCGGTGGACGGTCTGGATCAGGTGCGGGTCGCTATCTCCGATTTTAGTGCTGAAGCCATGAGCCCCCGTTGCGGGGTGCCTGCCGGGCAAATCCGCCAATTGGCCCGAGACTTCGCCGCTGCTGACAAGGCTGCGTGTTACGGGCGAATGGGTATTTCCACTCAGGTGTTCGGCACGGTGTGTCATTGGCTGGTGCAGCTGATCAATCTGGTCACAGGCAATCTCGATCGGGTGGGCGGCGTGCTCTGTACCGAGCCTGCGGTGGATCTGGTGGGCGCAACGTCGGGTGGCCATTTCAATCAGTGGCAAAGTCGCGTTTCAGGATTGCCGGAATACGCCGGTGAGCTGCCGGTCGCGGCATTGGCTGAAGAAATGCTCAGTGAAGGGGAAGGGCAGATCAAGGCTTTAGTGACGGTCGCAGGCAATCCGGTTTTATCGACGCCCAATGGCCGCCAACTTGATCGGGCGCTTGAGGGGCTGGAGTTCATGCTCAGCATCGACCTTTACATCAATGAAACCACGCGCCATGCCGATCTGATTCTGCCGTCCACCTCGGCGCTGGAAAATGATCATTACGACACGACGTTCAACACCTTTGCAGTGCGGAATGTCACGCGCTTCAATCGGGCCATTCTGGCCAAGCCCGAGGGTGCGCTGCACGACTGGGAAATCTTCGTCGGGCTGGCGAAGGCCTTCGCCGAAAGGGCGGGGCGAGAGTTGAAGCCGACGATGCCGCCGGCGCAGATGATTGATCGTGGCCTGCGCGCCGGACGGTACGGCGATGGTTCGGACTACAAGCTTTCGCTGGATACCTTGCGGGAGCATCCCCATGGTCTGGACCTGGGCGCGTTGAAGCCTAATCTCGCCCCGCGGCTGAAAACCGCCAATGGTCGCATTCAGGCGGCGCCCGACGTTGTCATGTCTGATCTGGAGCGGTTTGCGCAGGTTAGCGCGCCAGTCGCGGGTGAGTTAATGCTCATCGGCCGCCGCCACGTCCGTAGCAACAATTCGTGGATGCATAACTATCATCGGTTGGTTAAGGGTAAACCTCGTCATCATCTGTTGATGCATCCTGATGATTTGGTGAGCCGCGGCTTGAGCGACGGTCAGCGAGTGCGGGTGAGTTCCAGAGTGGGCGTTATTGAGGTGCAGGTTTTAGCGAGTCTGGACATGATGCCTGGCGTGGTCAGCCTGCCTCATGGTTGGGGGCATAAAAAGCCCGGTGTGCGGATGGACATTGCCGCGCAGCAGCCTGGAGAGAGCGCCAACGACCTGACCGATGAGCGAGAACTTGATAGCCTTTCCGGTAACGCGGTGCTCAATGGCGTAAGCGTTCAGGTCGCTGCGGCATGATTGTCGGCGTATGGTAAGGCTGAGCGTAGCGCTCGGGTTTCCGTTACAATGCGCCACCGTGTCGACAACTGAGTCGGAAAAGTTAAGCCGAGGTGCTCCATGGATATCATCGAAACGATCAAAGACCAGATTGCCAACAACACCATTCTGCTTTACATGAAAGGTGCTCCGAATGCCCCGCAGTGCGGCTTTTCGGCAAAAGCTTCCCAGGCATTGATGGCATGTGGCGAAAAATTCGCTTATGTCGATATCCTGCAAAACCCTGAAATCCGCGCCAACCTGCCAAAGTACGCCAACTGGCCAACTTTCCCACAGCTGTGGGTGGCCGGTGAGCTGGTCGGCGGCAGCGACATCATCACCGAAATGCAGGCTGACGGCTCGTTGCAAGAGCTGGTGAAAGGCGCTGCTGCCAAGGCTGCTGCGGGTAACACCGAAGCCTGATACGAGCCGCGCACGGTAGGAGCCAACTTGTTGGCGAAGCGGTTGATCGGTTGGCAGATGTGTTGCCTGACCTGACGCCTCGCGAACAAGTTCGCTCCTGCCGGTTGATGTGCATACCGCATAAGCGTAGCGACAAAGAAAAGCCCCGCTTTCGGGAGAAAGCGGGGCTTTTCTGTTATCAGCAGATCAGACGAATCAGTCTTCGCCCATCTGTGATTGCAGGTAATTCTCGATACCGATTTTCTCGATCAGGCCCAATTGGGTTTCCAGCCAGTCGATATGTTCTTCCTCGGACTCGAGGATGTCTTCCAGCATTTCGCGGCTACCGAAGTCACCGATGACTTCGCAGTGAGCGATGGCGGCTTTGAGGTCGACCAGGCCTTTGTGTTCGATCTTCAGGTCGCACTCAAGCATTTCCTTGGTGTGTTCGCCAATCAGGATTTTGCCCAGCTCTTGCAGGTTAGGCAGGCCTTCCAGGAACAGGATGCGCTTGATCAGCTTGTCAGCGTGCTTCATCTCGTCGATGGATTCGCGATACTCGTGCTTGCCCAGCTTGTTCAGGCCCCAATCTTCGTACATGCGGGCATGCAGGAAGTACTGATTGATCGCGACCAGCTCGTTTCCGAGGATCCTGTTGAGATGCTGGATGACTGTAATGTCGCCTTTCATTTTTGAGGTCCTGCCAATGGCTTGTATATATAAAACGCGAGTTTGAGCTGCGCGTATTAGTCTGTCAAACCTAAGTTATTGAATAATAAGTGAAATTAAATAGGAATAAGAATGTTTGTGTTCCGCATCTTGACGCTAAGCGTTTGAATTACAGGCATAAAAAA
Source organism: Pseudomonas sp. Irchel 3A5 (assembly GCF_900187575.1). Lineage (NCBI taxonomy): Bacteria > Pseudomonadati > Pseudomonadota > Gammaproteobacteria > Pseudomonadales > Pseudomonadaceae > Pseudomonas > Pseudomonas sp. Irchel 3A5. Next base: position 71,069 of record NZ_FYDU01000018.1, on the reverse strand, counting down.
ACCGGACGCGAGGTCCGGTTCTTCAAATTCTGTTAAATCAGGCAGGATAAAAATCTGCCGGATAAGCCAGTGCAGCCTGGCTACTTTGCAATTCGGTAAGGGTATCGCGTACCACTTCCTTGGCTAGACAGGCGCATTTACCACATTTGGTGGCGACACCCAGCGTTTCACGAACGTCTTTGTAGCTGCAGCAACCCTCGAAGATTGCATCTCGGATTTGACCGTCGGTAACACCTTGGCAGAGGCAGACATACATAAATGAGAACCGTCGCTGTAATTTCTCGTTGCCGGGGATACTAATGTTAATGAGAATGCTTGTCAAAACTCATTGAGAAGGTTTCTCTCGGGACCGACGAGTGGCAAAAATACACTAAGCGACGGTGGGCGATGTGAGATGTGGCGTTAGTTATGGGGTGTCCTTCGCGGGCAAGCCTTCCAAAGGAAACGCTGACGTGGGACCGGCTTTAGCCGGGAAAAGGCCGGAACAGACGCTGAATCTTTATCTGCAGAAATACCGCCTTCCCGGCTAAAGCCGGTCCCACGTCATCAATCGCCGAAGTCTTCCCAACCGCCCATCTGTTTCCAGCGGTTGACGATGCCGCAGAACAGCTCGGCGGTTTTCTCGGTGTCGTAGCGCGCTGAGTGCGCTTCACGGCCGTCGAAGTCGATGCCGGCTGCCTGACAGGCCTTGGCGAGAACGGTCTGGCCGTAAGCAAGCCCGGCCAGCGTCGCGGTGTCGAAGCTGGAGAAGGGGTGAAACGGGTTGCGCTTCATGTCGAGTCGCGCGACCGCTGCGTTCAGAAAGCCCAGATCAAAGCTGGCGTTGTGGCCGACCAGCACCGCGCGCTTGCAGCCATTGGCCTTCAGCGCCTTGCGAACGCCACGGAAGATGTCATTCAGTGCGGTTTCTTCACTGACTGCCATACGCAATGGGTGATCAAGTTTGATACCGGTGAATTCAAGGGCAGCCGCCTCGATGTTGGCACCCTCGAACGGCTCCACACGGAAGAAGTGCGTGTGCTCCGGGAACACGAAACCGTCTTCGTCCATGCCGATGGTCACTGCCGCAATTTCCAGCAGGGCGTCGGTAGCGCAATTGAAGCCACCGGTCTCTACATCGATGACGACAGGCAGGTAGCCGCGAAAACGGGCCGCCATGGGGTGACGCGAACCGCCGCCTTGACCTTCCTGTTCGTCGTCGAAATGATCTTCACTCACGCATGTTTCTCCAGCAGACGCCAGCGCAGTTTTTCACCGGCGCGCAGCGGTATTACGGACAGCTCGCCAAACGGCAGACTGGTGGGCGCGGTCCATTCTTCACGGACCAGCGTAATGGTGTCTTGAGGCGCAGGCAGGCCGTAGAACGCCGGACCGTGAAGGCTGGCGAAGCCTTCCAGCTTGTCCAGTGCATTACGTTGCTCGAAAGCTTCAGCGTACATCTCGATCGCGGCATAGGCGGTGTAGCAGCCTGCACAGCCACAAGCGTTTTCCTTTGCATGCTGGGCATGGGGTGCCGAGTCGGTGCCGAGGAAAAACTTGGTGCTCCCGCCGGTCGCTGCATCGAGCAGAGCGGTCTGGTGCGTATTGCGCTTCAGGATCGGCAAGCAATAGAAGTGCGGACGAATCCCGCCCACCAGCATGTGGTTGCGGTTATAGAGCAGGTGATGCGCGGTGATCGTGGCGCCGACGTTGGCCGAAGCCTGATTGACGAACTGCACGGCCTCGGCGGTGGTGATGTGTTCAAACACCACTTTGAGCGTCGGGAAACGCTCGACGACACGCGTCAGGTGTTCATCAATGAAGATTTTCTCGCGATCGAAGACGTCGATGTCGCCGCGGGTCACCTCGCCGTGTACCAGCAGCGGCATGCCGACTTCGGCCATGGCTTCCAGAACCGGGAAGATCTTGTCGATGCTGGTCACGCCCGAGTCGGAGTTGGTGGTCGCTCCGGCCGGGTACAACTTGGCAGCATGGATAAAGCCTGTGGCCTTGGCCGTGCGGATATCTTGCGGCTGTGTCAGGTCGGTGAGGTAAAGCACCATCAGCGGTTCGAATGGGCTGCCGGACGGGCGAGCTGCCAGGATGCGCTGACGATAAGCGTCGGCTTCCTGAGCATTGCGAACGGGCGGTACCAGGTTAGGCATGATGATTGCGCGGCCAAAAGTGCGCGCAACGTCAGCAACGGTGTGGGGCAAAACAGCTCCATCGCGGAGGTGTATGTGCCAGTCGTCGGGACGCAAAAGGGTCAGGAGGTCGGACATTGGGGATTCCAGGCGGGTCAAACTCGCTGGGAATGCTACCGGAAAAGACTCTCTCAGGCACCCGCTATCAAGTTTTGTAGGAAGTTACCGATAGCCCGTTGTAGGAAGTCATTTGTTATGCGGTCATTTTTTTAGTGGAGCCTCCCGTGCGCCAGCGATATCTAGCCCTGCTCAGCGTGTTCGCCAGCTTCCCTGCCATGGCCATGACTTTTCAGACCCGTCTGGAAAGCATTGAATGGAAAGTGGAAGGCGATCAGTTCGAGTGTCGCCTCAGCCAACCCATCACCGATTTTGGTGCGGGTGAGTTTGTGCGCCGTGCGGGTGAGCAGGCTACATTCCGGATCAAGTCGGCCGGTGGCATGACGGGCGGAGGCTCGGCGACGTTATTGGCGGCGGCTGCACCCTGGCAGCCGGGGCGCGGCGATATCAATCTGGGTTCAGTCAAAGTCAATAACGGTGAATTTCCGTTCAGCAGCTCGCAGGTCCAGGCCGGTCGGCTGATCAGCGGTCTGATGGAAGGCCGCAGCCCGGTGATACGCCATTACTCTCGTGATGCTGCCGGGACCACCGAAGTGCGCCTGTTACCCGTCAAATTCAACAAAGCCTTCGGTGACTATCAGCAGTGTGTCAGCAAGCTGTTGCCGATGAATTACGATCAGGTCAAGCAGGGTGAAGTCGGTTTTCCGGGCGGTGGCATCGATCTGGATGCGCAAGCCAAGGCTCGTTTGCAGACCATCGTGGCCTACCTCAAGGCCGATCCCACGGTTAATCATGTTGAACTGGACGGGCATTCAGATAACAGTGGCAATCGCCTGACCAATCGTGACTTGTCTCGACGTCGCGCACTGGCTGTCATGGATTTTCTGAAGGCTCAAGGCATTCCCGAAGAGCAGATCACGCTGCGCTTCCACGGTGAACGCTATCCGCTGGTGCCTAATACCAACAACGCCAACCGTGCACGCAACCGTCGGGTAAACATCCATCTGGAGCGCATTGCGCCGGATGAAAGGCCCGCTCCTGTTGCGCTGAACACGGCTCCCGCGAAGATCTGACGAAGGCTCGCCACCCGTCGCCAGATCGACATAATCTGTCGCTTCATCGTCAGAAGCTGTCGCGCTACTGTAAATCCCACCGTTTGAGCGGTAGAATCACCGGTTTTCCGTACAACCCGGTGGAGTGATGGCATGGCGGACGTAAACAAGGTAGTTCTCGCGTATTCCGGTGGCCTGGATACTTCGGTAATCCTCAAGTGGCTGCAGGATACGTATAACTGCGAAGTAGTGACCTTTACCGCTGACCTGGGTCAGGGCGAAGAAGTCGAACCCGCACGCGCCAAGGCAAAAGCCATGGGCGTCAAAGAAATCTACATCGATGACCTGCGCGAAGAATTCGTGCGTGATTTCGTGTTCCCGATGTTCCGCGCCAACACTGTCTACGAAGGCGAGTACCTGCTGGGTACTTCCATCGCTCGTCCGCTGATTGCCAAGCGCCTGATCGAAATCGCCAACGAAACCGGTGCTGATGCCATTTCCCACGGTGCTACCGGCAAAGGTAACGATCAGGTTCGTTTCGAACTGGGCGCCTATGCGCTCAAGCCTGGCGTGAAAGTGATTGCCCCTTGGCGCGAATGGGACCTGCTGTCCCGCGAGAAGCTGATGGACTACGCCGAGAAGCACGCGATCCCGATCGAGCGCCACGGCAAGAAGAAGTCCCCGTATTCCATGGATGCCAACCTGTTGCACATCTCCTATGAAGGCGGCGTGCTGGAAGACACCTGGACCGAGCATGAAGAAGACATGTGGCGTTGGACCGTCTCCCCCGAGAAGGCTCCGGACACCCCACAATACCTGGAACTGACTTACCGCAACGGCGACATCGTTGCACTGGACGGCGTTGAGATGACGCCTGCCACTGTGTTGGCAACGCTCAACCGTATCGGTGGCGAACACGGTATTGGTCGTCTGGACATCGTCGAGAACCGTTACGTGGGCATGAAGTCCCGCGGCTGCTACGAGACGCCAGGCGGCACCATCATGCTGCGCGCTCACCGCGCCATCGAGTCGATCACTCTGGACCGCGAAGTTGCTCACCTCAAGGATGAGTTGATGCCTAAGTACGCGAGCCTGATCTACACCGGTTACTGGTGGAGCCCTGAGCGTCAGATGCTGCAGCAGATGATTGACGCTTCCCAGGCTCACGTGAATGGTGTTGTGCGTCTCAAACTGTATAAAGGCAACGTGATCGTAACCGGTCGCAAGTCAGACGAGTCCCTGTTTGATGCCAACATTGCGACCTTCGAGGAAGATGGCGGCGCTTACAACCAGGCAGACGCAGCAGGCTTCATCAAGCTCAATGCGCTGCGCATGCGCATTGCTGCTAACAAGGGCCGTAAACTGTTTTAATTACGCGTTCTGAAATGAAGATGCAGCACCTTTCGGGTGCTGCATCTGAAATAAGACTGAGACTTGCTGCCTGCATAGCGCTCCTGCAGCCCGTTCAGGTGGCTTACCGGCCGCCACAGGTGCCGTATAAATGCGGTGGTGCCTTTCACGCAAGGATGAATCTGCCAGTGTTTTGTTGTGACGTTTCAAAAGCGTCATGAGTTTTTTGATTCAATTCCCTCATAAGTTCTGCATTCAATAATCGACCGAATGGTTAAACCGGCAAAAGTTTGTCTGGACCGTTGTGGCCACTACTGGCTTTACCGGGAAGGCCGGGCAGGTGCGGGCATATTATGAGGTTCCTAACGCCTTGATAACATTCAGGCTATTTCTCTGTGGGTTCGACAGGAGGGTAAAGAACCCGACTGTTGAAATTGAGCGTCAGGAAAAATAACACGACGAGCGCAGAGGGAAACGCAATAAGAAACCATATATAGATTTGACGGTTCTCGTCGTCAAGGTGAGGGAGTACCGTTGTTGCTGATGCCTCGCACAGGGCGGCAAACATCGCAATGATGCTAATGGGGTTGATAAGACGCGGTAGTAGTTTCATGGTGTTCTTCTCAAATAAGACCTTTAATGGAGTGAGAGGGTAGATTTTGCGGACTTTCGAAGCTGTGCAGTACAGCTGGAAAGTTCGTTAATCTTCTGTTGGGGTTAGTTTGCTTCTTCTGATTGTTTCAGGGGGAGGGGTCACCTTCGTTTATTTTGAATTCGAACCGATACGCTTTTCCTATGTTCCACACTTGGCGAACGCTCAAACCCAGAATGTTGGCAATCTCGTGGGCGGAGTATCCAAGGCTTGAATAATGCATTGCATGCCCGGCCACAGTGTCATCAATGTCTGACATTTCAGAGCGGTAGGCCTTGCCAGTGTCGCCGACAGGGCGGCTGAACGCGATTTTCACACCGTGTTCCGAGGCCATCTGTTTGATATCTTTCCTGTTCATCCTCAGCGAGTACTGCAGTGCATTAATTCCGGCACCTTTCGCCACCAGCGCCTTCAGAGTTTCCAACTTTCCAGGCTTTTCAAATGCTGCAATTTCAGACTCTGACTTTGCACTGGGGGTGTTCAATGTGGCTGCCTGATGTGCAGTGTGCGAGACGATGTCAATAACGCCGCCCTGAGCCACGAAGTGTTCAACGGCTGCCGCAAGATCCAGAGAGTCTGCATCTTGAGGGCAGGCACTGGAGATTTTGTTGTTCATGATATATCCCTTTTTGAACATGGTTTTACACAGGGCCCATTCAAAAAGAATCGTCGGTCCTTATCAGGGCGCGGTCAGCGAAGACTAGTCCGGATGGGTCATGTTCATGCTGCCCGAATCCCTTCGGCTCTTTAGTGAGGGAGGGTCCATATAAAGCTACGCTTTCTGGATGGTCAAATTGGCATCATTTGTTAAGTGGGTTTCATGTAGTCCTGCATGTTTTTATGAGTGATTAGTGGAAGGGCTCTTGAAAAAGTAACGACTGGTAATAAAATTTGCAAGTAAAAAAGCTTTAGCTAGATGGATTGATTTATGACGCAATTACTTTTCTTACATGGCAATTTTCAGCGTCTGTTAGTGTTGTAGTACATTTCCTCTTTGGGCAAGGGTGTATGGATTTGAGCGGGGATATAGTATTAGCTTTCAGCCGGTTGGCTGCCTTGAACCAGTCTCCGTCAGAAAAGTCATGCACTATTTGTAGATTTTTCCATTGAGTTCAGGTTATCTGCTTTTATGAGTTGTGCGGTGCATGAATACCGCACATTTGAATGAGCAAGGCGGTCAAGCTTTCTTGAGAGTTCAGTCGTTTCCGAAACCTAAGTAGGAATTTTCGCAAAATATATATATTTACAAAATGAACGCCGCAAAGTGTGTATTTTTTAAACGTCGCGGAGGGGGCGCCTGAAATATTCTGTTGGCACAACCTTGACGCTTAATGTGCCGGTGTTCTGACATATTGGATGCCGTCGCCGATGCGCAGGGCCTGTGTATCAGCAATGTAACAGTATATTTTTTGCTCGTGAGGCCCGGAAATTTCGGGGACGTATGAAGGGAGTATCAAAGCATCGTTTCTGGTGATGGCTAGAAGCTATCTAGACTGAGCGCTCGACCACTTGTCACAGTTGTCGATGGCTTCAGGATCGACCAAACCGGTGTAACGCATGTTTATTAGTCCAAAGGGATATTTGAAAAATGCTTGACCCGAACATAATAATTCTATTAGTTGATTCACGCTCCTTTATCTCTATTTTGTACAAAGCAGTTAATTTCTCTTTTTCAGCGCAGGCAGACTTGTGATGGCCTCTTATGTAGCGTCATTTAGACTCATATTTGTAGGAAACTTCTGCTGTGGTTGTGGGAATGGTCTTTGGCTGTCAGTCCCAAGGGGGGTGCGCCATGCAAAGCACTAAACGACTAAGCTATTGTGCTGACTCTGAAACTTCGAAAAGCGAAAATTGGACTGCCCATGAATAAAGTGCTGATCGTGGACGATCATCCCGTCATTCGCCTTGCTGTTCGTATGCTGATGGAGCGCCATGGCTATGAGGTCATTGCGGAGACGGATAATGGAGTGGATGCCCTGCAACTGGCTCGTGAGCATTTGCCCGATATCGTGATTCTCGACATAGGCATTCCAAAGCTGGATGGCCTTGAAGTCATTGCGCGTCTGTCTGCCATGACGCTGCCGTTCAAGGTGCTGATCCTTACTTCTCAGGCACCTGGGCATTTCTCAATGCGCTGCATGCAGGCCGGGGCAGCTGGATATGTGTGCAAGCAGCAAGACCTCACCGAATTGTTGAGTGCGATCAAGGCCGTATTGTCGGGCTACAGTTATTTCCCTAACCAGGCGCTGCATACCGTTCGCTCAAGCATGGGCAATGCCAGCGAAGCTGACATGGTCGATCGTCTTTCTGGTCGGGAAATGATGGTGTTGCAGCAATTGGCTCGAGGCAAAACCAATAAGGAAATTGCAGATGGAATGTTTTTGAGCAATAAAACAGTCAGCACCTACAAAACTCGGCTGCTGCTCAAGCTGAATGCTCATTCGCTGGTCGATCTTATCGAGCTTGCTCAGCGTAATGGTCTGGTCTGAGGGGGCTTTGCGGTTTTCGTCGGGAGGGAATCATGACATTGCGCCACCGCGTTTGGCGCTGAGCTCTAAAGCCTCTCGCACATGAGAGGCTTTGAATGGCGGGTGACGCGGTCGTAGCGATCAAAGATCGTAGTCGTAATCAGCCAGTTGCTTCTGCAGGCGTCTTTCTTCAAGCATGTTGTCGATCGTGCGCCGTTTGCTGAGATTGGTCTTGGCCGGTTCAACAGGTGCAGGTTCTGCATCATCTGATTCAACCGCAATGAAATCGTCGTCTACGTCCAATTGCTCTTTGTCGGTGCTCATAAGGTGACTCCAGACTTAGGCTGTCGTTGGCGCACCTTATAGCGAGTATCTGCGAGCGGGTAAAAAAGATTTTTTCAATCGATCAGTCGTTCGAGGCCCTATCGCTCAATCGTCCGAGGTCTTGTGCTTGTAATCGCACAGGTCTTCTATCATGCAGCTGCCGCAGCGTGGCTTTCGAGCCTGGCAAACGTAGCGGCCGAGCAGGATCAGCCAGTGGTGGGCATCCAGCAAATAATCTTTGGGTACAAACTTCATCAACTGCTTTTCTACCTCAACCACGTTTTTACCTGGTGCGATGCCGGTACGATTGCTGACACGAAATATGTGAGTGTCTACCGCCATGGCAATTTGGCGAAATGCGGTATTGAGCACCACATTGGCTGTCTTGCGCCCGACGCCGGGCAAGGCTTCAAGTGCTTCGCGTGTCTGTGGCACTTCTCCACCGTGCAACTCCATGAGCATTCGGCACGTTTCTATAACGTTTTTAGCCTTGCTGTTGTAGAGACCGATGGTTTTTATGTACTCGGACAAACCTTCCACGCCAAGGTCATAGATCGCCTGTGGGGTGTTGGCGACAGGATAAAGCCGTGCGGTGGCCTTGTTCACGCTGACATCGGTTGCCTGTGCTGAAAGGATCACAGAGATAAGCAGTTCAAATGGCGTGGTGTAGGCCAGTTCAGTCTTTGGATCCGGGTTGTCTTCGTGAAGGCGACGAAAGATTTCCTGACGTTTTGCAGCATTCATGAACCGGGGTTTTCCTTGGGGGCGATAGCTTGCGGGTTGGCCGACAGACTCTGTTCTGCGGTCTCAAGCGCCTGTTCGGCATGTTGAAGCTCAGTCGTCAGGCTCGCGATCTGCTCTGAAGAGGCCTCGCTCGTTTGCGCTTTTTTCAAGGCAGCGCGGGCCATGGCCAGTTGGATTTTTGCACGTTTGACCCCGCTGTTGTCCATCCGCGGCATTGGAGTCGCGATTGGGCCTGGCTGCGCGGATTGAAGGCTGTTAAGCGCTTGTTCGGCCGTTTCGTATTCCTGCTGCAGTTGAACCAGACGTGCTGCCTGCTCGGCGATGGGAGGGTGACCGAATGCCTTCAGGGATTTATTGAGTTGAGCCCTGCTCATTGCCACGTTGATGCGGGCTTTTTTCAATGCTTCGTCATCGACGGCAACGCTTTGCGTGTTTGTGCGCTCCATTGCTGAATGCACGGGTAAGCGAGATGCGTCAGGCGCTGCTGTTGCCCTTTGCGTACGCGCAAGTCGCTCAGCGTGCCGACGCTCCTCTTCACGTCGCAGCCGCGCGTTGCGGGACTCGAAGCGACGTCGTGCCTGGTTTCGCTTGTGGCTGCGATTCTCTTGCTCTGGCACAGTCGTCGCGTGCCCGCTGACGATAGGTATGACGGTAGAAGGCAGCGGCAGCAGGTCAATGCAATCCACCGGGCAGGGGGCGACACACAGGTCGCAACCGGTGCATTCGTTGACGATGACGGTGTGCATGAACTTTGCTGCGCCGACGATAGCGTCGACCGGGCAGGCCTGAATGCACTTGGTGCAGCCAATGCATTCAGCTTCCCGGATAAACGCGACTTGTGCTGGCGCCGAACCCCGCTGCGGATCGACGCGCAGGGCGGGAACGCTGAGCAACTGCGCCAGAGCCGCAACGGTCTCATCGCCACCCGGCGGACATTTGTTGATCGCCTCGCCCTGGGCTATTCCTTCTGCGTAAGGCTTGCAGCCGGGATGCCCGCATTTTCCGCATTGGGTCTGGGGCAGCAGGGCGTCGATGCTTTGGATGAGGTTCATGGTTTTGCCGAATAGGCGAATAGGCGAATAGGCGAACAGGCGGTGAGCAATGAAGTGGGTAAAGCGCTCTCTGACGAGCGTTCGGTTACTGCAAAAAGCATAAACCCGATAACAGCATACAAGGCTGTTATCGGGTAAGGCTCATGTCTTACTTGATGCGCTGGCCGGGTTTGGCACCGCTATCAGGGCTAAGCAGGTAAATTTCTTCACCACCCGGGCCTGCGGCCATCACCATGCCTTCCGAGATGCCGAAGCGCATTTTCCGCGGCTTGAGGTTGGCGATCATCATGGTCAGACGACCCTCAAGCTCGGCCGGGTTCGGGTAGGCGCTTTTGATGCCGGAGAACACGTTGCGCTGCTCGTCACCGATATCCAGCGTCAGGCGTAGCAGTTTGTCTGCCCCTTCAACATGCTCAGCCTTGAGGATCAGGGCGACTCGCAGGTCAACTGCCGCAAAGGTATCGAAATCGATCTCGGCAGACAGCGGATCCTTGACGAGCTCACCGTTACCCTCGGGGGCTGCACCGGTATCGGTTGCGCTGGCCGTCAGGTCTTCTTTCGAAGCGGCAGTCATGGCTTCAACCTTGGCTGGATCGATGCGGCTCATCAGGGCCTGGAACGGGTTGAGCTGATGATTGCTCAGCAGCGTCTTGTGATCATCCCAGGTCAGTGGCGCAACGTTGAGAAATTTCTCGGCGTCGGCAGCCAGCAGTGGCAATACCGGCTTGAGGAAAATCACCAATTGCCGGAACAGGTTGATGCCCAGTGCGCAAACCGCCTGCACTTCATCCTGTTTACCTTCCTGCTTGGCCAGCGACCAGGGAGCCTTGTCGGCAATCCAGGCATTGGCCCGGTCCGCCAGACCCATGATTTCGCGCATCGCGCGGGCGAAGTCGCGTGCCTCATAGGCTTCCGCGATACCAGGCGCTGCGGCCAGAAATGCGTCGGTCAATTCCGGGGCTGCATTTTCAGCCACCATGACACCGGCATTGCCTTTGTGAATGAAGCCGGCACAACGACTGGCAATGTTCACGACCTTGCCGATCAGGTCCGAGTTGACCTTCTGTACGAAGTCGTCGAGGTTCAGATCGAGATCGTCCACACCCTTGCCGAGCTTGGCTGCGTAGTAATAACGCAGGTACTCCGGCGACAGCTGATCCAGATAGGTGCGGGCCTTGATGAACGTGCCGCGCGATTTCGACATTTTCTGGCCATTGACGGTCAGGTAGCCGTGTACGTTGATACCGGTCGGCTTGCGCAGGTCAGCACCTTCAAGCATTGCTGGCCAGAACAGGGCGTGGAAGTTGACGATGTCCTTGCCGATGAAATGATACAGCTCGGTGGTCGAATCCTTGGCCCAGAATGCATCGAAATCCAGATCCGGACGGCGCGCGCAAAGGTTCTTGAAGCTGGCCATGTAACCGACAGGAGCGTCCAGCCATACGTAGAAGTACTTGCCCGGCTCATCAGGGATTTCGAAGCCGAAGTAAGGCGCGTCGCGGGAGATATCCCACTGCTGCAGGCCGGCATCCAGCCATTCGGCAATCTTGTTTGCCACGGCATCCTGCAAGGTGCCGCTGCGTGTCCAGCTTTTGAGCATGGCGTCAAAGGCTGGCAGGTCGAAGAAGAAATGCTTCGAGTCTTTCAAGACAGGCGTAGCGCCGGAAATCGCCGATTTCGGGTCCTTCAGGTCAGTGGGGGCGTAGGTCGCGCCGCACTTTTCGCAGTTGTCACCGTACTGATCCTCAGTGCCGCATTTCGGGCACGTGCCCTTGATGAAGCGGTCGGCCAGGAACATTTTCTTTTCCGGGTCGAAATACTGGGTGATAGAGCGAGTAGCGATATGCCCGGCATCGCGCAGGCGGGTGTAGATCATGCTCGACAGCTCGCGGTTTTCATCCGAGTGCGTCGAGTGGAAATTGTCGAAGTCCACCAGGAAATCACTGAAGTCGGCGCTGTGTTCCGCCTTGACGTTGTCGATCAGTTGTTCCGGGGTGATGCCTTCCTTTTCTGCGCGCAGCATGATTGCCGAGCCGTGAGCGTCGTCCGCGCAGACATAAATGCATTGGTTGCCGCGGTGCTTCTGGAAGCGCACCCACATATCGGTCTGGATGTACTCAAGCATATGGCCAAGATGGATCGAACCATTGGCATAGGGCAGGGCGCTGGTAACGAGGATCTTGCGTGGCTCGGACATGGGGCTCGGCTACTTGAAGTGAAACGGAGGTCGGCCACTATAAAGGTCTGAGTGATTTTTTTCATCCTGTGCTGACTGTAGGAATGTGCGCTTTGAATCCTTGCGCATCGCCTGTAGGAGCGCGCTTGCCCGCGATTGCGGTATTTCAGTCGAAATATTACCGCCCGGTCTGACGCTATCGCGGGCAAGTGCGCTCCTACGGGAATGATGATTCCAGCGAAACCATGCCGGTGGCGCGCAGAAGCGTTAGGATAGCCGCCTGTTTTAGTCTGTCTTTATTCGGGAGTAGCCCATGAGCGCTGTTAATCGCGCAGCGGTGGAAGCCGTTCTTCGCCAATATACCGATCCTTATCTGAATCAGGACCCCGTCACCGCCGGGTGCGTGCGTGCCATTGAGGTTCACGGCGAGCGCGTGAGTGTCCAGCTTGAACTGGGTTACGCGGCCGGTCTGTTCAAAAGTGGCTGGGCGCAGATGCTGCAAATTGCCATTGAAGGCCTGGAGGGTGTGACCTTGGCCAAAGTGGATATCACCTGCGTGATCGAGCCGCACAAGGCGCAAGGGCAGATCCCGGGTCTGGCCAATGTGAAGAACATTGTCGCCGTAGCGTCCGGCAAAGGCGGCGTTGGCAAATCCACCACGGCGGCGAATCTGGCGTTGGCGTTGTCTCGCGAAGGTGCGCGGGTCGGCATTCTGGATGCTGATATCTATGGTCCGAGTCAGGGCGTGATGTTCGGTATTGCAGAAGGTACGCGGCCTAAGATCAAGGATCAGAAATGGTTCGTGCCGATCGAGGCCCACGGTGTCGAAGTGATGTCCATGGCCTTTCTGACCGATGACAACACGCCGATGGTGTGGCGCGGTCCTATGGTTTCCGGTGCATTGCTGCAGTTGATTACGCAAACGGCGTGGAATGATCTGGATTACCTGGTCATCGACATGCCGCCGGGTACCGGTGATATACAACTGACGCTGGCCCAGAAAGTCCCGGTCGCAGGTGCTGTGATCGTCACCACGCCTCAGGATCTTGCACTGCTGGACGCGAAGAAAGGCGTCGAGATGTTCCGCAAGGTCAATATTCCGGTGCTTGGCGTCGTGGAAAACATGGCTGTACACATCTGCTCGAACTGCGGTCACGCTGAGCATTTGTTCGGTGAGGGCGGTGGCGAGAAGCTGGCCTCGCAGTATGACGTTGAGCTGCTGGCCTCATTGCCGTTGTCGATGCTGATCCGCGAGCAGGCCGATGGTGGTAAGCCGACGGTTATTGCTGAGCCGGAAAGTCAGATCGCGATGGTCTATCAGGAACTGGCGCGACATGTAGGTGCACGGATTGTGCTGCAGGAAGCGGCCAGCCCGGCGATGCCGAGTATTTCTGTCAGCGACGATTAGCATGTAGCGCTCTAATTATGCTGTAGGACCGGCTTTGGCCGGGAGGGAGCCGGTACGCAATGCAATTATATCGGCCGCACTGCCGCCCTCCCGGCTAAAGCCGGTCCTACGGAAATCAGCAGGCATTTCCTACAGGCATAAAAAAACCCCGCCGAAGCGGGGTTCTTTAAGCGAATAAGTACAAGTTAGATAACTTGAACTTCTTCAGCTTGCATGCCTTTCTGACCGCGGGTAGCGATGAAAGAGACCTGTTGGCCTTCTTTCAGGCTTTTGAAGCCGTCAGATTGGATAGCTTTGAAGTGCACGAACAGGTCGTCACCGGATTGTGGAGTGATGAAGCCGAAGCCTTTTTCATCGTTGAACCACTTAACGGTACCAGTTTGGCGATTAGACATGGTGTATCTCCTTGGACAAAGTTAACTGCGACTCAGGAAGTGCCCTGGCCGAGACTGAGTGCAAAGAGCAGGAAAAATTCTTGGAGATGGTTGGATCGAAATTCAACATCGTGTAGAGATTCTCAGTGACACAAGCAACACAGTGACGCCACCTTAACGCTTTTTTTTGAGCATGCCAACCGTCAATTGAGGATTATTTCCATTCATGGGGAAAAGCATTGGCTGGCACGCTGCTACAGGCTTTGAACACGGCGCCGTGGCCCGGTAAGATGCCGGACATGTTTTTTCACCCAGCTATCAGGACATCGCCATGAGCATCAAATCGGACAAGTGGATTCGCCGCATGGCGCAGGAGCAGGGCATGATCGAGCCCTTCGTCGAGCGCCAGATGCGTGGCGAAGGTGCCAGTCGTCTCATCTCTTATGGCGTTTCCAGCTATGGCTACGATGTGCGCTGTGCAGATGAATTCAAGATTTTTACCAACATCAATTCTGCAATCGTTGACCCGAAAAACTTCGATGAAGGCAGCTTTGTCGACGTGAAAAGCGACGTTTGCATCATCCCGCCGAACTCGTTCGCCCTGGCCCGCACCGTCGAATACTTCCGCATCCCGCGTAATGTGCTGACCATCTGTCTGGGTAAAAGCACTTATGCACGCTGCGGCATCATCGTCAACGTGACCCCGCTTGAGCCGGAATGGGAAGGTCATGTGACGCTGGAGTTCTCCAACACCACCACACTGCCTGCGAAAATCTACGCAAACGAAGGCGTGGCACAGATGCTTTTCCTCGAGTCCGACGAAGAGTGTGAAGTGTCTTACAAGGACCGTGGCGGCAAATATCAAGGGCAGCGCGGCGTTACCTTGCCTCGCGCTTAACTGATATTTGTTACCGTTAACGCTGGCGAAATTGAATTAGTCCTCAATTCGGCACTCTATTGACTGAATCGCTTCTCCTCACACTGCGTGGGTAGGGGATAACGCTCAGGAGTACCTTATGAAGAGACAATCGAACGCCAGCGCCCAGGGGGCTGACCCGCGAGAGAATCACGTGGGTCTGCTTGCCTTGTCGTTACTCGCCTATCCGCAGTTCAATATGGTTGGCGGCGGTATTCCAGGCCAACCAGGGCCAGATGGGCCGGGAGACAATCCCGATCCGATTGAACCCGGTAGCCCAACCGTTCCCGACGAGCCACCACCGGCTCCGGTTGCCTGAATAATTTTCTTGTCACTGCTGGCGCATGCATTGGCCAGTAGTGCTGCTGATGACGTCCAGGTCATGCTCGATCAGGCGCTTATTGGGGTTGAAAGCGCAGGCATGAATCGTTTCAGCCGGTCGCCCACACCGCACCATCCCCCACCACGTAAATTCTGCTGTCTTCCTCACGTTCTACTTTGTACCCGCCGGTGAATGCGCCGAACGCGGGCAATAGACTCGTGCGCTCATTGAGATAGAAACAAGCCAGTCGCAACCGCTGACGTCCACGCCCCTGCAAGTGATAAACCGGATGAACATGCCCGGCCAGCACGTGATGAGTCGGGTGCGGATGGGGCTCATGCTGCAGCGCGAACGGCCCTAGCAGTAGAGGCTCCGGTACGGTCTCGATCATCAGATCCGAGGGCGGATCACCCGCGTGTTTATCGTGATTGCCGCGGATCAGCGTGATTGCCAGCGTCGGATGTCGTGATCGCCAATTGCTCAATGCCTCTAGCGTTGACGGGGTGCGTGATTGCCTCGCATGCAGGAAGTCACCGAGGAAGATCAGCCGATCACAGGGATAGCTTTGCAGCAGATCATCAAGGCGCTGCAAATTGTTCTGGGTCGTGCCTTGTGGCACCGGTTGTCCAAGCGCACGAAAGGCAGCCGCTTTGCCAAAATGCACATCGGCGATCAGCAGAGCTCTGTATTCGGGATAGTAAATCGCTTTTTCAGCCAGCAACCACAGTTCCGCACCTGCCAGTTGTACCGGGACGTGAGGATTCATGTGGCGTCAGGTCCTGCTGCTTTTTCCAGATCGCGCACCATTCGGGCAATCCGGTCGGCGAGTTTTTCCGAACTCAGGCTTTCTCGCATGCGTTCCACCAGCAGGGGAAACGCCATAGGCGTAGCGCGTTTGATCAAGTGTACGTCCAGCGTGCGTTGGTTGATGCGTTGCAAGGTGTGCTCCAGTCTCGTGACATCCAGCTCCTGACGCAGAACCTCTTCCTGAGCCTGGGTCAGCAGTAGATTGCCAGCGTCGTATTGTTTGAAAACTTCAAAGAACAATCCACTGGACGCCTGCAGTTGCCGATTGCTCTTCGGCGCACCCGGATACCCCGAGAATACCAGCCCGGCAATACGGGCAATTTCCCTGAAGCGTCTCAGGGCCAGTTCGCCCGCGTTGAGGCTGGCCATGATGTCGTTCATCAGGTGTTCTTCATTGAACAGCTCAGGGTGCAGTTGTGCCTGCCAATCCAGTTCGGTGGCGCTGAGCAGCTCAAAGCCGTAGTCGTTGACGGCGATGGAGAAGGTTAGCGGTGTATGGCGGCTCAGTCGCCAGGCCAACAGGCTCGCCAGCCCCAGATGCACATGACGACCGGCAAAGGGGTAGAGAAACAGGTGCCATCCCTCACGGGATTTCATGATTTCTGCCAGCAGGGTATTTTCCTGGGGCAGGGCGGACCACTGACGCTGGACTTCAAGCAAGGGTTTGACGGCCTGCATTTCCGGGCTGTTGAATTCTCCGTGAGCGGCTGCGTCGAACTTTGTCACCACCGCAGCCGCCAGTTCGCCGGAGAGCGGCATGCGCCCACCATTCCAGCGAGGAACAGCGGCTTTTTTGCTGGTGGCCTTTTTCACATAGGCGGTCATGTTTTCCACGCGTACCAGCTCCAATAGCCGCCCACTAAAGAGAAAGCCATCACCGGGTTTCAGTCGCGCAATGAACCCTTCTTCGACGCTGCCCAGCGAGCCACCGCCGCCACCTTTTTTCCAGTACTTCACGTTGATGCTGGCGTCGCTGACGATGGTGCCAATGCTCATGCGGTGACGTCTGGCAAGGCGGGCGTCCGGCACCCGCCAGATGCCATTTTCGTCAGGCTCTACGCGTCGGTAGTCCGGATAGGCGGTCAACGAATGGCCGCCATGACGAACGAAAGCCAATGCCCATTGCCACTCGTCATCGGTCAGTTCTCGATAAGCCCAGGCAGTACGGACTTCGTGTAACAGCGTTTCAGGATCGAAGCCGCCGCCCAGCGCCATGCTGACCAGATGCTGGACCAGTACGTCGAGCGGTTTATGTGGCGACTCTCGAGGCTCGATCATCCGTGCCGCAACCGCGTCATGGGCCGCAGCGGCCTCAACCAGTTCCAGGCTATGCGTTGGCACCAGCGTCACCCGCGACGGGCGGCCCGGCGCATGGCCTGAGCGCCCGGCGCGTTGCATGAGACGTGCGACGCCTTTGGGTGAGCCGATTTGCAGCACGCGTTCGACGGGCAGAAAGTCCACACCCAGGTCAAGGCTGGACGTACACACCACCGCTTTGAGCTGGCCATCCTTCAGGGCGCGCTCGACCCAGTCACGCACTTCCCGTGCCAGTGAGCCGTGGTGCAGGGCAATCAGTCCGGCCCAGTCGGGACGAGCTTCCAGCAGGGCCTGATACCAGATCTCCGATTGTGCACGAGTATTGGTGAATACCAGGCAACTGGCGCTGCTGTCCACTTCTGCCAGTACTTGCGGCAGCATCCGCAGGCCCATATGCCCGGCCCACGGAAAGCGCTCGATGGACGGTGGCAACAGGGTATCCACCCGCAGTTCTTTTGTGATTTTTCCTTGAACGCTGACGCCGCCTTCGCCGACCAGCACTTCCTGAGCGTGCTGTTGATTGCCAAGCGTCGCAGAAACGCCCCACACGATCAGATCCGGATTCCATTGGCGCAAGCGGGCCAGTGCCAGTTGCAACTGAACGCCGCGCTTGTTGCCGATCAGTTCGTGCCATTCATCCACGACCACCATTTTCAAGGTCGAGAACGTGCTTTGAGCGTCAGCGCGGGTCTGCAGCAGGGTCAGGCTTTCGGGCGTGGTGATCAGCGCAGTGGGCAGTCGCCGCCCTTGTCGGGCGCGTTCGCTGCTGCTGGTATCGCCTGTGCGCAGGCCGACGCTCCAGGGGATGTCCAGATCTGCCAAGGGAGCTTCAAGCGCCCTGGCCGTGTCGGCGGCCAGTGCGCGCATGGGAGTTATCCACAACACGCTCAACACGGCCGCAGGCGGTTTGCGCTTGCGGGGTTTGTCGTCGGCTGGCGGTTTGACGGCTTGGGCGAAACGATTGAGCGCGGCGAACCATACGGCGTAGGTTTTGCCCGAGCCGGTGCTGGCGTGCAGCAGGCCTGAATGCCCCTGCTTAACGGCCAACCAGACCTCTTTCTGAAAAGGAAAAGGTTTCCAGCTGCGTTCCGAAAACCATCGCTGAGCGAAATCGGTAGGTCTGCTCATGCGCCGCTGTGTGCTCTGAAAGGGGGTATTTCAGAGACAGCGGGGCGAGGGGATTAGTTTTGTTGGATAGGCAGGTCTTAGCAACGCCGGACCTGCGGGAGATTCGATGTCTGCCTGCAAGCTGACGTGGGACCGGCTTTAGCCGGGAAGAGGCCGTGACAGCCGCTGAATGTGTGGCGCCTGCCAGTCAGCCTTCCCGGCTGAAGCCGGTCCCACGTCATCAGCCCACAGGTCATCACCTGTCACAGGCTATTTCAAATTCCCACTAAGGAAC
Source organism: Pseudomonas sp. Irchel 3A5 (assembly GCF_900187575.1). Taxonomy (NCBI): domain Bacteria; kingdom Pseudomonadati; phylum Pseudomonadota; class Gammaproteobacteria; order Pseudomonadales; family Pseudomonadaceae; genus Pseudomonas; species Pseudomonas sp. Irchel 3A5. The sequence continues at coordinate 52,465 of NZ_FYDU01000018.1, read as the reverse complement.
TGCTGCAGCCGCTCGCTTTTAGGGTTGCCCAGCACTTCATCCGGGTGCCCGGACTCTTCGATCTGGCCCTGGTGCAGGAACACGATCTGGTTGGCGACTTTGCGGGCGAAGCTCATTTCGTGAGTCACCATGATCATGGTCCGGCCTTCTTCAGCCAGGCCCTGAATCACTTTGAGCACTTCACCGACCAGTTCCGGGTCGAGCGCTGAAGTAGGCTCGTCAAACAGCATGATTTCCGGTTCCATCGCCAACGCACGGGCAATGGCTACGCGCTGCTGCTGACCGCCAGAAAGGAACGCCGGGTATTGATCGGCAACACGTTCCGGCAGGCCAACCTTGTCGAGATACTTGCGGGCGCGGGCTTCGGCTTCTTCTTTTGAAACCCCCAGCACCCGGCGCGGTGCCATGGTGATGTTTTCCAGCACGGTCATGTGCGCCCACAGGTTGAAATGCTGGAACACCATGGCCAGACGGGTGCGGATGCTTTGCAGTTCGTCCGGGTCGGCGACGCGCATGTGGCCCCTGTCGCTCACCATGCGGACTTGCTTGCCGTCCAGGCTCATGGCGCCATCGTTGGGCTGTTCGAGGAAGTTGATGCAGCGCAGGAACGTGCTTTTGCCGGAGCCACTGGCGCCGATCAGGCAGATGACATCGCCGCTGCTGGCTTTGAGCGAAACACCTTTGAGTACTTTGTTATCGCCGTAGCTTTTATGCAGGCCATCGATGGTCAGTTTGTACATGACAAGCAAGTCCTCAAGGAGAAAGTAGGTAGCCGCTACGGTAGGCTTCGGTGCCTGCGACGTGAGCGATGACCATGCCGGCGGTGGCCATGCGGCGTAACGAGCGCGCATAGAGCAGTCCGGAATTGAACGTGTGGATCGGCATGACGGCGTCGCTGATCGGGTCGATGACTTCTGCGATCAACTGGCCCGCCTCGACGTATTCGCCGGGTTGGGCGCAAAACACCAGTAGCCCGCCGACCGGCGTAGCGACGGGTTCCACCGCCGCCAGTGGCGTGGCTGGATACAGTAATTCCGGAGCGGTCGCCACTTCACCGCCAATGGCACCGAAATGGATCAGATAATTGATCAATGCCTGACAGTCGCGGCTGGCCAGCGCGTGATTCACATCGCCCTGGCCGCGCAGCTCCAGAGTTACGGAGAAACTGCCCATGGGAATCGCAAAGCGATCACCAAAGCGCTGTTGCAATTGCCACCAGACCAGCGTGAAGCATTCATCGAACGACTGGCCACCGGAGTCAGTGGCCAACAGACTGGCCTGAGCGCCGAGGTAACGCGAGAGCATTTCCACCTGTGGCCAGGCTTCAGGCGTGGTGTACAGGTGCTCGACGGATTCGAAGTCGCAATGCAGGTCCAGAACCATGTCGGCATCGCAGGCAAGACGTTGCAAGGTCAGGCGTTGCGATTGCAGTTGGGTCGATGCGATCTGCGCTTCAAGCGCTTTGCTCAGGCTGCGGCGGATCAGCCGGATGTTGTGCTGCGGATCGTCGTTTAGCTGGGTTTCAACGTCATCGCCCACTTGTGCGCCGAGGTCGACAAACCAGCGGTTGAAGTTCTGTCCGCTTTCCAGCTCATAACGGCCCAATGGAACGTCCATCAGGACCTGTTCCAGGCCGATGGGATTGGCCACCGGCACGACGACGATTTCACCCAGCAGTAAACCGGCATTTTCCAGCTCACTCAGACGCTGCTTCAGGTACCAGGCAACCAGCATGCCCGGCAGCTCGTCGGCGTGCAGCGAGGCCTGGATATAGACCTTGCAGGCGCCGTCTTGCGGACCGTAGTGAAAACTGTGGATCTGCCGCGCAGTGCCCGGCACCGGCGCGAGCAGATCGTGGGTGTCATGACGCATGGGCAGGTCCTAGTGAGTCGGGCCGAGAAAGGCCAGCCAGCGGCGTTCGGCAAGGCGGAACAGGCCGACCAGGATGAACGTGACGCACAGGTAAATAATGGCGGCGATACCGAACGACTGGAACGTCATGAAGGTGGCCGAGTTAGCGTCTCGAGCGACTTTGAGAATGTCCGGCACAGTGGCGGTGAAGGCCACAGTGGTCGAATGCAGCATCAGGATCACTTCGTTGCTGTAGAAAGGCAGCGAGCGACGCAGGGCCGACGGCATGATCACGTAAGCGTAAAGCTTCCAGCCGGTCAGTCCGTAAGCTTTGGCGGCTTCGACTTCGCCGTGGTTCATGCTGCGGATCGCCCCGGCGAAGATCTCGGTGGTGTACGCGCACGTGTTCAGGGCGAACGCCAGGATCGTGCAGTTCATCGCATCGCGAAAGAACGAATCGAGGATCGGCTGCGCGCGTACGGCTTCGAGGCTGTAGATACCGGTGTAGCAAATCAGCAGCTGTATATAGAGGGGCGTGCCGCGAAACAGATAGGTGTAGAACTGCACCGGCCAACGAACCCAGAAATTGCTGGACACGCGAGCGATGGACAGCGGGATCGAGACCAGAAAGCCGATGGCGATCGAAGCGCTGAGTAGCCACATGGTCATGGCGAGGCCGGTGATGTGTACGCCGTCGCTATAAAGGAAGGGGCGCCAGTATTCCTGAAGCAGTTCGATCATCGTTGAGCCTCCCGGCTGCCTGCGGAATACCGCCGTTCAGCCCAACGCAGGGCAAAGTTCGAAGCGCTGGTGATCAGCAGGTAAATCAATGCAGCGAGGACCAGGAAATAAAACAGTTGGTAGGTGCTTTTGCCGGCGTCCTGTGCGGCCTTGACCAGATCGGCCAGACCGATGATCGACACCAGCGCAGTGGCCTTGAGCAGCACTTGCCAGTTGTTACCGATACCCGGCAGGGCAAAACGCATCATCTGCGGGAATACCACATAGCGGAACCGCTGTGCGCGACTGAGGCCGTAAGCGGTGGCGGCTTCGACCTGTCCACGCGGCACGGAAAGGATCGCACCACGGAAAGTTTCGGTGAAGTAGGCACCGTAGATGAAACCGAGGGTGATCACGCCTGCGCTGAAAGGATCAATTTCGATATAGTCCCATTCCATTGCGTCGGTCAGCTGACTCAGCCAGGTTTGCAGGCTGTAGAAGATCAGCAACATCAACACCAGGTCGGGAACGCCACGGATCAGCGTGGTGTAGAGCTGCGCCGGCATCCGCACGATGGCGGCGCTCGACAGTTTTGCACTGGCGCCGATCAGTCCGAGCACAATGCTCACGAACAGCGACAGCAGCGATAATTTAACGGTCATCCACGTCCCTTCAAGCAGCAGAGGGCCAAAGCCTTTGAGGCTGAAGGTGGAGAGTCCGAGGGTTTGCAGCAGCGTATCGAACATGGGTAAAGCCTTTAACGGTCAATAAAACAAAACGCCCATGGAAATCGGCGGTGGATGATCGCCGAAATCCATGGGCGTCGGGGTGTTATTTACCGCTATACAGATTCAGATCGCCGAAATGCTTCTTCTGGATCTCGGCATATTTGCCGTCGTCGTGTAACGCTTTGATACCTTTATCCAGCAGGGCCTTGAGCTCTTTGTTACCTTTCGCGATACCGATCGCGGTTTTGGAAGGCAGCAATTCGCTGTCGATTGGCTTGCTGACTTCGTAATCGGCACCTTGCGGTGACTTCAGGAAGCCCAGTTCGGCTTGCAGCATGTCCTGAATGGACGCATCAAGACGACCGGAAACGAGGTCGGCGTAAACCTGATCCTGGTTGGCATAGGCCTGGGTTTTCACGCCTGCCTTGTCCAGCACGGCTTTGGCATAGGCTTCCTGAATGGTGCCTTGCTCGTAGCCCACGGTTTTGCCTTTCAGGCTAGCCGGGTCAGCCGTCAGGGCTGCACCTTTTTTGAACACCAGGGACGTCGGGCCGGAGAACAGCTCGTTGGAGAAGTCGATGACTTTCTCACGCGCCGGGGTAACGGTCATCGACGAGATGACGCCGTCGAATTTACGCGCTTTCAGGCCTGGAATCATGCCGTCGAAATCGCTTTCAACCCATTTGCATTTAACTTTCAGCTCTTCGCAGATAGCGTTGCCCAGGTCGATGTCGAAGCCTACCAGGCTGCCGTCAGCGGCTTTTGATTCGAAAGGTGCATAAGAAGGATCAACGCCAAAACGCAGTTCCTTGTATTCCTTGGCCATTGCATTGCCTGCAGCGAGACAAACAGCCAATGCAGAAAGGGTCAGCCATGCTTTTTTCATCGTTCAGTCCTTAAAACCAAATTGAGCGTTGGGAACACGCGAGGCTTGCTACCGGCGGGTGCCAGACCACAGAAGATAGCAATTTCCGAACCAAAGATACGAACGTGCGTTTTAAATGTACGGAGTTGTCGCAATGTTGACTGCCAGTGTTGCGCCATCACTTCGTTCTGATTTGAAACCCAATCCGGTGGGAGCAGAGCTTGCTCGCGATAAGGACACTTTGATCGACCTGCATGCGCGGTGTACTTATCGCGAGCAAGCTCTGCTCCCACGGTTATTGCTCCAACAGGGTGCATCGATAACTGTGCGACCCAAAAAAGGGCGGCATCCTACCCCAGCAAGTCCTGCAACGTCGACAAGCTATCGGCCTCGGCGACTGATTTATCCTGCCTCCAGCGCAACATACGGGGAAAACGTACCGCAATCCCGCTTTTGTGGCGTTTTGACAGCGCAATGCCTTCGAAGCCCAGTTCGAATACCAGGCTTGGAGTCACACTGCTGACCGGGCCGAATTTCTCGACGGTGGTCTTGCGCACAATGGCGTCGACCTTGCGCATTTCCTCGTCGGTCAGGCCTGAATAGGCTTTGGCGAATGGCACCAAGGTGCGCTCGCTTTGTTCGGGCGGGCCGTCCCACACCGCGAACGTGTAATCGCTGTACAGGCTGGCGCGCCTGCCATGGCCACGCTGGGCGTAGATCAGCACCGCATCGACGCTGAACGGATCAACCTTCCATTTCCACCAGACGCCCATGTCTTTGGTGCGCCCGACGCCATACAGAGAATCCCGGGATTTGAGCATCATGCCTTCGACGCCCAGGCTGCGAGAGGCTTCACGCTGGACACTCAAGTCCAGCCAGTCTTTGCCATTGATCACCGGGGAGGGGAGCAGCACGGGGCTTTGGCAGGTTTCGATCACTTTTTCCAATTGCGTGCGCCGCTCATGTTGCGGGCGGCTGCGCCAGTCATGCTCCTGCCATTCCAGCAGGTCGTAAGCGAGCACTACAACGGGCAATTCTTCGAGGATTTTCTTGCCCAGCGTTTTACGGCCGATACGCTGCTGCAGGAGCGCGAAGGGCTGCACTGATGGTTGAGCCTGCGTGGCCTCTGGCGGGGATTCAGCGCTGAGGGAAAACTCCGCGCCCTCAGTTACTTCCTGTTCTGCTGGTTTCCAGACGACAATTTCGCCGTCGATGACCGTCCCGTCGGGCAGGCTCTGCACCAGGCTGTGCAACTCCGGGAAGCGATCAGTCACCAACTCTTCACCGCGAGACCAGATCCACAAGCGACCTTCGCGCTTGACCAGTTGTGCGCGAATACCGTCCCACTTCCATTCCACTTGCCAGTTTTCCGCAGGCCCCAGCAGGCTCTCGAACTGATCCACCGGCTGCTGCAAGGCGTGGGCGAGGAAAAACGGATAAGGCTGACCGCCACGCTGGGCGTGCTCGTCAGCCGATTCGGCTGCGATCAGTTTAAGGAAACCTTCGGCGCTGGGCCGGTGAGACAAGTCGGTGTAACCCACCAGGCGTTGCGCCACGCGTTTGCTGTCGATATCGGCCATGGCGGCGAGGGCGCGAGTGACCAAAAGCTTCGAGACGCCCACCCGGAAGCTACCAGTGATCAGCTTGATACAAACCATCAGACTGACCCGGTCCAACTGGCTCCAGAATGTCGGCAGGCGCTCGGCCAGTTCTTCTGGAGGCAAGCCCCGCAAAGGCAGCAGCTTGTCTTCCATCCAGACGGCCAGACCTTCGTCGGAGTCGTGTTCGGCCTCTGGCAATAGCAGCGCCAGAGTTTCTGCCAGGTCACCGACGGCCTGATAGCTTTCTTCGAACAACCATTCCGGCAGCTTGCCCAGGGTCATGGCTTGTTCGCGCAACAGTTTGGTGGGCACCAGTTGGCGTGGGCGTCCGCCAGAGAGGAAATACACTGCCCACGCTGCATCCTGCGGCGGCACTTTGGCGAAGTAGTCGCGCATGGCGGCCAGCTTGGCGTTACTTGAGGTGGTGGCGTCGAGTCGGGAATACAGCTCGGCAAAAGCTTTCATGCCGAGGCCTCGGTTGATTTTTCAGGTTTGGTGTCTTCTGGTTTTGTTTCTGCGGCGCCAGAGTCCTCTTCATCGCCATATTCGGTGACGAAGCCCTGGGCATCGAGTCCGGACTCGCGCAGGTAACGCACCAGCACTGCTACTGAACCGTGGGTCACCATCACTCGCTCGGCACCCGTCTGCTCGATTGCCCATAGCAGGCCCGGCCAATCGGCGTGATCCGACAGCACAAAGCCTCGGTCTACGCCGCGTCGTCTGCGTGTGCCGCGCAACATCATCCAACCGCTGGCGAAGGCATCACTGAACTCGCCAAAGCGCTTCATCCAGGTGCTGCCGCCTGCGGAGGGAGGTGCGAGGATCAGCGCCTGACGCAGGGCCGGATCGGTTTTCTTGAAGTCGCCGGCGTACTGGGTTTCAGGGATTCGCACCCCGGCTTCCCGATAAACCCGGTTCAACGGCTCCACCGCACCATGGACCAGAATCGGCCCGATCTCCGGGTCGATGCCATGCAGGATGCGTTGCGCCTTGCCGAAGGAATAGGCGAATAGCACGCTGGCTTTGCCGACCGCGGCGTTGGCCCGCCACCAGTCGTTGATTCCGGCGAAAATGTGCGACTGCGGCTGCCAGCGATAGATCGGCAGGCCGAACGTCGATTCAGTGATGAAGGTATTGCAGCGCACCGGCTCGAACGGCTCGCAGGTGCCATCCGGCTCGACTTTGTAGTCGCCGGATGCCACCCAGACTTCGCCCTTGTACTCCAGCCGGACCTGCGCCGAACCCAACACATGCCCGGCTGGATGCAGGCTCAGTTTGACGCCGTGGTGCACCAGGGTTTCGCCGTACGCCAGGGTTTGCAGGTTGATGTCCTGCCCTAGTCGCGAACGAAGAATGCCTTCGCCGGGCGCGGCGGCCAGATAGTGCTCATTGCCGGTTCGCGCATGATCGCCGTGGGCGTGAGTAATGACGGAGCGCTCCACTGGACGCCACGGGTCGATATAGAAATCCCCGGGCGGGCAATACAAACCTTCGGGACGCGCGATAACAAGATCCATGGAATAACCGACTGGATGGGCTTGTCAGGTTTGAGGGCGGGGCGGGGGAGGAAGTTCGAAGAACGTTGCGGACTTGATATTTCGCTACCTTGCCGGTTTTGAGCTGGCGTAGAGCAGGCTAAGTAGCAGTTGGAATGATATCCCTGTGGGAGCGGTGCTTGGTCTGGGCGGCATTCCGACGATACATGAGACGCAGGTAGACGAGATACCGCGTTATCGTTTATCGCGGGCAAGCACCGCTCCCACAGGGTCTTGCGTTTGCTACGAGACAGCACGGTGTCAGGGCATCGCGCCATCTCTTACAGAGAAGTTCGTTATTGCGCAGCATTACTTCCCTGGCACTAACGTCAGCCGCTTGCTGCCATAAGCCCGTTCGTAATTCTGGGTTTGCAGCGGGATCGTCTGGTACTGGCCTTTCAGCCAAGGCTCAATGCTGTTGGTGTAATACGGGCTGGCCGGGTTGCCGGACTGACCGATGTTGATCAGGCCGAGCATCGGTTCGCTTTGGCCGAAGTCGATAATCATGCGCATGGCGGGTACCACCGGGCTGTCGAAGTTCTGACCCCATGGATACGTCGCGACGTTCAGCGTGTTGTGGTCACCCCCTGTTGCACTTGGGCCACGGTTAAAGCTGTTGACGGCGAAGTCGCTGCTTTGCAGGGTCGAGCGATGCAGCTTGCCCCACTGCCAGGCTTTGCGATCAGTGCCCATCAGACTGTCACCGGCAGTGATTGCTGCCGCCAGACTGCGGGCCAGAATCGCGGGTTTGTCTTCTTTCTGCGGGGTTTTCACGTCATCCCAATATGGGCTGTCTTCGCGTCCCAGCAAGTGATCGGCTTGTGCCGAGTACGACAGGCTGGCGTTCTGCACCAGTGCTTTCCACGCCGGGCTGGTTTCCGGGCCAAGCTCGTCAAGGAAGGTCTGCTTCGCGCTTTCCTGCAGGAACAGCTCATAAAGCGCTGCATCGGCAGACGTTGGTGTGAGTTTGCCGTCGAATGCCATCAACCGTGTAAACGCTTCCCGCGCTTTGCTGCGCTCAGCTTCAGGCAAGGCGTCTATGGCCTGTTTCAGCGGTTTGACCATGCCGGGAGCTTCAAACATCTTTCTCAGCTTGGCGGCGAAGGTCGTGCTCTGATCGTATTGCATGGCAATGACGCTGCGTGTGTCCTGCTTGCCACTGTTGGCCAGCTCCGCAATACGTTCGGCGCGCTCCGGGGCTTTCCACGAGTTGGACAGCTGCATGCCGTAACCTTTCGGGAAGGTGCGCTGGTTGGCGGTGGCGATCCAGCCTTGCTGCGGGTTTTGATCGTAAGGGTGCAGCATCGAATCGGCGAAGCCATCCCAGTCGTAACGGCTTTCCCAGCCCGGCGAAGGCAGCAAGCCCAGGCCTTCACGGCGATTTGGATAGCGACCGGTGACTTGCCAGGCGACGTTCGACGCATCAGCAAACACCATGTTCAGCGCGATGGCACGGATTTCACGGCTGGCATCGAAAGCCTTGTCGACATTCGGCGCGCGGGACAGATCGAAGAAGGCGTCCAGACTCTTGTCGTCTTTAAAGTCCGGCGTTTGTAATGCCAGACCCAGCCCGTTGTTTAGCTGACCTTCACTCGGGTTGCTATTGAGCAGCGCACCGTGACGGGTCGCAAAAACGGTTTCACGAATCGGACGGCCACCTTTTATGAGGAAAGTTTCTTCATGGGCTGTTGCGGGCAGCCACTTGCCATCCGCCAGGTACATCAGGCGATTGTTCTCACGTTTCAGCTTTTCCAGAAACAGGTCCTGGTTGTCGCCCATCACTGACGTCATCGACCAGCCCAGCTTGCCGTTGAAACCACTCAGAATCAGCGGCAGACCCGCGATCGTGGCGCCAGCGGCCTGATACTTCGGTGCGCGGATTTGTACGAAGCTCCACGCGGAATTCAACCCGGCAGGCAATTGCACGTCGTTGGCCAGCAAGCTTTTGCCGGTACGGCTGCGTTGCGGTGCGATAGCCCAGTTACTGGAGGCGGCGATGCCCAGCATGTTCAGGTCGGTCAATTGTTGGGCGACTTTATTAAGATCGCTCAGACCTGAAACCTGCCCGCCAAGGTTCAAGCCCTTGAGCTTGTCGGCTTCGGAAAACGGCAGCTCTTCGTCCGGGTACGTCGGGACCAGCCAGGCCAGCTTGTCGATACCGACTTTCTGCGCCAGCAGCAGTGAGGACAGTTCTTCTTGCAGGTTTGCCGACTGGCTGAAGTTCAGCAGGCTGAAGATCAATGCGGAGTCTTCAGGCTTCCAGTAATCCGGGCGATAGCCAGAACTGGCCAGATCCGCAGGCAGATTGTCGCGGTAGCGGAACAGGTAAGCGTTGACGCCACGGGCATACACTTCAAAGAAGCGTTGCAGACGCGGGGTAGATGCGTTGTAAAGCTCGCTGGCGCTCTTTTTCAGATTCGCTGCGCGCATCAAACGGTCGATATCCAGTGCGCTGGGCCCGGCCATTTCCGACAGCCGACCCTGGGCCAGCAGGCGCATGCTCAGCATTTGCGTGATGCGGTCGCTGGCGTGCACGTAACCCAACGTGAAAAGCGCGTCGTGAAAGGTGCTGCTTTCAATCAGCGGCATACCGAGGTTGGTCCGCCGCAGTGATACGTTCTGAGCCAGGCCTTTGACCGCAACGGTGCCGGAAGCTGGCAGCAGCGAGTCGCCTTGGCTCCCGCCCAATTGGCAGCCCGCAAGACTCAACAACCCCACCGTAGCGGCGGCAGCACCGAACCGGTTTACAACTTTGGAACGGGCTGGTGAGGCCATGGCGAAACTCCTGCGGGGGCTTAACGTATAAAAGGCGCTACGTTAGAGAGCGGGCGAGCGCCACGCAAGCGGGGAGAGGGAGTTTATTTCAGGATTTTTCAAAGGTCGTGAGGCTGTTTGCAGCTGTAGGAGCAACCGGGACTTGGAGTCTCGGGGGACGAGGCACTGTCAGGTTGACCGTCTCGCCAACAAGTTGCCTCCTACCTGGACCGCGTTACACGGCTCTGTTCGGTAGGAGAGAACTTGTTCGCGAGGCTTCAGGCCTGAGCCTGCGGCGGGTTCACCTGATCAACCAGCGCATATGCCCGCTTGGTCGCCTCGCGCTCACTGACTGCATCGAACCAGCGCTTGAGGTGCGCAAAATCATCCAGGTTCTGGTCTTGCCAGGTATGCCGCGCAATCCACGGATAGATCGACATGTCCGCAATGCTGTAGTCGCTGCCCGCTACGAACTCGCGATCCGCCAGACGCCTGTCCAGCACGCCATACAACCGGGCAGTTTCATCGACATAGCGCTTGATCGCGTAAGGAATCTTTTCTTTGGCGGATCGCCTGAAATGATGATTCTGACCCGCCATCGGCCCCAGTCCGCCCATTTGCCAGAACAGCCATTGCAGCGCTTCTTGCCGACCTCGCAGGTCTTTCGGGATGAATTGGCCGGTCTTTTCTGCCAGATAAAGCAGGATCGCACCGGACTCGAACAGGCTGATCGGTTCACCGCTATCGGCAGGCGCGTGGTCAACGATGGCCGGGATGCGGTTATTCGGGGAGATTTTCAGGAATTCGGGTTTGAACTGATCGTTCTGGCCGATATTGACCGGGAAGACCTTGTACGGCAGACCGGCCTCCTCAAGAAACATCGACACTTTGTGGCCGTTGGGTGTGGTCCAGTAATGCAGATCGATCATCAAAAACTCCTGTTGGATGGAACGGACTGCCTGTTTTACTCCCCCACGCCCCGGCCATACAAATGAAAACGGCCTGCAATGCAGGCCGTTCGAGCTTCACGTCAGCTTACGCGCCGTGGCACTTCTTGAATTTCTTGTCGCTGCCACATGGGCAAGGATCGTTGCGGCCAACGTCCTTCAAGGCGTTACGCACCGGCTCCTGATGGGCATGGCCGCAGTTCGGACCGTGGACATGGCCATGTTGGTGGTCGTGATGGGCATGGTCATCGTGATCGTGGTTGCAATCGGGGCCATGCACATGGGCTTGCTGGTTCATCGGGTCACTCCGGAATAAAATTGCCGGGCATTATCTCGCCGTTGCGTCCAATACGCACGTTATGCCGAAACAAAAAGCCGGTCTTGAGTTTGCCTTCGAGCCGGTAATGGATCGGCTGGTCGGTTTTTTTCAGCATTTTCGCGATCTGCTTCAAGTCCTTCCAGAGATTGGTCCGGATCGGCACCACGAAATTCCTGCTGCTCTGGCCATCGACCACGAACCAGTCGGTGGACTCGCCTTCAGCCAGCACTACGTCGTTAAGCATGATTTTGTAGCGCAGGCTGCGCACCAGCAGGCTGCGATCATTCGGGTTTTCGACGCGAAAGCGCAGCTTGAAGTCCTGCTGCAATAGCTTGGCCCTGACCACGTCCACTTTGAGCAGGTGCACTTGAGGCTCCTGATAGTCGCTGACGCGTACGGACGAGCAACCGTTCAGCAGCGACAACAACAGGCCAAAGCCCAGGACTCGTATGACATGCGCCTGTGAAAACATGTGGATGCTCCATGTGAAGCCATTGTTTGACAAAGCGACTGCCCATTCCTTTTTGATAAAGCTGCGGCATACTTCTCGCACGTGCACCCAGAGTATGACCAATGAATCTGTATGAAATTATATTCAGTGGCCAATTGGTCCCCGGTGCCCAATTGGACAAGGTCCAGGCCAACCTCGGCAAGTTGTTTCAGAGCGACGCGCAACGGCTGGAGCTGCTGTTCAGTGGTCGTCGACTGGTCCTGAAAAACAATCTCGACAGTGAGGCCGCAGAAAAGTATCGCTCCACTCTGGAACGCGCCGGGGCGCTGGTCGAAGTCCTGGAAATGCAGGCGATCAAGGCTGAGACGGATGCCGTCGCCACGCCCTCTGCACAGCCCGGCCGACTTCAGGTTACTCCGCGGGACGTGTACATGGCGGCCTTTGTTGCCGTTGATGCACCGGATCTTGAAGTGTGCGAGGTGGGCAGCGACATGCAGGATCAAAAGCCTGCACCTCTGGCGCCATCCGTGGATTTATCGCAGTTCAGTCTTGCCCCGGCTGGCAGCGAGTTGGGTCAGTTGCCGAGTACACACGCCGGTCCTGCTCCAGACACTTCACACTTGAAGCTCGTTTGAAGCGTGCAGTCTTTTAATTCACGTAGCTGGCGCAGCACTTTTTATACTTCTGTTCACTGCCACATGGGCAGGCATCGTTACGTCCGGCTTTGAGTCCTGCGTTGGGATCGATGAAATACCAGCGGCCCTGATTCTGTACAAAAGAAGAACGTTCCCGGTGGCTGTGCTCACCGCTGCCGTCATGCCAGCGGGCGGTGAACGTGACGAAAGCATGTTCAGGTTTACCGCCGAACACTTCTGAGCTTTCCACTTCCAGACCCAGCCAAGTGCTTTGCAGGCTCCACTGACTGATCGACTCGCGGTCCAGTCCGGCCTTCTGCACGGGCAGCGTGGTGTCGACCAGGTAATCAATCAGGCCGAGCACGTAGGCGCTGTAACGTGAACGCATCAGTTTTTCGGCGCAGGGCGTAGGTTGGCCCGCGTGGAACGGTCCGCAACAGGCTGCCAGCAGATCCCCGCTACCGCAGGGGCAAATCGCGCTATTCATAGCTCACCACCAATATTTGCCAAAGTTTTCCGGATTGGCCCAGAACCGTGCGTTGAGCCAATCGGGTACTTGTTTGTATTCGCGTAAATCGTAGGTGTACAGCGTCAGCACCTGCTCATCGCGGGTGAAACGCTCACTGGCCTGCAGCGCCAGTGAATAGAAGTCTGTGTCTTTCCAGCCACACGCCTGCAGGTCAGCCAGTACGGCGATACGGCTGGCGTTGAGATTACGGATGCCGCCGAGCAGCTCCAGGCCTTCGCGCTTGGTGATGTGTTCGAGGCAATCGACCACGAGGGCCAGGTCAAAACGTTGCGCGGCCAGATCCGGCGGCAGCACACCAGGTTTGGCGTGGGCCAGTCGAGTGCCAGGATGGGCTTCCTGAAATGCCTGTAACGCCGGGAACGCCTCGGCACCGATCAACAGCAGGCGTTCGGGAGCCTGCAAGTCGAGCAGGGCGGCCAGAGCCTGTTGCGGTGTGCGCGTGGAAAAGCCTTCGCTCATCAGAAATCCTCTTTATGACCTGCAAGACTAGCCTGTGGTGAGGCGTGGGCCTAGCCCTGGAGTTCACATAGCGTCGGTAGGAGCCAACTTGTTGGCGAGGCGGTGGGACTGATACACCGCCTCGCCAACAAGTTGGCTCCTACCGAGAGGTATATCGCTCCAAAAGGCCTGAAACCCCAATAAAACAAGGCCAGAAGTGGCGGGCTGGCACTTTGCTGTCTTTACTCCATGAGCGGCGGATTGGGCCGAACCTTGGGAGAAAACTAATGAGAATAATCCGGACAGCATTACCTCTTATTTTGGTCACCAGTGTGTTAACCGGTTGTGCGGGCCTGCAGAAGACTGACTGGCCGCTCTGTGCGTTGGGCGGCGGCGTGGCGGGTGCGGCGGCGGGTGCATTCCAGAGCGCAGCCGTATCCGCGGGGCTGGGGGGCGCGGTTGGTATTATGGCGGGCGCGTATTGCTGGGTTCATGGGGATGGCGACGATGACGGCGATGGCGTGAAAAACAGCGTCGACAAATGCCCGGATACACCGAAAGGTGTTGCCGTAGATGCGACTGGTTGCCCGTTGGCACCGCCAGCTCCACCCGTGGTGGTTGAAGAGGTGGTGGTCGTCAAGGAGGAGGTCATTGTCATCAATGACGTACTGTTCGAATTCGACTCTGCGCGCCTGACCGCTGCCGATAAATCGAAACTCGATCTCATCTCTACCCGTCTGAAGCGCGAAGCACCGAGTGCGCAACTGCGCGTCAGCGGCCATACCGACAGTGTCGGCAGTGATACCTACAACCAGAAACTCTCTCAGAAACGTGCCGTTTCGGTGACGGACTACCTGGTCAGCACCGGGATTCCACGCAGTGCATTTGTTTCTGTTGAAGGTGACGGCGAAGCGCGTCCGGTAGCCGACAACTCCACTGCAAGTGGTCGTTCTTTGAACCGTCGTGTCGAGATCCAGATCAACCGTTAACGCAGTGCCTCCAACCGTTGGCCCGGCATGGGTGCCGGGCCAATTCCGATTCAGCCGATCCTCGTGTCAGATTAAATTTCAGTCGTGCGCTGGCATATTTCACCTCGCAGGCGTTTACTGTGCGCGCAGAATTTTCTCGCAACGATAAGCGTTTGCAGACATAACAATTACGGACAGGCTCTGGCAATGAAGGTGTTTTGGGGATTGGGAAAACTGTTGACCGCAGCGTTCTGGCTGGTGGTGTTGTTCAACCTGATGGTTGTGCTACCGACTCCGTTTGCTCTTCTGATCAAGCTTGCGGGCTGCCTGCTGGCACTGATTCACGTCGCTGAGCTGTTGCTGTTCAACGGCAGCTTGCGCGGGCGTCCACGTCCCTGGCGCGACCGGCTGCGTATTCTTCTGTTCGGCATCTTCCACGTTCAGTCTCTCCCGAAAAAAGCCCAGGAGGCCGCTCATGCGTAAGCTTTGTCTGCTGGCTGCCTTTTGCAGCCCTTTGGCCATGGCCCAGACCATCAATGTCGAATCGCACTCGCTGATGCGTCTGCCGAGCCAGACCAGCGTGCTGCAGCTCGAGCGCCTGGAAGTTGCGGATTACGGCACGTTGCTGATCCCGTCCGGGCTGACTGAAGTGAAAGTCGATCAACTGGTGCTGGGCCACGAAGCGCGCATCGCCATCGTACCCAGCAGTCAGGCGCTCAATCTGGTGGTCCGCCAGGGTGAGCTGGGCACGGGTAGCCAGATCACTGCTCGCGGTGCCCCGGGCACTTACGAAAAGCCGCCATTGCCAGGCCGCAACCTGAACCTGCGCGTCGAGCATTTGCAGGGTGAAGAACTGTTCGTCGATGCCCGGGGCGGTGCCGGTTCGCCGGGATATGTCGGCCTGGATGGCGCAAACGGTGTAGCGCCGGGTTGCGCCTGGGGTAGCGCTGGACGTGGTCACAACGGTGATAACGGCGGCAATGGTCACGACGGCGCCGCCGGTGCGCAGGTGCGTCTTGAACTGCCACGGGATTTCCCGGTTGAGCGCATCAAGGTTGATGTTCAGGGCGGTGCAGGCGGTTTGGCGGGTGCAGGTGGCAAACCGGGTAAAGGTGGCGCCTCCAAAGGTTGCTTCGTTTATCGGGCTGACGGCGGCAAGGCCGGACGCGCAGGTGAAGCAGGGCAGCCGGGGGCGGCTGGGCCTGCGGGGGCGTTGACGTTGCAGCGGTTGTAAGCATGCTGCATGGCTGATTGATTGCAGGAACCGCCTCGCGAACAAGTTCGCTCCTACCGGTTAACACCGTCTCAGGTAGGAGGCAACTTGTTGGCGAGAGTGACTGACGCGGTGCTTCAGACCTGCCGCCTCGCGGACAGGTTCGCTCCTACCGAATAGGGCCGTGTCATGCGGTTCAGGTAGAAGTCACGTTAGAAATGGGGTCTGGCCGCGGCGATAGCGACCACCGCTAACCCGACCAACAGGTTGATCCCCACCAACCGTCGAATCCGGCCCAGCGCCGCCGCACCTTCAGCCCATTGCTCGGCCTCAACCGCACGACGCAGTTCAGGCAGTTGCAGTGATTGAATGCGGATGAACAGCGCGGTCATCACCACGTACAACCCCATCATTACCTGAACATAGCGCGGCGCCGTCTCGAAGCTGACGAACTGCAGCTGGATCATGCCGACTCCGGTAATGGGCAAGACCACCACGACTGCCCAGACCCAGACAAAAAATCGCGGAAACACTTCCAGCCACAATTTCAGGCGAGCCGGACCCTGTAATGCGCTGACGACCGCCGGTCGCAGGACCATCCAGGCGAAAAACATGCCGCCAACCCAGACCAGCGCGGCCAAAACATGCAGGGTGTAGACGAGGGAAAAGGGTGTCATCAGGTACTCCGTTCTGCGCGGATGGAATTTGCGGGGTATGATAGCCGCCTGCTGGAACTACTGAAGATATATCCAGCGTTTCGCGCTTTAATTTTTACCGATGCCTGTAGCGCCCGAGCCAACAAAACCCATGATCAGCAACGAACTCAAATCCCAGATTCAGGGCGCCTACTCGCGTTTCCTCGAAGCCAAGAGCCTCAAGCCGCGCTATGGCCAGCGTTTGATGATCGCCGAGGTCGCCAAAGTACTGGGTGATATCGATACCGATGAAGAAGGCCGACGCACCAGCGACCCCGCCGTAGTGGCGGTGGAAGCGGGCACCGGTACTGGCAAGACCGTCGCGTATGCCATCGCCGCAATCCCCACCGCCAAGCTGGCGGGCAAGCGTCTGGTGATTGCCACCGCGACGGTCGCCCTGCAAGAGCAGATTGTCCACAAGGACCTGCCCGATCTCATGCGTAACAGCGGCTTGAACTTCACGTTCTCGCTGGCCAAGGGGCGTGGCCGCTATATGTGCCTGTCCAAGCTCGACATGTTGCTGCAGGAAGGCGATGCCACCAATGCCACTGCGCAGCTTTTCGAGGAAGAAGGCTTCAAGATCGAGGTCGATGAGGCCAGTCAGAAGCTGTTCACCAGCATGATCGAAAAGCTTGCCGGCAATAAGTGGGACGGCGACCGGGACAGCTGGCCGCAGGCGCTGGAAGATCAGGATTGGGCGCGACTGACCACTGACCACAGTCAGTGTACAAACCGCCATTGTCCGAACTTTCAACAATGCGCCTTCTATAAAGCCCGCGAAGGCATGGGAAAAGTCGACGTGATCGTGACGAACCACGACATGGTGCTGGCAGATCTGGCCTTGGGGGGCGGTGCGGTATTGCCCGATCCACGTGACACTTTGTACGTGTTCGACGAAGGACATCACCTTCCTGACAAAGCGATTGGCCATTTCGCACATTACACGCGGCTTCGTTCTACAGCGGACTGGCTGGAACAGACTGCCAAGAACCTTGCCAAGCTGCTGGCGCAACATCCGCTGCCGGGCGATCTGGGCAAGTTGATCGAGCAAGTGCCGGAGCTGGCCCGGGAGATCAAGGCGCAGCAGCAATTCATGTTCAGCGCTTGCGAACAACTGGCTGACTTCCGGGCCGGTGAGGACATGCAAGGGCGCGAGCGCCCACGTCATCGTTTCATCGGTGGCGTGGTGCCGGAACACATTCGCGAAATGGGCATCGAGTTGAAGAAAGGCTTTGCCCGCCTTGATGACCTGTTCACCCGTCTGGCTGACCTGCTCAAGGAAGGCATGGATGGTGAAGTGAATATCGGCATCGCCAGCCATCAGGCCGAAGAATGGTATCCGCTATTTGGCAGCCTGCTGGCTCGTGCCCATGGCAACTGGGAATTATGGACGGCCTTCACCGCTGAAGACCCGGAAGACAGCCCGCCCATGGCGCGCTGGCTGACCCTGGCCGACAGCGGTGCGTTGTTCGATATCGAGGTCAACGCCAGCCCGATCCTGGCGGCGGAGATGCTGCGCCGCAATCTGTGGAACGTCGCTTATGGCGCGTTGGTGACCTCCGCGACGCTGACAGCACTGGGCAAGTTCGACCGCTTCCGCATGCGTGCCGGTCTGCCCAAGGTCGCTGTGACGGCGGTCGTGCCCAGTCCGTTTCATCACGCTGATGCCGGTGTGTTGCGCGTGCCTGATCTGAAAGCCGACCCGCGTGACTCTGTGGCGCATACCGCTGCGATCATTCGCGAGTTGCCGGGTCTGGTAGAAGGCTCACGCGGCACTCTGGTGCTGTTCTCCTCGCGTAAACAGATGCAGGACGTTTTTGACGGCCTGGAGCGTGACTGGCGCAAGCAGGTGTTCATTCAAGGCAACCTGTCCAAGCAGGAAACGCTTAACAAACACAAGGCGCGAGTCGATGGCGGTGACTCCAGTGTGCTGTTCGGGCTGGCGAGCTTCGCCGAAGGCGTCGATTTGCCCGGCGCGTATTGCGAGCACGTGGTGATTGCCAAGATTCCCTTTGCCGTGCCGGACGATCCTGTCGAGGCGGCTCTGGCCGAGTGGATCGAGGCTCGGGGTGGCAATCCGTTCATGGAAATCGCCGTGCCGGATGCTTCATTACGGCTGGTGCAGGCATGCGGTCGTTTGCTGCGTACCGAGGAAGACCGCGGAACCATCACGCTGCTGGATCGGCGGGTGGTGACACAGCGTTACGGCAAGGCGATCCTGAATGCGCTGCCGCCGTTTCGGCGGGAGATCTCTTGACTGCTACTCTCGGTCACGACGTGGGACCGGCTTTAGCCGGGAAGACGGTATTTCTGACGATGAAAATATATCGAATGTACGAGCCTCTTCCCGGCTAAAGCCGGTCCCACGACGTCACATACAGTAACCAGCACGTGCTGATCCAGCTGTTCACAAACCCCTCAATCGCTGAAACAATGCACGCCGTTTTTTTATCAGCCAATCCGGGAGCCAGCGGGTGCAGATTCAGGGTCATTTCGAGCTTAAGTTCGAGGCAGTGCGTGAGGCGTTTGCGGCGCTCTTCGAGGATACCCAGGAGCGTGGCGCAGCGCTGTGCATTCAAATTGGCGGTGAAACCGTCATTGACCTCTGGGCTGGTACGGCCGACAAGGACGGTGCCGAAGCCTGGCACACCGATACTATCGCGAACCTGTTTTCCTGCACCAAACCCTTCGCCGCGGTCACTGCTCTGCAACTGGTCGATGAAGGCAAACTGAGGCTCGATGAGCCCGTCGCCCGCCTGTGGCCTGAATTTGCAGAGGCAGGCAAGGGCGCAATTACCCTGCGCCAATTGCTGTGTCATCAAGCCGGTCTTCCTGCTCTGCGCCAAATGCTCCCCGCTGAAGCACTTTATGACTGGACAGCGATGACCGAAGCGCTCGCCGCAGAAGAACCCTGGTGGACGCCCGGTCAAGGCCATGGCTATGCCGCGATCACTTATGGCTGGCTGGTAGGCGAAATACTGCGTCGTGCTGACGGGCGCGGGCCGGGAGAGGCCATCGCGGCGCGTATTGCTCGCCCGCTGGGGCTGGATTTCCACGTCGGCCTGCCTGATGAAGAGTTTCATCGCGTTGCACACATCGCTCGCAGCAAAGGTAACGCTGGTGATGAGTCTGCCCAGCGCCTGCTGCAAGCCACTATGCGCGAGCCAGACTCGATGACGGCCCGGGCGTTTACCAACCCGCCGTCGATCATGACCAGCACCAACAAGCCCGAGTGGCGGCGCATGCAGCAGCCAGCCGCCAATGGTCACGGTAACGCCCGCAGTCTGGCCGGTTTCTACAACGGTCTGCTGGATGGCAGCTTGCTGGAATCGGAGCTGCTCAACGAGCTGACTCGTGAACACAGCACCGGCCAGGACAAAACGTTGTTGACCCAGACCCGCTTTGGTCTGGGCTGCATGCTTGATCAACCCAATGTGCCAAACGCTACCTACGGTCTGGGCCCGAAAGCGTTCGGTCACCCCGGTGCTGGCGGGTCGATCGGCTTTGCTGATCCTGATCGGGACGTCGCATTCGGCTTCGTGACCAACACCCTCGGTCCCTACGTATTGATGGATCCGCGGGCACAGAAACTGGTGCGGGTGCTAGGTGAGTGTTTGCGCTAAGTTGTCGTCATAAGTGCTTGTTTAATACCGACTGTCAGTTAATACCCCCGAACAGGAACCGTGCGACGGTTTCCTTTTCCAACTGCCCGTTTATGCGTGTTATATGGGCACTGCCAAGTTCATTGTCTGTTTACTACTTTTTGTGGGTCGTCCATGTCATCCAATAAAAGCCTCGCAATCGCCCTTTGCCTCGCCGTAACCGGCTGTGCGCAAACGCCAAAAAATGATTCCGCTGACACTGGCAATAGCTGGTGGTCGTTCGGCTCCGATAAAGTCGCCGACGCAGCACCCGTCAAATCCCCGGAAGCGGCGCCGGCCGCAGCACCCGCCGCTGCCCCGGCTACTGCGTCCAAACCTGCTGCTCCAGTCGCCAAAGCCGAGAGCGGTACTCGTTGGTATTGGCCGTTTGCGTCCAGCGACAGTGCCGAACCAAAAGCTGATGTGGCTGCAGCGCCCGCCGCCAAACCCGCTGACAAAAGCGTGCCGCCGCTGATTGCCAAGAATGAAACCGATAGCAAGTGGTGGTGGCCGTTCGGTAGCAGCGACAAGAAGGAAGAGGCCAAGGCCGTGCCCAAGGTCGATCCTAAAGTGACTCAGGCCTGGCTGGATGACTACGAGCCACGCCTGCGTCTGGCCATCAAGGACAGCCCGTTCGAACTTGAGCGTCGTGAAGATGTTCTGGTGATCACCGCTCCGGTAGACAGCTCGTTCAACCCTGATCGTCCGGCCATGTTGCTGCCCGTGACACTGGGTCCGATCACGCGTCTGGCCAAACTGGTTGAAGCCGATCCGAAAACCGCTGTACTGGTATTGGGTCACGCAGACACCACTGGGGCAGCCCCTGCGAATCAGAAAATCAGCCAGGAGCGTGCCCAGTCGGTTGCTGCTATTTTCCGCCTCAGTGGTCTGGAGCGTAATCGCCTCAGCCTGCGTGGCATGGGTGCCGTCATGCCCCGTGCAGCCAATGACAGCGCTGAAGGTCGCAAGCTGAACCGCCGCGTGGAAATCGTCATGACGCCGGAAAACACCATGCTCGCGCTGATGAGCAAATACGCCTTGCCGCCAACGGCGACCATGGTTGCTGCTCAGGACGTTAAACCAGCGCCAGCCGTTGCTCCTGCGCCAGCCAAAGCCGCACCGGCCAAGAAGGCTGCAGCGAGCAAGCCGGCTGCCAAGAAGGCCGCTCCGGCGAAAAAGGCAACGCCCGCCAAGGCTGCTCCTGCCAAGGCCGCAGTGAAGAAGAAACCTGCGGCTACCGATCAGGCCAGCAACTAATCCACTCGCAGGCTCGCGCCCGGTTGCGCGAGTCTGCGAGGGTGCTTTTCAATCAAGGAAAGACGTCATGACCCAGTCTCTGGCCGACATGCGCCGTGACTACGCCCGCGATGGTTTGACCGAAGCGCAGGCACCCGAAGAGCCGTTCGGGCTCTTTCATCAATGGTTTGCCGAGGCGGTTAAAACCGAGCAGGCGCCCGTCGAGGCCAATGCGATGACGCTGGCGACCGTTGACGATCAAGGCCGTCCGCACTGTCGCATCCTGCTGCTCAAGGGCCTGGATGCGGAAGGCTTTACGTTCTTCACCAACTACGACAGCGCCAAGGGGCAGCAACTGGCGGCGCGTCCATTCGCGGCGATGACGTTCTTCTGGCCGACGCTTGAGCGTCAGGTGCGCATTGAAGGGCGAGTGGTCAAAGTCACTCCTGAAGAGTCCGATGCTTATTTTCAGGTGCGTCCTTTGGGTAGCCGCCTTGGGGCCTGGGCTTCACCTCAAAGCCGGGTGATTGCTGATCGCGCCGAACTTGAAGGCATGATCAAAGCCACTGAGCAACGCTTCATGGACACCCAGCCGCATTGCCCGGATCACTGGGGTGGTTACCGTCTGCTGCCGGAGCGCATCGAGTTCTGGCAAGGCCGCCCTAGTCGTCTGCATGACCGCCTGAATTATCGTCTGGTGGACACCCAGTGGACGCGCGAACGCCTCGCTCCCTAGCTCATCGGTTTGTTTGAATTATTCGGCTGCCAACTCGTCCTAGAGTTACGGCAGCCGGTGCTGTATACCGCCTGAATGAAAATAAATTAACGAGGAACGGCACGTGACAGCGCTGATAGCGCGGAGTCTAATGGCTGCATGTTCCTCTGGAGATACCCTTATGCGTAAGTCTGTTCTGCTGGTTGCCACGTTCACTGCTTTGGCCATGACCCTCACTGGCTGTATGTCGAACCTGACTGGCGACTCCTATTCCCGTGACGAAGCGCGGACAGTGCAGACCGTTCGCCTGGGCACCATCGAATCCCTGCGTCCGGTCAAGATCGAAGGCAGCAAGACGCCAATCGGCGCCGGTGCTGGCGCAGTCGTCGGCGGCGTCGGCGGCAGTGCCATCGGCGGTGGTCGTGGCAGCATTGTCATGGCTGTTATCGGTGCGGTAGCGGGTGGCTTGCTGGGTTCGGCCACTGAAGAAGGTTTGACCCGCACACAAGGCGTTGAAATCACCGTGCGTGAAGACGACGGCACTATGCGTGCTTACGTGCAGCAAGTTCAGGAAAACGAGATTTTCCGGGTTGGCGAGCGCGTTCGCATCATGACCGTCAATGGCACCAGCCGTGTAGCCCATTGAGTTATTGCACAGCGTTTGTAGCGCCTTGAAACATAAAAACCCGATCCTGGTGATCGGGTTTTTTGTGGGTGATCGTTGATGCTTGGTGTCACCCTGTTTCCTGGGGCACGCAGCAAATACTTTCCCTGTAGGAACTGCCGAAGGCTGCGATGATTTCATCCTGACATACCGCTATCGCAGCCTTCGCCAGCTCCTGCAGAGGATTCATTTCACTCAATTCAACGGATTGGATTTTTCCGACTGCTAACCGCCATCACGGCGTAGCCAATAAATGCCGCGAGTATCGAACCTGTCAGAATCCCCATGCGATCCACGCCAGCGTATTCGCTGCTGCCTGGCACATACGCCAGCGAGCCAACAAACAGGCTCATGGTGAAACCAATCCCGCACAGAATCGAGACAGCCAGCACCTGCCCCCAGTTGGCACCGCCGGGGAGCTTGGCGATACCAATCCTGATCGCAAGCCAGGTGAGGCCAAACACGCCGACGGTCTTGCCCAGCAGCAAGCCAGCCGCGATGCCCATTGGTACGTGATGGGTGAAGCTTTCCAGTGTCACGCCACTCAGGGGCACGCCCGCGTTGGCAAAGGCGAACAGCGGCAGAATGCCGTAAGCCACCCAGGGATGCAGCGCGTGCTCCAGAGAGAGTAACGGCGATGCGTCAGGGTCGGCGGTGCGCAATGGAATGCAGAACGCGAGCACCACACCGGCAAGAGTCGCATGCACGCCACTTTTGAGTACGCAGACCCAAAGCAGCAGGCCGATCAGCAGATAAGGCCCCAGTTTGCGTACGCCCAATCGATTCATCGCGATCAACGCGGCGATTGAGCAACCGGCCAACATCAGTGACAGGTTCGACAGTTCGCCTGAATAGAACAATGCGATAACGATGATCGCGCCCAGGTCGTCAATGATCGCCAGCGTCATCAGAAACAGCTTGAGCGACACCGGGACTCGCTTGCCCAGTAACGCCAGCACGCCCAGTGCAAAGGCGATATCGGTGGCCATGGGAATCGCCCAGCCATTCATCGCCGCCGTATCGCCTTTGTTCAGCGCCCAGAACACCAGCGCCGGAATCACCATACCGCCGATAGCCGCCGTACCCGGAAGAATGATCTGCGAGGGGCGTGAAAGATGGCCTCCCAGAACTTCCCGTTTGACCTCAAGGCCAATCAGCAGAAAGAACAGCGCCATCATCCCGTCGTTGATCCACAGTAATAGCGGCTTGGCGATTTTGACCGCGCCGATCTGTGCCACAACGGGGGTATCCAGGAATGCGTTGTACATCCAGGACAGCGGCGAATTATTGATGATCAATGCCAAGGCAGCGGCGGCGATCAGTAACAGACCTCCCGCCGCTTCGAGCTGGAAAAAACGAGTAACAGTAATACGCAGAGGCAAGGTTTGCGCTCCAATCCAACAAAAAGGAGCGACACCCTAACCCGGACTTCCCGCCGTTAAAACAAAAGTTATATTCGTTTTTGTTCTAAGCGGAACGGCCGATTTAGAGTGTTTCCGAGTCTGTCAGTTAGTGCGTTTTTGGTGGTAGGAAGATACTTTTTGTGGTGTAGGAATCTTCCGAAATTGCACCTGGATCAGGCTTCGATACCCAACATGCTTCTTGCCAATGCCTCTGCGATCCGAATGCCATCAACCCCGGCTGACAAGATGCCACCGGCGTAACCTGCACCTTCACCGGCCGGAAACAGGCCTTTGACGTTCAGACTTTGCATGCTTTCGTTACGGGTGATTCGCAATGGCGCAGACGTGCGGGTTTCGATCCCGGTCAGTACGGCGTCATGCAGGGCGAAACCTTTGATCTGCTTGTCGAACGCTGGCAGTGCTTCACGGATGGCTTCGATGGCATAAGCGGGAAGCGCGTCCGCCAGATTCACCAACTTGACCCCTGGCTTGTATGACGGTTCTACACTGCCGAGTGCCTGCGATGTTTTGCCCGCGATGAAATCACCGACCAATTGCGCAGGTGCTTCATAAGTACTGCCGCCCAACACATAGGCGTGGGATTCGAGACGCTCTTGCAGTTCGATACCTGCCAATGGGCTGCCCGGATAATCTTCGGGGGTAATACCGACCACGATGCCTGAGTTGGCATTGCGTTCGTTACGCGAGTACTGGCTCATACCGTTGGTGACAACACGGTTGGGTTCCGACGTCGCGGCCACCACCGTACCGCCCGGGCACATGCAGAAGCTGTAAACCGAACGACCGTTTTTAGCGTGATGCACCAGCTTGTAATCGGCCGCCCCCAGTTTTGGATGCCCGGCGTACTTGCCCAGGCGAGCGCGGTCTATCAGCGATTGTGGATGTTCAATGCGGAAGCCCACAGAAAACGGCTTGGCTTCCATGTAAACGCCACGGCCGTGGAGCATGCGGAACGTGTCACGGGCACTGTGTCCCAGGGCCATGATCACGTGGCGCGACTCGATTCGCTCGCCACCTTCCACGACAACGCCTTGTAACTGGCCGTCGTCGATCAGTACGTCCGTCACGCGCTGTTCGAAGCGCACTTCACCGCCCAGCGCTTCGATCTGGTGACGCATGTTTTCCACGACACCGGTCAGTCGGAACGTACCGATGTGTGGCTTGCTGACGTAGAGAATTTCTTCAGGTGCGCCAGCTTTTACGAACTCGTGCAGGACCTTGCGACCGTGAAATTTCGGGTCCTTGATCTGGCTGTAGAGCTTGCCGTCGGAGAATGTCCCGGCGCCGCCTTCGCCAAACTGCACGTTGGACTCAGGGTTCAGCACGTTCTTGCGCCACAGACCCCAAGTGTCTTTGGTGCGCTGGCGGACTTCTTTGCCGCGCTCAAGGATGATCGGCTTGAAGCCCATCTGTGCAAGCAGCAGGCCCGCGAATATGCCACAGGGGCCGAAGCCGACAACTACCGGCCGTTCGGTCAGGCCTTCTGGCGCATGGCCTACGACTTTATAGCTGACGTCTGGCGCGGGGTTGAGATGACGATCGTCGGCCAGACGCAACAGCAGGGCGGCTTCATTACGCACTTCGAAATCGATGGTGTAGATGAAGCACAGCTCGGAAGATTTTTTGCGCGCGTCGTAGCTGCGTTTGAACAGGGTGAAGTCCAGCAGTTCATCGCTGGCGATGCCCAAGCGCTGCAGGAGGGCGGGACGCAGGTCTTCGTCCGGGTGGTCGATCGGCAGCTTGAGTTCGGTGATTCGTAACATGAAAAGATCCAGTTTCCGGGCCGCAGGATCAGCCCGACAGCGCTACAAGAACCGGGGATTATAAGACACATTGAGGGGAGGCGGGGTGGTGGGTTGTCTGAGTTTGATGGTTACGCTATTAGGGGGGGGCGAACACATTTATGCCGTGATTTTTGCGTACATATCCATTACCGCGGTGATGTCTGATATTGGTTGCGCTTTTACAGCGCGTCACTTTCGAAAATCCGGAAGCCGGCCCAGACGAAAGTAACCAAAGCGCTCTTGCCCCACCACTTGGCACCACTTGGCACCTCGCTGGCGCTCGGTGTACCCGCCCGCAGATCCTGAACCGTGGGCCGCCGCAATGGGCCATCCATGGCCGATGCGGCTAACCCGGCGTCCTGCCCCTCTTTAATTCAAGAGCGCCCCACGGTTCAGAATCTGCGTTCGGCCAGCGTGGTTTAACGGGGCGCCCAAGATCAAAAGCGCGGCGGCCTGACAGCCGACCTGGTTGTGTGAACTTGCTACCTCAGTTCCGACCAACACGGACTTTGTGGGAGCGGTGCTTGCCCGCGATTCAGGCGCCGCGGTACGTCAGATATACCGCGGCGCCTGAATCGCGGGCAAGCACCGCTCCCACATGAAACCGCGTATATCCAGGCCCTGCTTTTGATCTGCTTTTGATCTGCTTTTGATCTGCTTTTGATTTTGATCTTAAGCGCCCCGTTAAACCACGCCGGCCGGAATTCGATATTGCTGTGTGGGGCAAACCGGCAGGGATGCCGGTTTAGCCGCCTCAGGCCATGGATGGCCGGTGGCGGCGGCCCCACGCAGCAATGTCGGATTACGGGTATGCCGAGCGACAGCGAGGCACCCAGTGGTGGGGCAAGAGCGTTTTGGTTACTTTTGCGCTCTATCAAAAGTGACGCGCTGTAAAAGCGCAACCAATATCAGCCATAACGCAAAAATGGATATGTACAAAAACATCCCTGCATGGAAAAGTTGTGCAGATACCTATTCCGCGATATGGGAGCAGTAATCCTCGAGTTTTAACTCAACCGAGATCAATCATCCCGCGACCCGCCGTAATACCCGCAACCCCGCGAGGTCTCGCCGTTGATCCGCAACTCGGCAGTCAAATGCTGCACCGAGCCATCCACGCTATCGACGCAACGTTGTGGCGCGACCCAGAGCTCCATCTTGTTGCCGTTGGCCTCACTGCTGACGCTGAACCGGCCGTCGGGCAGTTGTTCTTCCACATAAGGCACGGCGATGGAGTCTTTGCCCAGACGCTCAATGACCATGCCTTTGCCGCTGACGTTAACGTTCCACGCCGGTTTGTTGCCGTTGACGTGCAAGGTCAGGCGCTTGAAGTTGGGGTCTTCACAGGCCTGGCCCGCACGTTCGACGCGGTAGACCTGACGCAGGTCCAACTGGCCATCGCTGTTGACGGCTTTACTGGCAACGAACACGCCGCGCAAGTCGGCGAATACCTTGCCGGAGCTGTCCGCCAGGGACGTCGCTTCCTGCAGGATGCCGGTGTTGTCGCCGTCCTTGACCACATAACGACGCTGCTCATTGCACGGCTGGAACATCAGCTTGCCGCCATCACCGGTCAGATTACCCTGCATGCGAATCCAGCCAGCCTTCGAAACGGGGTCTGAACCGGATTGAGAGCCAAGCATCTGGCAGCCAGCGAACAGTGGCAACAGCGCGACGAGCAGAGCGGAACGAACAGCAAACATTGAGTGGTCTCCAGACATGTGCCGCCACGTTACTCAGCCTGCGGCCCCATCACAAGAGGCATTAACCAACGTGATACGTCTGACCGGTCTGCAGGCCCTCGACACTTTTCGCGTAAGCCAGCGCTACATCGGCTGCGGCCACCGGTTTAAAACCCCGGAAATACGGCGCATAGCTGTCCATGGCCTCAATCAGAACGTTAGGGCTGACCGAATTGACCCGCATGCCGCGTGGCAACTCAATGGCTGCTGCCCGCACGAAGGCGTCGATGGCACCATTGACCAGGCTGGCCGAAGCGCCCGCGCGTATCGGGTCGTGACTGAGGACTCCGGTGGTAAAGGTGAACGATGCACCATCGTTGGCGAACTCCCGACCGATCAGCAGCAGGTTGACCTGGCCCATCAATTTGTCCTGCAAGCCGAGGGCGAAGTCGCTTTCATTCATCTCCGCCAGCGGCGCGAACTTCACATTGCCAGCGGCGCAGACCACTGCATCGAATCGGCCTATCCGTTCGAACAGTTTTCGAATTGAAGCGCTATCACTAATATCCACTTGCTCCTCTCCACTGTTGCGGCCTGCGCGGACGATCTCGTGACGTTGGGCCAGTTCCTGGGCGATGGCCGATCCAATGGTGCCACTTGCACCAATCAATACAATTTTCATGCTGCTGCTCCGGAGATTCATTCATGGATGTCGAGTGGGCAGTGTAGGGTCGCTATTTGCAGTCGATAAGCGTGCTAATAGGCAACCTTTGGTTCTCATAGGGAAACAATGACGGTGAGTGAAATTGATGACCTCGCAGCTTTTGCGGTTTTGATCGATGCAGGCAGCTTCACGTCTGCGGCGGCACGTCTGGGCTGCAGCAAAGGCTACTTGTCAAAGCGGATAAGCCAGCTGGAGCAGGGCTATGGCGTGATGCTGCTTCATCGGAGCACTCGCAGTCTGAGCCTGACGTCGGCGGGTGCTGCCTTGTTGCCGCAAGGGCAGCAGTTGCTGGCGAGCGTGGAGCGGGCACGTAATATCGTCGAGCTGATGCGCGATGACATGGTGGGGCAGGTGCGTGTCACTGCCCCTGTGTCTCTGGGGGAGACGTTTTTCGAAGGCCTGCTGATGGAGTTTTCTGCGCAGTACCCGCAGGTGAAAGTCGAGCTGGAACTCAATAACGCTTTTCGTGACTTGCGCCGGGACGGCTTTGATCTGGCCATTCGCTCCCATGTGGCCAGTGATGAGCGCCTCGTCGCCAAGCCGTTGCTCGCCATGCAGGAGCTGACCTGTGCCAGCAGCGCTTATTTGCAATTACATGGGCAGCCGAACAGCCCCCATGAACTGATTGCCCACACTTGTCTGCTCAATAGCCATTACAGCGGTCGGAACGAGTGGCTTTACCACCAGCACCACGAACTGACCCGGGTTCAGGTCAACGGCACGTTTGCCAGTAACCATTATGGTTTATTGAAGAAGGCGGCACTGGTCGGTGCCGGCATCGCCCGATTGCCCTCGTATATGGTGCACGCAGAAATCAACGATGGTCGGCTGCACTGGCTGTTCCGCGATTACCAGACCAGTATTTCACCGCTGTTTCTGGTCCACCCCTATGAAGGGGAATTGCCCAAGCGTATGCAGGTGCTGGCCGATTATCTGTTGGGCTGGTTTCAGCGCAGCAGTGCGGCGCTGGAGCGGTTGGGGGTGGGGGATACCTGAAGCAGTCTGCAGCCTGAGTTGGAATGCAATCCCATGTGGTAGCGGTGCTTGCCCGCGATAAGCGCAACGCAATTCTGAAGTGAACCGCGTCCAGCCTTATCGTCGGAATGCCGCCCAGACCAAGCACCGCTCCCACAGGTTCTGTGCCATTCAATAAGATTGGCGTTAGCCGGGAGGGTGCTCTTGCAGCGCTGTATCAACCACCCAAATAAGCATCTCGCACTTTCGGGTCTACCAGCAGCTCTTCACCGGTGCCTTGCATGACCACCCGACCATTTTCCAGTACATAGGCACGATCAGCGATCTTCAAGGCCTGGTTGGCGTTTTGCTCGACCAGGAACACGGTCACCCCGTCGCGACGCAGCTGTTCGACGATCTCGAAAATCTGCTGAATGATGATCGGCGCCAAACCCAGTGACGGCTCGTCCAGCAACAGCAGCTTGGGCTTGCTCATCAGCGCACGGCCGATCGCGAGCATTTGCTGTTCGCCACCGGACATGGTGCCGCCGCGCTGGTTGAAGCGTTCTTTCAGGCGCGGGAACAGGTGCAGCACTTTGTCCATCTGCTCCTGATAGTCGTCTTTTTCCGTGAAGAAGCCACCCATGGCGAGGTTCTCTTCCACGGTCAGACGCGCAAACACGCGACGGCCTTCCGGGACCACGGCGATGCTTTTACGCATGATCACCGAGGATTCCAGACCGACCAGTTCTTCACCCATGTAACGGATGCTGCCGCTGTGGGCCCGAGGCGAACCGCACAAGGTCATCAGTAGTGTGGATTTACCCGCACCGTTGGCGCCGATCAGCGTCACGATCTCGCCCTGACGCACGTCAACGTTGACGCCGTGCAAGGCCTGGATCTTGCCGTAGAAGGTGGAAACGTTTTCGAATTGCAGCATTTACGCTTCCCCCAGGTAGGCTTTGATCACGTCAGGATTGTCGCGGATCTGTTCCGGTGTACCGTCGGCCAACGGTGTGCCCTGGTTGATCACTACGATGTGGTCGGAAATGCTCATGACCAGCTTCATGTCGTGTTCGATCAACAGAACAGTCGCGTTGTGATCGTTACGCAGTACGCCGATCAAGGCCTTGAGGTCTTCGGTTTCCTTCGGGTTCAGACCGGCAGCAGGCTCGTCGAGCATCAGGATGCGCGGACGGGTCATCATGCAGCGGGCGATTTCCAGACGGCGTTGCTGACCGTAGGCCAGGGTCCCCGCAGTCCGGTTGGCGAACTCCTTGAGGTTGACCGCTTCCAGCCAGTGCGCGGCATATTCCATGGCCTCTTGCTCACTGCGACGGAACGCCGGAGTACGGAACAGGCCCGACAGGAAGTTGGTGTTCAGGTGACGATGCTGAGCAACCAACAGGTTTTCCAGGGCTGTCATTTCCTTGAACAAGCGCACGTTCTGGAACGTCCGCACGACGCCTTTACGGGCGATCTGGTGACCCGCCAGCCCTTGAATCGGCTCGCCGTCGAGCAGGATGGTGCCCGCTGTGGGCTTGTAGAAACCGGTCAGGCAATTGAACACCGTGGTCTTGCCAGCACCGTTGGGGCCGATCATCGACACGACTTGTTTCTCATTGACGGTCAGGCCTACGCCGTTGACCGCCAGCAGACCGCCAAAGCGCATGCTCAGGCCGCTGACTTCGAGGATAGGGCGGCTCATTTGCGCAGCTCCATGTGTGGACGTTGCATGGGCAGCAGACCTTGAGGACGCCAGATCATCATCAGCACCATCATGGCGCCGAACATCAACATGCGATACTCGCTGAACTCACGCATCAGCTCAGGCAGCAGGATCATCACGATGGCTGCGAGGATGACGCCCAGTTGCGAGCCCATACCACCCAATACGACGATGGCCAGAATGATTGCCGACTCGATGAAGGTGAACGACTCCGGCGTGATCAGACCTTGGCGAGCGGCGAAGAAGCTGCCCGCGAAACCGGCAAATGCTGCACCCAGGGTAAAGGCCGACAGCTTGATGATGGTCGGATTCAGGCCCAGTGCACGGCAGGCGATTTCGTCTTCACGCAATGCTTCCCAGGCACGACCAATGGGCATGCGCAGCAGGCGATTGATCACGAACAGCGCAGCCAGCGCCAGCAACAGGGCAACCAGATACAGGAAGATCACCTTGTTGATGGAGTTGTATGGCAGCCCGAAATACTCGTGGAAGGTCTGCATGCCTTCAGCTGCTTTACGCTCGAACGACAGGCCGAACAGGGTCGGTTTTTCGATGTTGCTGATGCCGTTCGGGCCGCCGGTGATATCGGTCATGTTCCGCAGCAGCAAGCGAATGATTTCGCCGAAGCCCAGGGTCACGATGGCCAGATAGTCGCCGCGCAGACGCAATACCGGGAAGCCCAGCAGGAAGCCGAACAGCGCCGCCATCATTCCCGCAATCGGCAGGCAGATCCAGAAACCCAGGCCGAAGTAGTGAGAGAGCAGGGCGTAGCTGTAGGCGCCGACGGCATAGAAGCCGACATAGCCCAGGTCCAGCAGACCGGCCAGGCCAACCACGATGTTCAGGCCCAGGCCGAGCATCACGTAGATGAGGATCAGCGTGGCGATATCCACCGCACCTCGAGAGCCGAAGAACGGCCAGACCAGTGCGACCAGTACCAGGCCGAGAATGATCCAGCGCTGAGTGGACGGCAGGCTCAGGAAGTTGCTGGCCTTGGCTGGCACCAGTGGCATGTTCGGTGAGGAGCGCCATGCCGCAGTGATCTGCTCATTGAACAGCACGCGCAGGAACATCGCGATGGCGCCCGCGATGATCACGCTGACGGTGGTGGTGCTGGCGCCAATGACGGCCAGTTTGACGCCGACGATTTCCAGCTTCAGGCCGAAAACCGGGTAGGCGACGGCCAGCACCAGCAAGGCGCTGAAAAACGCCGATTTGAGATTCCTGGTCATACTTTTTCAACCTCCGGACGGCCGAGCAGGCCGGTCGGCCGGAACAACAGCACCAATACGAGAAGACCGAACGCCACCACATCCTTGTACTGGTCGCCGAAGATATCGGCACCAAACGCTTCTGCCACGCCGAGCACCAGACCACCGAGCATCGCGCCCGGGATACTGCCGATGCCGCCCAGTACTGCTGCGGTGAAGGCTTTGATGCCGACCAGGAAACCTGCGTTGGGGTTGATCACGCCGTATTGCATGCTCAGCAAGACGGCAGCAACTGCCGCCAGCGCAGCGCCGATGACGAAGGTCAGGGCGATGATGTTGTTGGTGTTGATGCCCAAAAGATTGGCCATCTTGATGTCTTCCGCACAGGCGCGGCAGGCGCGACCCAGACGGGAGCGGGAGATGAACCAGGTCAGGCCGAGCATCGCGATCAGTGTCACGACGAAAATCAGCACCTGCATATAGGAAATCACGACTTCATGAGTGCTGGCCGAGCCAAACACGAAGTTGCCGGGAATCAGGTTGGGGATCGATTTGTCTTTGGAGTCCTGAGACAACAGAACCGAGTTCTGCAGGAAGATCGACATACCGATGGCAGAAATCAGCGGGATCAGGCGGTTACTGCCACGCAGCGGTCGATAAGCCACGCGTTCGATGGAATAACCGTAGGCGCTGGTGACGACGATACTCGCGACAAAGGCTGCAGTGATGACCAGCGGCAGGCTATCGATGCCCATCATGGTCAACCCGGCGATGGCGATGAACGCGACGTAGGAGCCGATCATGTACACCTCGCCGTGGGCGAAGTTGATCATGCCGATGATGCCGTAGACCATCGTGTAACCGATGGCAATCAAGGCATAGGTGCTGCCAATGGTCAGACCATTAACCAGCTGTTGGAGGAAGTGATAGATGTCTATCTCGGGCATTACAGCGTGCTCCTAAAAACCTGCTCTATGTTTCACTGGTGAAGTCTTTGGCCGCTTGCACGTCGTGGTATGTGTCCACGTTGGATACAAGCCCAGTGAATCACTGGTGACGGTTTCAAGATGGTCAGCGACAGTTGGTCTTGTGGATCACCTGCGCTCGTAAAACAAAGCCCACTGCGGTTGCAGTGGGCTTTGGGTTCAACTTATGGCGAATGCTTACTTCACAGGCGCTTCAGTCTTGGTACCATCTTTGTGCCACGTGTAGACCACGAATTTGAAGTCTTTCAGGTCACCCTTGGCGTCAAACGACAGGTCGCCGGTTGGCGTCTTGAAGGTGCCTTTGTGGATCGCAGTGGCAACTTTGGCAGTGTCTTCGCTTTTTGCAGCGGTGATGCCATCAGCGATCACTTGAACCGCAGCGTAAGCCGGGAACACGAACGGACCGCTTGGATCTTCTTTCTTGGCCTTGAACGCTTCAACCAGAGCCTTGTTGGCTGGATCCTGGTCGAACGAAGCAGGCAAGGTGACCAGCAGGCCTTCGGACGCATCCTGAGCGATCTGCGAGATCGACGCGTTACCCACGCCTTCCGGACCCATGAAGCCGGCTTTCAGGCCTTTTTCCTGAGCCTGACGCAGGATCAGACCCAGTTCCGGGTGGTAGCCGCCGTAGTAAACGAAATCGACGTTGGCTTGTTTCATCTTCGCGATCAGCGACGAGAAGTCTTTGTCGCCAGCGTTGATGCCTTCGAACAGTGCGACTTTAACGCCATCTTTTTCCAGAGTCTGCTTAACAGCGGTGGCGATACCTTCACCGTACTGTTGCTTGTCGTGGATGACGGCGACGGTTTTAGGTTTGACCTGCTTGGCGATGTAGTCGCCAGCTGCCGGGCCCTGAGCGCTGTCCAGACCGATGGTGCGGAAGATCAGGTTGTAGCCACGTGCAGTGATTTCCGGGCTGGTAGCCGCCGGAGTCACCATGATGATGCCTTCGTCTTCGTAGATGTCCGAAGCCGGTTGGGTGGAGCTGGAGCACAGGTGGCCGATCACGAACTTGACGCCGTCGTTGACGACTTTGTTGGCTACCGCGACCGCTTGTTTAGGATCGCAAGCGTCATCGTATTCAACGGCTTCGAGTTTCTTGCCATCGACGCCGCCTTTGGCGTTGATCTGCTCAATGGCCATTTTTGCGCCGCTGAACTGCATGTCGCCGTACTGGGCAACTGCGCCGGTCTTAGGACCCGCGATGCCGATCTTGATGGTGTCTGCTGCGAACGAATGGCTGGCAACCCCCGCCATAACCAATGCGGCAAACAGCTTGGAAAGCTTCTTGGTACCCTTAGTCATGATGCTCCACTCTTGTGTTTTAATTTTTATAATCCTGATGCCTAGGCAGCGGGACCGGATTTTAAACACCGATCTAACCCCCGGCAAACTGTACCGGAACAGTTTAGAGCGCCGGTCAATGGCTTGAATAGCTAGCCGCAGGGGGCAAAAACGATCGATGTCGCTTAATTGTAAGAAAGATACAGAATCATGCGGGTCGACTTGTCCAATCGACCTCTAAACCCCTGGTTTGCCTGATCTTCCCTGCAATCAATTACTTGTATCTGGGTTTGTCTTGAGCGGACTCGGCGCTATCATTTGCGTCGATTTTCTTTTCGGTGAAACCCATGAGTGAAGAACCAAGCACCCTCTATGCCAAATTGCTCGGCGAGACGGCATCAATTACCTGGACCGAGCTTCAGCCGTTCTTTGCGCGAGGTGCCCTGTTGTGGGTCGAGCCGACGCTGGATTTGATTGAGGTAGCGCAGGCGGTTGCGCAGAACGAAGCGGATAAAGTCGGTGCGTGGCTCGCCAGTGCTGAAGTCGGCAAGGTGGCTGAAGCCAAGGCGCTAGAGCTTGTGGAGCGCGATCCGGTGCTTTGGGCCGTCGTAGTGGCACCTTGGGTTCTGGTCCAGGATAGGGCGCCTGCTTAGTTCGTGATCTGCTTTGGTGCGAACTGCAGGTTCAAGTGGGAAGTCTGGTAACTGCGCCGGGGGCTCCGGGTAGCGAAATCTCTCAATGAATTTCGCCAAATGACCCGATGTGGGACCGGCTTTAGCCGGGAAGGCAGTATTCCAGACGATGAAGATGTGCTGACTGCAATGGCCTCTTCCCGGCTAAAGCCGGTCCCACGACAGTATTCCAGGCTATGAAGATGTGCTGACTGCAATGGCCTCTTCCGGCTAAAGCCGGTCCCGCGACAGTATTCCAGGCTATGAAGATGTGCTGACTGCAATGGTCTCTTCCCGGCTAAAGCCGGTCCCACGACAGTATTCCAGGCTATGAAGATGTGCTGACTGTATGGCCTCTTCCCGGCTAAAGCCGGTCCCACGACAGTATTCCAGACGATGAAGATGTGCTGACTGCAATGGCCTCTTCCCGGCTAAAGCCGGTCCCACGACAGTATTCCAGGCTATGAAGATGTGCTGACTGTATGGCTTCTTCCCGGCTAAAGCCGGTCCCACGACAGTATTCCAGGCTATGAAGATGTGCTGACTGCAATGGCCTCTTCCCGGCTAAAGCCGGTCCCACGACAGTATTCCAGACGATGAAGATGTGCTGACTGCAATGGCTTCTTCCCGGCTAAAGCCGGTCCCACGACATGAGTAACTGAGCCTGTTCAATCCCATCATCAGCGCGCGGGGCCATGACTCCACTTTTCCGGCATGGGAGTGTGCTGAGCTGTCTTCGGGCCGGTCTGACTGGCCGTTTTACGCTGGTTCAGCTTCTGCACCAGCGGCAGGATCTGCTCAAGAGGCTGTGGTCGGCTGACCAGATAGCCCTGAATATAATCGCAGTCATATTTGCTGAGAAACTCCTTCTGCTGCGACGTTTCTACCCCTTCGGTCACGACCTTCAATCGCAAGGTATGGGCCATCACGATGATTGCCTGAACGATTTCCATGTCCTGAGCGGAGCCGGGTATATCACCAATGAAAGAGCGATCAATCTTGACCGTGTCCAGCGGCAGGCGCTTGAGGTAGGCAAGGGATGAATAACCTGTGCCAAAGTCGTCGATGGACAACGAGACACCCAGGCAGCGGATTTGCTTGAGCAGACCGATGGTGGTGCTGATATTGCCCATCAGAGCGTTCTCGGTGACCTCCAGCTCCAGACGCCGGGCGGGAACATTGGCCTGTCGCAAGGCGCGCTGGATGTCATCGATGAGATTCTCCCGGGTCAGGTTAAGCGCAGAGCAATTGACCGCAATAATCAGCTCATCCAGGCCATTGCCGGACAGTCGGCCCAGATCGAGGCATGCGCGGCGCAGCACCCAGTTATCAAGATCGGCGATCAGGCCGTTGGTCTCGGCTATCTCGATGAAGCGGTCCGGGGTTAGCAAACCATGCTGCGGGTGCTCCCAGCGCACCAGTGCTTCGAGCTTGGCCACTTGACCGGTTTTGAGATCAACGATGGGCTGGTAATAGACCTGCAGCCCGTTTTCTTCAAGCAGCGCGTTGCGCAGTTCTTCTTCCAGCTGCAGTTCCAGGCTGGCTTTGGTCTTGAGGTTAGGGCTGAAAAAATGCGCCCGGTTACGGCCGTTGCCTTTGGATTGATAGAGCGCAAGGTCTGCGTGCTTGAGCAGTTCGTCGCACGTCTGGCCGTCCTGCGGGAAGATGCTGATGCCGATACTGGTGGTCATGACCATATGCCGCCCCGCCAGGGCGATCGGTTCT
The DNA here is from genome assembly GCF_900187575.1 of Pseudomonas sp. Irchel 3A5. Taxonomy (NCBI): domain Bacteria; kingdom Pseudomonadati; phylum Pseudomonadota; class Gammaproteobacteria; order Pseudomonadales; family Pseudomonadaceae; genus Pseudomonas; species Pseudomonas sp. Irchel 3A5. The sequence continues at coordinate 15,786 of NZ_FYDU01000018.1, read as the reverse complement.
TTCATCTTCTGCATGACCCGATTGGCCAACTGCTCGGCCTCTTCATAGTTATGCAGACTGATCAGAATGCAGAACTCATCGCCGCCGAAGCGGGACACCACATCATCGCCACGCGTCGCGCTGCGAATGCGCTCGGCGATCGCCTTGAGCAGGTCATCGCCAGCATCATGCCCAAGGCTGTCATTGATACGCTTGAAATGGTCGATGTCGAGGAACATCACCGCCATCATTCCGCCGCTGGCGTAATGGTCAGTCAGCTTCTCGGCAAAGGTCTGGTTGAAGCCACGACGATTGAGCAGATTGGTCAGTGCGTCGTAATGCGCCACCTGTTGCAACGACATTCGTGCCTGATCCAGTTGGCTGAGCAGTGCATTCACGCGGCGCAGGTCGTGTTCCTTGCTTTGCAGTTTCTTGTCTGCCATCGAGGCGCTGAGGCTACCGGCAATAATCAGCAGGGCAATGATCGCAATGGTCAGGCCCAGTTGCATGGCGTTTTCCGGGGGCGCCGATTCGAGTGGGACATTTTCCGGCAGCACCAGATTCAGCGACCACATGCCGATCATATGGGTGCCCAGCAAGCCCGCGCCGAGCAACATGCTGGCGCCATATTTGAGCATCTGGTGGAACATGCCGCTGCCCTGACGCAAATAGCTGGGCATTAGCAGGAAGACTGCGCCACACAGGATGGCCATCAGGATCGAGAGCCCGAACGGACCGGGTTGATAGTACTGAACGGCAGACGAGCGCAATGCCGACATGCCGACGTAATGCATGATGACCACGCCTAGGCCTATACCGATGGCGCTAAGCAGCCATTGCCCTGGCCCGAGGACTTCCTGGCTGATGGCTTTGATCGCGAACGCGCCAGCGATGGCCGCGATAAACAGCGAAGCAATGGTCGTGGGAAGGTCGTAGCTGAGCTTCATCGGGGTTTCAAAGGCGAGCATGCCGATGAAATGCATGGCCCACGCTCCGCCTGCCAGGCAGAGAGCTCCCAGCACCTGCCAGCGTTGCCGACTCTGGTGGTTTTCCGAATGGATGATGCGCTCGCCGATATCCAGCGTCGCCAGGCATGCAGCTGAGATGACGCCAAAGGACAGCGCCATGAGGAACATGTTGTGCGTACAGTCCAGCAGCAGCATCCCGTCGTGGGATTGACCGGACATCAAGTGCAAACCAAGCCATTCCATAGCGGGCCCCATGTGTTCAATACCAGGGTCGCCAGCATTCAGGAGTGGTGGCGATTCGCTGTCAGTATAGGAGTTGCGCCAAACGTGCCAACTGGAAAGGGCTGAGGGGTCCAATCAATTTGGAATTAACTCAATAGCGAAAAGTTATAACGCGATGCCGGTGTCGCCATGGCAGGTCATTTCCTCCGCGAATGTTTACAGACAGCTATTCAAAGGCCTCCTAGATTAACCAGAGTCCTTCTGCTTCAAGCGCTTGCTATAACAATAAAAAAGGAGCTCCACCATGCAAGGTACTCCGCAGCCATTGTCACCACAGGCGTCCAATGCCTGGCGCGTTCTGTTTTTGCTGTTTCTGGCTAACCTGTTCAATTTTTTTGACCGGACCATTCCCGCGATCATCATTGAGCCGATTCGCAAGGAGTGGCACTTGAGTGATTTTCAGTTGGGAATCATCGGTACCGCGTTCACGCTGGTCTATGCCATTGCGGGGCTGCCGCTGGGGCGTATGGCTGATAACGGCTCGCGCAAGAAAATCATGGGCTGGGGTCTGGCAGTGTGGAGCGGGCTGACGGCGGTCAACGGGTTGGCGGGCAGTTTCTGGACGTTTCTGTTGGTACGGATGGGCGTCGGTATTGGCGAGGCCAGCTACGCCCCGGCTGCCAACTCGCTGATCGGTGATTTGTTCCCGGCTCATCGACGCGCACGGGCCATGGGTATTTTCATGCTGGGGCTGCCGTTGGGGTTGCTGCTGGCGTTCTTTACCATCGGAGCGATGGTTACAGCCTTCGACAGCTGGCGGGCCCCGTTTTTCATTGCTGCCGTGCCGGGTCTGGTGCTGGCGGTGTTCATGTTCTTCATTCGTGAACCCAAGCGTGGCGCAGCGGAAAGTGTGCGCATGTCCGAGGAGAAAATCGACAGGCCGATTCGTCGCGTGCTCTCGGTGCCGACTTTTGGCTGGCTGGTGCTGGCCGGGCTGACCTTCAACTTTGCGACTTATGCGTGCAACTCGTTCATGGTGCCAATGCTGCAACGGTATTTTCTGCTGCCTTTGCATGATGCTGCGGTGGCGACCGGGATGATTGTCGGTGTAACGGGTTTGGTCGGGTTGACGCTCGGCGGCTGGGTCGCTGACAAATTGCATCAACGGTTCGCCAACGGTCGGTTGTTGTTCGCGGCGGGCAGCATGTTGATTGCGACGCTGGCCACGGGCTATGCCTTGCATGCGGGGCGCATTGAAATTGGTGTGTTCGTCAGTGTGTTCAGCCTGGGTTGGTTGTTTGCGTACAACTTCTACACCTGCGTCTATACCGCGATTCAGGACGTGGTCGAGCCCCGGTTGCGGGCGACGGCGATGGCGTTGTTCTTCGCAGGGTTGTACTTGTTGGGCGGCGGGCTGGGGCCCGTGGTGGTGGGTTTGCTGTCAGATCACTTTGCCCATTCGGCCATGGCGGCTGCGGGCGCTGAGCAGATGAGCGAGGTGTACAAGGCGGTTGGTCTGCACGACGCCATGTACCTGATCCCGGTGGCGCTGTTCATGACACTGGTGTTTTTGTATCTGGCTTCGCGGTGTTTCAGTCGGGATGCGGCGAGTATGAAGGCGGGGATGGTGGCGGATGAGCCGGTAGCTTCTATTGCTTAAGGACCGCAGCGCCCCAATCGCGGGCAAGCACCGCTCCCACAGGAGAAATGCGATCTCATGTGGGAGCGGTGCTTGCCCGCGATTGGAGCGCGGTGATTTATCGCCAGGCCATTAACCAGCCACCAACACCCGAATCGCTTCAAGGCGCAACGCCGCCTTGTCAAGCATGGCCAGCCCTTGTTCGCGCTGTTCGCGCAACGCAACCAGTTCGCTGTCGCGCACGGTTGGGTTGACGGCTTGCAGGGCGGTCAGGCGGGCCAGTTCTTCTTCGGTGTCAGCGGCGAGGCGACGCTGTGCTTCGGCGACGCGTTCGGCGTGTTTCGGGGCGATCTTCGCTTCACCGGCATTGATCTGCGGGTTCAATGTGTCCCGCTGAGCCTGAATGAACTTGTTGGCGCTGGCACGTGGCACGCTTTCCAACTGATCATTCAACGTAGTGAAGGAAACGCGACCCGACAGGTCATTACCGTTGCCATCGAGCAGACAGCGCAAGGCGGCGGGTGGCAGATAGCGACCTAGTTGCAGCGAGCGCGGTGCAACCACTTCACTCACATACAGCAACTCAAGCAAGACCGTGCCGGGCTTGAGCGCCTTGTTCTTGATCAGCGCCACGGCGGTGTTGCCCATCGAGCCGGACAGCACCAGATCCATGCCGCCTTGCACCATCGGGTGTTCCCAGGTGATGAACTGCATGTCTTCACGAGACAGCGCCTGGTTGCGGTCGTAAGTGATGGTCACGCCTTCATCGTCGCCAAGCGGGAAGCTGGCATCGAGCATCTTCTCGCTAGGGCGCAGGATCAGGGCGTTTTCCGAATGGTCTTCGCTGTCGATGCCGAACGCATTGAACAGGGTTTCCATGTAGATCGGCAGAGTGAACTGATCGTCCTGCTCGAGAATCGCCTCGACCAGTGCTTCACCTTCGCCCGCACCGCCGGAGTTGAGTTCCAGCAGACGGTCGCGGCCGGTGTGCAGTTCGCTTTCCAGACGCTCGCGCTCGGTGCGCGCCTCATCAATCAGCGCTTGCCACTCATCGTCGTCACCACTTTCCAGCAACGGCAGCAGGCGCGGGCCGAACTGGTGTTGCAGGGCGTTGCCGGTCGGACAGGTATTAAGGAAGGCGTTCAGCGCTTCGTGATACCACTGGAACAGACGCGCTTGCGGGCTGGTTTCCAGGAAAGGCACGTGCAGTTCGATGGTGTGTTTCTGGCCGATCCGGTCCAGACGACCGATACGCTGCTCCAGCAGGTCCGGGTGCGCAGGCAGATCGAACAACACCAGATGGTGGGCAAACTGGAAGTTGCGACCTTCACTGCCGATTTCCGAACAGATCAGGACCTGGGCACCGAACTCTTCATCTGCGAAGTACGCCGCTGCGCGGTCGCGTTCGAGGATGTTCATGCCTTCGTGGAAAACCGTGGCCGGAATACCGGTACGCACGCGAAGGGCGTCTTCCAGATCCATCGCGGTCTCGGCGTGGGCGCAGATCACCAGCACCTTGACGCGCTTGAGCATTTTCAGGGTATCGATCAGCCAGTCGACACGCGGGTCGAACTTCCACCAGCGCTCTTCTTCGCTGGCGTCCGGCTGTGCCTGGAAGCTGACCTCCGGGTACAGATCGGCGTGTTCGCCAAGCGGCAGCTCCAGGTATTCGGCCGGGCAGGGCAGCGGATACTGGTGCAGTTTGCGTTCCGGGAAACCTTGCACGGCGGCACGGGTATTACGGAACAGCACCCGGCCAGTGCCGTGACGATCAAGCAATTCGCGAATCAGGCGTGCACTGGCTTCTTCGTCGCCGTCGTTGACGGCTGCCAGAAGGGTTTCGCCTTCAGCGCCCAGGAAACCATGAATGGTCTTGTGCGCTTCAGGTGAAAGACGACCTTTGTCGAGCAGCTCCTGCACGGCCTCTGCGACCGGGCGATAGTTTTCGCTCTCGGCGCGGAACGCATGCAGGTCGTGGAAACGATTTGGGTCCAGCAGGCGCAGGCGCGCGAAGTGGCTGTCCTGGCCCAGTTGTTCCGGGGTGGCGGTCAGCAGCAGTACGCCAGGGATGACTTCAGCGAGTTGCTCGACCAGCGAGTATTCAGGGCTTGCCTTGTCTTCGTGCCAGACCAGATGGTGGGCTTCGTCGACGACCAGCAGGTCCCAGCCCGCCGCAAACAGGGCGTCCTGCGCCTTCTCGTCCTCGACCAGCCATTCCAGGGCAACCAGCGCCAGTTGGGTGTCTTCGAACGGGTTGCTGGCATCGCTTTCGATAAAGCGCTCGGCATCGAACAGGGCGACCTGCAGGTTGAAGCGGCGGCGCATTTCCACCAGCCATTGGTGCTGAAGGTTTTCCGGCACCAGAATCAGGATGCGGTTGGCGCGGCCCGAAAGCAGCTGGCGATGGATAACCAGACCCGCTTCGATGGTTTTGCCCAGACCGACTTCATCCGCCAGCAAAACCCGCGGCGCGATACGGTCGGCCACTTCACGGGCAATGTGCAACTGGTGCGCGATCGGTTGCGCACGCACGCCACCCAGGCCCCATAGAGAAGACTGCAATTGGCGGCTGGTGTGTTCCAGTGTGTGATAACGCAGGGAGAACCAGGCCAGCGGGTCGATTTGCCCGGCGAACAGGCGATCGGTTGCCAGACGGAACTGAATGAAGTTCGACAGCTGGGTTTCCGGCAGGGTGACGGCTTCGTTTTGCGCGTTCAGGCCGTGGTAGACCAGCAGGCCATCAACGTCATCGACTTCACGGACGGTCATCTTCCAGTTTTCGAAGTGAGTGATCACATCGCCTGGAGAGAAGCGCACGCGCGTCAAAGGTGCATTTCGCAGTGCGTACTGACGTGTGTCGCCAGTGGCCGGATAGAGCACGGTCAACAAGCGGCCGTCCTGTGCCAGAACGGTGCCCAAACCCAGCTCGGCTTCGCTGTCGCTAATCCAGCGTTGCCCCGGTTGATACTGCTGCGCCATGCTGCCTGTCTCCCGCGTTGAAAAAGCCGACTATGTTAACGGAACACGCTGCCCAGGCCAAAGGTACAGTGACAAAACACCTGTATTTAAACGCCCTTGCAACAATTTAAGCCTGTTAAAGGCACTAGTTACCAAAAACAGAGTCGAAAGTTTCTCATTTACGGGGTCAAGTCGGTAGACACTTGGCCGACATCCACTCAAAAGGAGAACTAATAATGTTGCAGCCGACGCTTCCCCTGAGTGTGGTACCCGTGACTTCGCAACTGGATCCGGCCCGGCAGGTACCTGACATTCCTCCTGTAGCGCCGGTGCAGGCCAGTTCTGGCGAAACCAATATCGACTTGCGTAACGAAGAAGAGCAGCGCAAGGCATGGTTGTTGCGCGAAGAGCAGCAACGCCACGAAGAACAGCAGCGTCGCCGTGAAGAAGGTTTCGACGAGCCTGAACATCTGGCCGTCCCAGGTGTTGCGCTGAATGCCGACAACACCGTTCCGGTTGTGCCAATCATTGATGACGAGCCGCGCCAGGGGCTTTGGGTCGACGTTCAGGTCTAGGCTGTTTTCTGCTGTCCGTTGCTCATTTCGCGCAATGCCGTGAGCAACGTCTCTATCTCGCTTTCAGTGTTCAGATGACTGACCGAAATCCGAGCAATGTTCACCAGCCCTCTGGCCTGCATGTCCAGCGGCGTATAAGCCACGCCATTGGCGCCGATGTTTATCCCTCGCATGGCTAATTCCTTTTTTATCTCCAGGGCGTCCCAGCCTTCCAGCGTGAATGAAACAAGCCCCGAGTGATCATGCGCCTCGCCAAGGTCCTGTAGCTTCAGTCCTGCGACTTCTGCCATCCGCTTCCTCAACAGTGACGACAGTTGCCGAATACGCTGGCGGACAGGCGCTACGCCCAATGCTTCACATTCGCTCAATGCGTTATTCAGACCGGCGATCAGCGTCAGGGACATTTCGCTGGTTTCAAAACGTCGAGCGTCGTTGCGCGGCGTAAAGCTTTCGCCGTTTCTGGGCGCTGAAAGAACGTCAACGAACGGCGGCTGAAGTTTTTCGACGAAACCCTCGCGGATATACAGCAAGGCCGTACCCCGTGGACCGCGCAGGAACTTGCGGCAGGCACCCTTGAGCACATCGCAGCCCAGCGCCTGCATATCAACGCTGATTTGTCCCAATGCCTGACCTGCATCGATAAAGTAAGGAATACCGTACCGTTTCGCTATGGTGCCGATGGCGGCAGCCGGGTTGATCAGGCCGCCGTTGGCCGGTAGCCATGTCAGAGAGATCAAACGCACACGCTCGTCGATCATCGCTTCCAGCGCGGACACTGACACCGCACCACTCTCATCGCACGGGATCACTTCCAGGCTGGCTCCGGCGGCGAAGGCCTGGGCCATGCAAGCCAGGTTGCCGCCCCATTCGTGACGCCCGACCAGAATGCGGTCTCCGCGCCGCCATGCTCCCAGTGCGCTAAAAGCCATGCCCCACGCCGCAGAGCCGCTGCTCATGAATGCGATGGAAGAGGGGGCGCAGTTGATCAGCCGGGCAGCGGTGTTGCGGGCGTTTTCCAGCAGTATCTCGCCTTGTGCTGCGGCTTCCATAGGGCCTTGGCTGGCTTCGCGGTTCAGGTGCTCGATCATTGCCGTCACGGTCGCCTGGCTCGGCAGCGACGCCCCGGAATGATTGAAATGGATTACTTGCTGGCAGCCAGGCGTTGCGGCGCGCAACGTCTGGATGTGCGCTTCGGTCAAAGTCTGACTCATGGTTTCAGCTCGAAGATGGCGTCCACTTCGACCGCTACACCTACGGGCAGGCTGGAAACCCCGACCGAGGTGCGGACGTGTCGACCGGCTTTGCCAAGCACACTGACCAGCAGATTCGAGGCGCCGTTGCCCACGGCGCCCTGTCGCGTGAAGTCGCTGGGGCATGCAACGAACACGCCCAGCCGCACGATTTGCACCAGCTTCGACAGATCGTCGCCGATCACCGAGTCCAGTTGGGCCAGCAATCCCAGCGCTGCCAGTTCCGCTGCGGCCATCCCTTGTTCTTCGCTCAGCGTGTCACCCACCCGGCCGATGAAAGCGGGCTGACCGTCAATCATGGGGATCTGTCCCGACACGTACAGCAGGTTCTGGCTGACCACTGTGCTGACGTAGTTGCCGGCCGGGCCGTCCGGAGTTGGAAGCCGCAGGTCGAGTTTTTCGAGTTGTTCACGCAGGCTGTTGTTCATTGGGCGCTCTCCATAAAGATGGACGCACAGTGAAAGGCGGCGATCAGTCCGACAAACTGAAAGATTTCACCCTACGTATCGATATCGCTCAATCATCCTCGCGGCTTACGGCAACCAGCCAGTCGGCGAAACGTTGCGCCGCGCTGCCCAACGGCTCGTCCCCGGTTACCAGCCAGTAACCGATTTCACCTTCGTAGATGGCGTCGGTCAGCAAATGCACCAGCGAGCCATCCAGCAAGCGCCGCTTGATCAAACGATCACGGCCCATTGCGATGCCTTGTCCAGCGACCGCCGCCTCTACCACGATGTTGTAGTCATGCAGCATCAGGCTCTGTAGCTGGCTGATTTCCACGCGCAGTTGTTTTGCCCAGTCCAGCCATTCGAACGGAATGGTCGCTTGCGCAGTGAGCAGTGGGCCGGGAGCCAGTCCCGGCTGTTTGACACCCTTTTGCGCTGCGAGCCATCCGGTTTTGTACTGCGGGCTGCACACCGGGAAAAGGCGTTCGTTCATGAAACGCACTGCGTTTACGTTGGGCCAGCCACCTTTGCCATAGCGGATCGCGAGCGCCACTTCGCCACCGGCTACGTCGGCCAGGTCATAGGACGGCACCAGTTCGACGCGGATATCGGGATTGGCCGAGATGAAGCTGGACAAACGCGGTGCCAGCCACATCGTTGCAAACGAGGCGAGCAGGCCGATGCGCAATACGCTGGGCGCGGGCGGGGTATGGCGAATAATGCGCGTCGCTGCGGCAATGCCTTCCAGTGCCTGTCGAACCTGTAGCTGATAAGCGCGTCCTGCCTCGGTCAGTTCGATGGCGCGAGTGCGACGGATAAACAGACGGCACTCGAGAAACGCTTCCAGCTTTTGTACCTGATGACTCAGGGCGCTTTGCGTCACTGATAATTCGCGAGCCGCATTGACGAAACTCAGGTGCCGCGCCACGGCTTCGAAGGCACGCAGCGTCAGCATTGGCGGCAGGTCGCCATGCAGTGCCGGTTGTGGCGAGGGTTCTGAAGCGGATAATTGCATGAACATCCAGTCCTTTGATAAACAGCGCTGACCGGCAATTGTGCCGTTAAAAAAGGGTTGGCGTGAACAAAGGCGATGTTCTTGTCAGATAGCCACTGGTCAGGCTCACTGCGATTGAGCATTATTGACCCCACTTCCCAGTGTTCGAGAGTTGTTGGTCATGAGCGCAGATGAAAACCTGATCGACCTGGGCGCAGAGCGCGCCAAGCGGGTACATGATCTGAACGACAAACGTCTCAACGAAATGCGCAATGCATTCGAGCAGGCGATGCCCTTGGCTAAGGGCAAGAAAAAGTCGAAAAACAAGCCAAAAAAGCGCTAGGCGAACGCACCGAAGTGCTTTCTCTATAGAAGCTGCCGAAGATTGCGAATCCTTCAAATCAGGTGCCGAGAGTTGACGTGGACGATCGCTCGCTACCGTGTGGCGTACGCTGTCAGGTAGGAGGGAACTTGTTGGCGAGAGGGCGTGATGCGGTGATTCAGGTCTGCCGCTTCGCGAACAAGTTAGCTCCTACTGGTTCGGGTTAAGTCAGGTAGGAGGCAACTTGTTGGCGAGAGGGTGTGACGCGGTGATTCAGGTCTGCCGCTTCGCGAACAAGTTCGCTCCAGTGATCCGTTGAGCCTCTCAATAACGTTTCCCGGATCAGTTATTTGCGTGCTCACCGACCGGGCGTGCGGTGCTATTGATCTGAGTCAATTTCTACCCTGCGCATCTGGGTAATCTAGTCCTATTGAACAGGGACTATTCATCTGGAAGGACTCGCAAAAACGCAAGTGAAGCAGAGGCCTTCCAATAAAAAGAGCACGCAAGGCATTTTGGGCGACTTCGGTCGCCCATTTTTTTGTGTTCGATTTGGCGCGTTTTTTCTGTTGGGCGGCGCTTGCCCGCCCACTCGCTTCCACAGGAATCAATGACGACGTGGGACCGGCTTCAGCCGGGAAGAGGCCGGGACAGATGCTGAATCTTCATCCGCAGAGAACACCGCCTTCCCGGCTAAAGCCGGTCCCACGACACCAATCAGAAAAATCAGCCGATGCTGATCGCTGGCAACGTGGTCAACGTCACGGTCTGTTGTTTGCGTGGCGCAAGAATTTCGGCTTCGCCGTCTACTACCAGCTCATCACGCTGATTGAAGACACGGGTCGCGATGCGCACGCGGAATTTCGGCAGCTTTTCCAGAATCTCCAGGCGCACAGTCAGGGTGTCGCCCAGTTTGACCGGCTTCTGAAAGGTCATCTGCTGACCCAGATAAATAGTGCCCGGCCCAGGCAGCTCGCAGGCTACGGCAGCGCTGATCAATGCACCGCTGAACATGCCGTGGGCGATGCGCTCTTTGAACATGGTCGATGCTGCGTATTCAGCGTCCAGGTGAACCGGGTTGTGATCACCGGACATGGCGGCGAACAGCTGGATATCACGTTCTTCAACAGTCTTGCTGTAAGTGGCGGTCTGACCGACTTCGAGGGCTTCGTACGGCGTGTTGGTAACCTGGGTCATGAGTGATCCTGAAAATTGAATATTGATGTCAAACGCAGCGATAACGGTCCGGCACCGCTCGGTGAGCTTCGTTTACTCTGCCCGACGCGGTCTTGGCTGGTTCAGTGTCTGTTCCAGCCAGTCGATTAGATCACGGGTGACTTCATCACGATTGGTTTCGTTGAACACTTCATGCCGCGCCTGCGGGTAGATCTTCAGTTGTAACATTTGATGGCCTGCCGCGACCAATGCGTCGGCAAGATCTTTCAGACGCTTGCCATCACTCACCGGATCACATTCGCCGCCTATGATCAGCAACGGCAAGCCCGGATCGATCTGCGCCAGGTTCGATGGCTTACTGATTTGCTGCAGGCCGCCCAGCATGTCCAGCCAGAACTGATTGGTGCAACGGAAGCCGCACAATGGGTCGAGCGCGTACTTGTCGACCTCATCAGGATCGCGGCTGAGCCAGTCAAAACAGGTGCGTGCCGGTTTGAACGCGTTGTTGAATGAGCCGAACGACAGCCATTCAATCAGTTGGCTGCGCCCCGTGCTGCCCTGGCGAAAGCGTTCCAGGCCGGCGATCACGCGAGCGCTGCGATACAGAGCGACTGGCCGGAAATTGGAACCGCTGAGAATCGCTCCCTGCAAGCCTGCGCCGTGGTGCTGTAAATAAGCTTGAGCGATGTAGCTGCCCATGCTGTGGCCCAGCAGGAAAACCGGTACGTCAGGATGCCGTTGGTTGATGGCTTGAGCGACGCTGGCCAGGTCCCCGACTACTTTTGCCCAACCCTGCTCGTTAGCGTAATGGCCGAGCATGCCCTGATCAGCCGTTTTGCCATGGCCGCGCTGGTCATGGGCATACAGGGCATACCCGGCCTCGCCCAGCGCCTTGCCGAGACGCGCATATCTGCCGCTGTGTTCGGCCATGCCATGGGACAGCATGACCACCGCTTTTGGCTCGACCGCAGGTAGCCATACATTAACGTAGAGACGGCTTCGGTCGCTGGCGTCAAGCCAGAACGGCTGATGTTTCATGACGACTCCGGAAACGGTAAAGGCAGCGTTAAAACGCTTTGTTTATGCAGTGTAGAGTGACTGATGAATCGCAGACCGGCCAGCTCTGTAATTCATGGTAATGATGTCGCCTCCTTCTATGTTTGCCTTCCGTGTTTTAGCTGCTAACGTCCGCGAAGTCCCCGCGCCATCATCGTGGGCCAGACACTCTCAGGTAAGAGGATAAAAACAATGCAACCTGATTTCTGGAGCGACAAGCGACCGGCAGGCGTGCCGTCCGAAGTGGATTTGCAGGCGTACACGTCGGTTGTTGAAGTATTCGAACGCAGCTGTCGCAAGTTTGCCGATCACCCGGCGTTCAGCAACATGGGGGTAACCCTGACTTATGCCGAACTGGATCGTCATTCCGCCGCCTTTACGGCATGGCTGCAGCAGCACACTGACCTCAAGCCCGGTGACCGCATTGCGGTGCAGATGCCCAACCTGCTGCAATACCCGATTGCTGTGTTCGGCGCCTTGCGCGCGGGCCTGATCGTAGTCAATACGAACCCTTTGTACACGGCTCGGGAAATGCGCCACCAGTTCAAGGATTCCGGCGCCCGGGCGCTGGTGTATCTGAACGTGTTCGGCAAGCTGGTCCAGGAAGTGCTGCCTGATACCGACATCCAGTACCTGATCGAAGTGAAAATGGGCGACATGCAGTCGGCTGCCAAAGGCTGGCTGATCAATACGATCGTCGATAAGGTCAAGAAACTGGTTCCGGCTTATCACTTGCCGCAGGCAACCCGTTTCAAAGCTGTACTGCGTCAGGGGCGGGGCCATCAACTGAATCCAGTGGCCCTGCAACTCAGTGACATCGCGGTGCTGCAGTACACCGGGGGCACGACCGGTCTGGCAAAGGGCGCGATGCTCAGCCATGGCAATCTCGTTGCAAACATGCAGCAGGTTTACGCCTGTATGTTGCAGCACGGCAGCGACGGCCAACCGGTGTTTCAGGAAGGCAAAGAGATCATGATCGCGCCGCTGCCGCTGTATCACATCTATGCATTCACAGCGAATTGCATGTGCATGATGGTCAGCGGCAATCACAACATTCTGATCACCAATCCCCGAGACATTGGCGGCTTCATCAAAGAGCTTGGCAAATGGCGGTTCACGGCGATGATCGGCCTCAATACGCTGTTCGTTGCCTTGATGAATCACCCTGACTTCAAGTCGCTGGATTTCTCCAGCCTTAAAAGCACCAACTCCGGCGGTACGGCGCTGGTCAAGGCCACGGCCGAGCGCTGGGAGCAGATTACCGGTTGCCGAATTGTCGAAGGCTACGGTTTGACCGAAACCTCGCCCGTGGCGAGCGCCAATCCTTATGGTGAATATGCGCGTCTTGGTACGGTTGGCATTCCAGTGCCGGGCACGTTGATGAAGGTCATTGATGATGCGGGCAATGAGTTGCCGTCAGGCGAGCGCGGCGAGCTGTGTATCAAGGGGCCGCAGGTGATGCTCGGTTACTGGCAACGTCCGGAGGCGACTGCCGAAGCACTGGATGCCGAAGGCTGGTTCAAGACCGGTGATATCGCGGTGATTGAAGCCGACGGCTTTGTCAGCATCGTCGATCGCAAGAAGGACTTGATCATCGTGTCCGGTTTCAACGTCTACCCGAATGAAATCGAAGAGGTGGTGATGGGGCATCCGGGCGTCGCCAACTGTGCAGTGATCGGCGTTCCTGATGAGCGCTCGGGGGAGGCGGTGAAACTGTTTGTAGTGCCTCGCGCAGGCGGCGTCAGCGTTGAGGAGCTGAAGCTGTTCTGCAAAGAAAACTTCACCGGCTATAAAGTGCCCAAACAGATCGTGCTACGCGAGTCGCTGCCCATGACGCCGGTGGGCAAGATTCTCAGGAGGGAGTTGCGGGATATCGCGTGATTTTTGTGGATCAGGATTTTATGTGGGAGCGGTGCTTGCCCGCGATAGGAGCACCTCGATCCAAGATAGACCGAGGAGGTCTTATCGCGGGCAAGCCCCGCTCCCACATTAAGGCCGCATTTCAAAGCTGGATCAGGTCGACGTCTCTAAACCAGCCATTTCAGCCAGATCCAGAATAAATAGAACTAAAACTCTAAACGTGACTTTTATGAATTCTTGAGTCATTTATGTGACTGTGGAAGCATTCCTTGCCTCTAGGCGGCCATTTGCAAAGCTGCTACTCTCGGCCCGCTTTTGACCCGTCATTAAGCAACGAAGCGTGAACTGCAAAATTCCAAAACACAAAAAAATCATCGCATTCAAGCGGTGTGAAGAATTCGCTGTCGCTGAGGAGCCCGGCTTCCATGATTGAAAACTTCTGGAAGGACAAGTATCCGTCTGGCATACCTGCCGAGATCAATCCTGACGAATACCCCAACGTCCAGGCCGTATTGAAGCAGTCTTGCGAGCGTTTCGCCAGCAAACCGGCTTTCACCAATCTGGGTCAGACCCTCACCTATGGTGAGCTGTATGAGCAGTCCGGCGCGTTTGCCGCCTGGATTCAGCACCATACCGACTTGCAACCCGGCGACCGTATCGCCGTGCAGTTGCCCAACGTCCTGCAATACCCCATCACCGTATTCGGTGCCATGCGCGCCGGTCTGATCGTGGTTAACACCAACCCGCTGTATACCGCGCGGGAAATGGAACACCAGTTCAAGGATTCCGGTGCCAAGGCGTTGGTGTGCCTGGCGAACATGGCGCACCTGGCTGAAAAGGTCGTGCCCAAGACCGGTGTCAAACACGTGATCGTCACCGAAGTGGCGGACATGCTGCCACCGCTCAAGCGTCTGCTGATCAACAGCGTTATCAAGTATGTGAAGAAGATGGTCCCGGCTTATCACTTGCCGACGGCAGTCAAGTTCAATCAGGTGCTCAGCAAAGGCCGCGGCCTTTCGTTCACTGAAGCAGTGCCGGCCAGCAATGACGTTGCTGTGTTGCAATACACCGGTGGCACCACCGGCGTGGCCAAGGGCGCGATGCTCACCCACCGCAACCTGATCGCCAACATGTTGCAGTGCAAGGCCTTGATGGGTGCGAACATGAACGAAGGCAGCGAAGTGGTGATCACGCCACTGCCGCTTTATCACATCTATGCCTTCACCTTTCACTGCATGTCGATGATGTTGATCGGCAACCACAACATCCTGATCAGCAACCCGCGTGACCTGCCCGCGATGGTCAAGGAGCTTTCCAAGTGGAAATTCAGTGGTTTTGTCGGCCTCAATACGTTGTTCGTGGCGCTGTGCAACAGCCCGGAATTCCGCAATCTGGATTTCTCGGCCCTTAAAGTGACGCTGTCGGGCGGCATGGCCTTGCAACTCGCCGCTGCCGAACGCTGGAAAGAAGTGACCGGCTGCGCCATCTGCGAAGGCTATGGCATGACTGAAACCAGTCCGGTAGCCAGCTGTAACCCAAACCAGAAAATCCAGATCGGCACCATCGGCATTCCTGCACCTTCGACATGGTGCAAAGTCATCGATGACGCAGGCAACGAACTGCCGCTGGGCGAAGTCGGCGAGCTGTGCATCAAAGGCCCTCAGGTGATGAAAGGCTATTGGGAGCGTCAGGACGCGACCGATGAAATGATCGACGCGGATGGCTGGCTCAAGACCGGCGACATCGCCTTGATTCAGCCTGACGGCTACATGCGGATTGTCGATCGCAAGAAAGACATGATCCTCATCTCCGGCTTCAACGTGTACCCCAATGAACTGGAAGACGTGCTGGCGACCTTGCCGGGCGTGCTGCAGTGCGCGGCCATTGGTGTCCCGGACGATAAATCCGGCGAAGCGATCAAGGTGTTCGTGGTGGTCAAACCGGGCATGACCCTGACCAAGGATCAAGTCATGGAGCACATGCGCGCCAACCTGACCGGCTACAAAGTCCCGCGCAGCGTCGAATTTCGCGACTCGTTGCCTACCACCAACGTTGGCAAGATCTTGCGTCGTGAATTGCGCGATGAAGAGTTGAAGAAGTTGGGGTTGAAGAAGTAAACAAACCCGATAGCCCAAACCCCGCCAAATGCGGGGTTTGTTATTTTCTGTAGGAGCCGAGGTGTAATGGTCCAGTTTTTTTGGACCATTCTGTAGGAGTATTAGGCCGCCAGTTTTTCGAAAATAGCTGGCGGCAGGTTATTCGAGGCAGAGTGGCAACGTCGATGGTTGTAGTGAGCAATAAAATCCATCACGTCACGTTCTGCCTCGAAGTGATTCGAGTA